>JAEDLZ010000103.1 GCA_016303265.1 Clostridiales bacterium
TGCAGAAAAGGTTATTGCCGAAACTATCAATGACTGTACTGAGTTTTATTCGATTATTTCTTTGGGTGATAAGCACGGCATCAAGCTTACCGATGAGGATAAGCAGTCTGTTGAGGATACGATTGCCCAGTATGAATCTCAGTACGGGGACGAATTTGAAACGGTTTTAGGCTATAACGGCTATGCCTCGGTTGAGCAGTTTAAAAAGCTTCTCCTTATAGATGCAGGAGTAAATGCAATATATCAGGACATTCAGGATAATCTTGATAAATATCTGGAAAAGGATACCTCTGTTTACAATTTATCCAATCCCGAAGCGGCTACGGCTAAGCATATCTTAATAAAGATTGATGAAGAAAACGGAGTTGATGACGCCGCTGCAAAGGCAAAAGCGCAGGATGTTCTCAAGCAGATTAAAGCAGGCGCCGATTTTGACGAAATGATTGCACAGTACGGTGAGGATCCCTCTCAGCCGGACGAGGGCTACTCCTTCTCAAAGGGACAGATGGTTCAGGAATTTGAAGATGCCGCTTTTGCGCTTAAAATTGGTGAAATGAGCGGGCTCGTTAAGACAGATTTCGGCTATCATATCATTAAGAGAGTGGTAGGACCTATGGACATTATCTGTTATGCAAAGAGAAATGCAAATGTTAAGGTAAACAAGGACTTAATTAAGAATCTTAAAGTTTCGTCTGACCTTAAGGCACTTACCGAACAGGCTGAGGCTCAAAGCCAGGCTCAGGCAAGCGCTCAGGCTCAGGCGGTTCAGGAGTCCGAAGTTACTGCCGAGCCGGCTGAATAGGAATAATTAAATAGATACTTCAGTCCTGTTGTTCTGTGATTTTGCCGAAAACAAAGTTTCGCTTATATCTTAAGCAAAACTTCATCCGAAAACAGGAAAGCATAGGCTGTAAAACCAAAACGGGTCAGCGCAAGATGCACAGACCACTCAAAGCATAAAAAATGCCATAATTTTAAATACAAAAATCAAAAATGAAACCGAAACCTAGGTGGAAATTCGTTATATAACGAATCTCAATTATAAAGGCTTTTCGTTTTGAACAAACTTCGCCTCTCGCAGTATCCATATACGGCCTTTGGACTCAGTTTGGTAGGTCAGCACTATTTTGCGTCCACCCCAAAGGAGCTGCCGCATTTTGCGGCAGCTCCTTTTTTGCGTTCGCTCGTTTTTTGTATTTGCCCTTTTTTGAATCCGCAAGTTTTTGCGTTTTCTTTTATGTATGCCCACTTCTGCGTTTTTCTTTTTGCGGCAAATCCCGAAAACGCAAAACCAAGCACTTATGATTATTCCGCGCCCACACAAAACGAACTTTCATAATCACAATTTCGCGGCAAATCCCGAAAAAGTGCAAACAATACCTCGTTTATCAGTCCTTTGCAAATTTCTGTACACCCCATACTCCGACAATAATCATCAGAGAAAATAAGACATTCTGCACCGTTAAGGCGGTGTCTCCGATAATTACTATTCCGGCAAAAATCGAAACAACCGTTATTACATTTGAAAATACCGTTGTCCGGGAAATAGGCAGGTTTGAATTTGCATAATTTAACATAAGAAAAGCAACAACCGACGAAAGTCCGCCAAGGTATAAAATCGCAATCACAAACCGCGGGTCTGAAATAGGCGTATATAACGCAGTCAGGTCGCCGAGATTTTCAATGACCGCAACCGCCGAAAATACGATTCCGGCAACCGCAAACATAACATAAGTCCGCTCAAACGCCGAAAAATTTTCCGCACTTTTACGACTTATTGCATTAAAACCCACGGCACTCACAATGGCTCCCGCAAGCAAAACCGCACCAATCGGCGTTGCTCCGCCGCTTCCGCTCGACAGGCTTATAAATATTACTCCCGCAACAGAAATCACGCCAAAAACAGCCTGGAGCGCCGTGGGCTTTTCTTTCATAAATACGGCGGAATAGATCATGGCGCCTATCGGAACGAGAGCTATCATAATTGCCGCAAATGTGGCAGACGAAAATGATATACCGTAGCTCTCGCAATAAAAATATATAACCGGCTGCATAAGCCCCATAAGAATAACGCCGCCCGGCTTTTTCCCCTTAAAGCTAACCTTGACCGCTCCGACTAAAATCAGCAGGTTCAAAATTATAAACGCAAAAACGAATCTTAGCGCAAGCATAACCGACGGGGTCGTGCATTTAAGAGCCATATTTGAGAATAAAAAGCTGAATCCGAAAATAAAATTTGAAGCAAACGCTGCCGCTTGAGATTTCAATTGTACAGATTTATCAATATTTGTCATAAAACCGCTCCTTTTGTCGTCTGTTATTCTGCATATCGGCAGCGTTTCCGACAAGAGGACGGCGGCCACGCCGAATCTCTCGCTAAACTTTGTATAAACCGCGAAATATTGAGGAATCCTCACTCAAAACAAATATCCGTAACAGACAAATTGCTGCTTAAAAATCATTTTGCCGCAGTCCTTTTAGTTTGCAAGGTTTTCTATTTTGCTGACAAGCCAGCCGCTGTCCGTTTTGTCAAGATAAACCGTTGTGGTTTTCGTTGTTCTCGGCAAATCGCCGCCGTTTTCAAAGGCATAAATCATAACATCAAGCATATATCCCTTTGACCATTCCTCCGATTCCGCCTCCGTCATTCCCTCAATCTGTGACATAAGCTGTTCCTGAGTTATTCCGCTTGCGTTCATATATCCGTCGGAATATTTTGAATAGTCAATTCCCGACATATCGGGCATTGACACCGAATATGTGACGGCTGCGCTGTTTCCGTTTATTTTTGTTTCGTTTCGCGTTTTTTGAAACTGCTTAAATGTGGCGGCAATAAGCGTATTCACCTTTTCCTTAAGGTTTTGGTTATCCATCACCTCAAAGGATTCCATCATTTTGCGCCGAAGCTCCGTAAGCTCCTTAAACGCCGAATCGTCAGGAGCGGAGTATTTCCTCGCCTCAGTAAGATTCCCTGCATAAAGGGCGTCAAGACACTTGTCCGCCGCCTCTTCGGGGCTCGTCTCGGCAATAGTTTCAACCGGAGCATTTTCCTCTTCAAAAAGTTCGGCGTCCTCCTTTGATTCCTCTTCCTTTTTCTGAACCTTTTCCGTAGTTTTTTTGGGCTCGGATTCCGTCTTTTTTGCCGTTTTCTCCGTCTTTGAGCAGCCAAACAGCGCCAAAACGGCAACGCAAAGCATAATAAAAGATAAAATTTTCTTCATAGCTATCTCCCAAATATCAAAAGATATGTTTCCCCTTGCCGTTTTGTTGTTATAATAACGCCAATCAAGTACGCCGGATATAATCTGATTATGCGCTAATTTACAGCGCTTACCGCAGATTTTTACCTGGCCGCAAGCCTTGGCGGCTTAGAGAATCATATTTTCGCCGTGTATAGTTTCAAGCCCCGCCTATGAAAGCTTCAGCGGCTTAAGGGCTTGACTTTCCGCTGCGCAGGCAAAAGTATCACTCAGCTCAAGCCCTCAGGCGCCGACAGCCCGGCATAATCCGATGTTCACTTTATCAGTCCTTTTTTATCGACCCATCGGAATTAAAAAGCGGCAGCTTTTCAAGATATATAATATCATCTCTGCTTTGAGCGTCGCCCTCGGCAAGAATAGTCATTTTCCCGACAATATTTCCGCCGGCTTTATTTACAAGCTTTTCAAGCGCCGCAAGGGACTCTCCCGTCGAAACAACATCATCGACAATTAAAATTCTCTTGCCTTCCATTTTCCTTGCGTCCGCCGCGTCAAGATACAGCTTTTGCTCACCGGCAGTTGTTATAGAGCTGACTTCAGCCTCAAAAACCTCCTGCATATAAAGCTTCGGCTTCTTTCTTGCAAGAACATAGAACTTATCGCCTCTCTGGCGAGCCATTTCGTGAATAAGCGGAATCCCTTTTGCCTCGGCGGTTATGAGATAGTCATACTCCGGAGCTTTTTTAAGAAGCTCCCTTGCGCAGGCAACGGTAAGCTCCGCATCGCCGAAAATAACAAACGCGCCTATGTACAAATCATCCGTGACTTTGCAAATGGGCAGTTCCCGCTCAAGCCCGGCAACATTCATTTTATATTTCATAATACTTCACCCTCTTTAATAAAATACATCCTGATTATATCACAAAGCTTTCTGAAAATCAACAGCAATCCCTGACAATTTCTCCTCCGCCTCTGCCGTCAAGGATAACATTTACTGTTTTACCCATTATGTCTTCGCCTGTGTCAATATAAATATCCATATAATTTGCCGTGGTGCCGTGGTACTTTCCGTCAGGCTTTTTAAGCTCCGCCAAAACCGGCATTTTTCTGTCTTCGTACCTTTTGT
>JAEDLZ010000104.1 GCA_016303265.1 Clostridiales bacterium
TAATTTCTGTAAATCACAATCCTGCTGATAAAAAATTCTTGACATAATAATATCCTTCTTTCTTTAAAATACATAAAATATAAAATTATAAATTATTTTCATTATCTGCGACTTCCGAATTCAGCACCGAGCTCCCGCGCTCCAGCGAAACAACACCTGTGCGGCATATTTCAAGTATGGTGTAGTCGCGCATAAGATTTAAAAAATCATCTATACTGTTTGTATTCGCCGTAAGCTTCATTATTATCGATTCGCGGGTATAATCCACGGTTTTTGCATGGAACGCAGCGGCCGCCGCCTGTATGTCCGCACGGTTTTGGGGACTGTTTTTCATCTTAATCAGCAAAAGTTCGCTGCTGACCGAATTGTCACCCTTAAGTTCCTTTATTGCACATACATCAAGCAGATTATTGAGCTGATTGATCAGCTTCTGCTTATTGGATTCCTCCCCGTCAAAGGTTATGGTTATTCTCGAATAGTCGGGAGATTCAGTTTCACTCACCGTAAGACTGTCAATATTGAAGCGTCTGCGTCTGAACATATTTGTAACACGGTTGAGTACGCCGAATTTATTGCGAACAAAAACTGCTATCGTAAATTTCTGCATATCAGTCACCAACCTTTACAATAATATCGTCCATACTTCCGCCCGGCGGCAGCATGGGGAGAACAAATTCATCCTTATCTATCGCGCAGTCAATAATATACGGTCCGTCGCTCTCAAAGGCATTTTTATAAGCCTTTTCGAGCTGCTCCGGTGTTTCCGCCTTCTCGCCTTTTGCTCCGAAGGCTTCGGCAAGCTTTACAAAGTCCGTCTTTCTGCCGAGAACCGTGTTTGAATAATGCTTGTCAAAAAACAGAGTCTGCCACTGTCTTACCATACCCAAAACACCGTTATTCATAATAAGTATAACCAGCGGAACATTATATGTAACAGCTGTTGCAAGCTCATTTAAGCACATTCCGAAGCTTCCGTCCCCCGTTACAAGAACCGTTCTCTCGCCTGAGCCTACGGCTGCACCGATTGCCGCACCCATGCCAAATCCCATTGTCCCCAGACCGCCGCTGGAAATAAATTTTCTCTTCCGGCTGAACATAACATGCTGTGCAGACCACATCTGGTGCTGTCCCACATCTGTTGCAACGGGTGTGCTTTCTTTAATAAATCCGTTCAGCATACCTATGACATTCTTAGGAGTCATGCCCTCACGGTTATCGCGGCTGAGCTCCTCTTCTTTTTTAAATTCTTCTATTGTCTGCCACCACAGCGGATTTTTAATCCTTTTTAAGGGCGGTATAATTTTTTCAAGAGTCAGCTTCACATCACCTTTAAGAGGGTGAACAGATTCCACATTTTTGCAAAGCTCCGCTGCGTCTATATCCACATGGATTATATTTGCGCCAAGGGCAAATTTGCTCTTATTACCCGTAACCCTGTCATTAAAACGGACGCCCAGCGATATAATACAATCTGAGTGGTGCATTGCCATAGACGATGCGTAATGTCCGTGCATACCCTGCATTCCCAGGAACTTCGGATGGTTTGTGGGTACTCCCGATATTCCCATAAACGAACAGCCCATAGGTGCATCGATAATTTCCGCAAGCTCCATTACCTCTTCTTCCGCGTCTGAGGATATAATTCCTCCGCCGAAATAAATAAACGGTCTTTTTGAATTATTTATGCACTCAACAGCCCTTCTTATGCTTTCTTCGTCAGCCGCATACCTGGGCGTTGGCTTAACCGGAACTTGCTGCTCGTAATCGCACTCTGCCATCTGTATATCCTTGGGAACATCAATAAGCACCGGACCCGGCCGCCCCGAAGAAGCAATGACAAACGCCTCTCTTATCGTATCGGCAAGCTCGTCCACAGAGCTTACCACATAGTTATGCTTGGTTATGGGCAGGGTTATTCCCGTAATATCAATCTCCTGAAAGCTGTCCGTGCCAAGCTGTGCCGTGGGAACATTTCCCGTAATCGCCACAAGGGGAACAGAATCCAAAAACGCCGTTGCTATGCCTGTTACAAGATTTGTTGCCCCGGGACCCGAGGTTGCTATAACAACTCCCACCCTGCCTGTTGCTCTGGCATAACCGTCAGCTGCGAGCACTGCCCCCTGCTCATGCGCAGTCAATATATGGGTTATCTCTTTCTCATATTTATACAGCGAATCATATACATTTATTATCTGACCGCCCGGATACCCAAAGACAACATCGCAGTTTTGTTCAATAAGTGTTTTTACTATTATGTCTGCTCCGGTCAAAATCAATTTCAATCATTCCTTTTCAAATATTTGGTTATCAGCGAGCCCATTTCCGAGCACCCTACCTGTTTTAAGCCTTCGCCCCCGTCCGGCATTATGTCGGAGGTTCTGTATCCGCCGTCAAGAACCCCATCAACAGCATTTTCAATACAGTCGGCTTCTTTTTCCATATCAAAGCTGTACCTTAGCATCATTGCAGCCGAAAGAATTGTTCCGATTGGATTTGCAATATCCTTCCCCGCAATGTCCGGTGCAGAGCCATGGATTGGCTCGTAAAGACCGCACTGTGTATTGCCTAAGCTCGACGACGGAATCATACCTATTGAACCCGTAATCATCGACGCCTCGTCCGACAAAATGTCACCAAACATATTTTCCGTAACTATAACATCAAACTGAGCCGGATTTTTCACTATCTGCATGGCGCAGTTATCAACAAGCATATCCGTAAGTTTTACATCAGGATACTCCCCGGCAAGTCTGTGCATAACATTTTTCCACAGTCTGCTGCAATCAAGCACATTGCTTTTTTCCACCGAGCACAGCTGTTTTCTCCTCTTGCGTGCAGTTTCAAAGCCTATCCTTCCTATACGCTCAATTTCATTCTCGTTGTATCTCATAATATCTTCCGAGAATTTTATATTTCCGTCATCTGCCGTGGAATGCTCACCGAAATAAATCCCGCCTATAAGCTCTCTGACAATTATAAAATCAATGCCCTTATCCACAATGGACTTTTTAAGCGGCGACGCGTCGGCAAGCTGAGACCATATTTTTGCCGGGCGGTTGTTGCTGTACACACCCATTCCCGCACGAAGATTCAAAAGCCCCTTCTCGGGACGCTTATCAACCGGAAGATGATTCCATTTATCTCCGCCGACCGCACCAAGCAGGACGCTGTCGGACTCGACGCATTTTTTCAGCATCTCCTCCGTTAAAGGGCTGCCCCATTTGTCAATTGAGCATCCTCCCATATCAACATCTGTACATACAAACTTGTGTCCGTAAAGTTCACCGATTTTATCAAGAACCTTTAATGCTTCATCTACAATCTCAGGGCCTATACCGTCGCCCCGAATAACAGCTATATTCTTTTCCATATGCTCCGCATATAATAAAAATCAGTCAAGTAAGGGGCTGATTTTTATTATTTCTCCCTTCTTTAAAATCTGTTATGTTTGCAGGAGTAGCACCTGCGGTATAATAAAGACAAGCGCCGTGGATTTGTACCTATTTGCTTGCGTTCAGACCGGCTTAAGGCGGCTCGCCTCTGTTATTTTTTGATGGACGAAAGCAGTCCGCCCTCTTTTATTATATTCTGGATAAAAGCGGGGAAAGGCTGAGCCTTATAGGTTTTTCCGGTTGTAACATCGGAAATGATTCCCGTATCGAAATCTATTTTCACTTCATCTCCGTCCGCTATCTCTTCTGCCGCTTCGGCGCACTCAAGTATAGGAAGTCCTATGTTAATTGCATTACGATAAAAAATTCTTGCGAAACTCTTAGCTATAACGCAGCCCACTCCGCAGGTTTTTATAACCAGCGGGGCGTGCTCGCGGGAAGAGCCGCAGCCGAAGTTCCATCCGGCAACTATTATGTCGTCTTTCTGCACCTTATTTACGAATTGGTCGTCTATGTCCTCCATGCAATGCTTTGCAAGCTCGTCCTTATCGGAGGTATTGAGATAACGGGCAGGTATGATTACATCTGTATCAACATTATCAGGATACTTAAATACTTTTCCATATGTGTTCATAACAAAAGCTCCTTTTTATATGTTTTCGGGATTCGTGATATATCCGTTTATTGCGCTCGCCGCTGCCGTTGCAGGGCTTGCAAGATATACCTCGCTGTCAACATGACCCATTCGTCCTACAAAATTTCTGTTTGTAGTCGCCACGCAACGCTCTCCTGCGGCAAGTATACCCATATATCCGCCAAGGCACGGGCCGCAGGTAGGTGTGGAAACAACTGCGCCTGCGTCAATAAACGCCGTTACATAGCCCCTTTCAACACACTCCCGATATATATTCATGGTAGC
>JAEDLZ010000105.1 GCA_016303265.1 Clostridiales bacterium
TATGCGGATAAAATCGCCGAGCTATTAGGTGACAAATTCTTTGAGATAATCCCACGCGCGGGCGAATATATGCTTCTTGATAAAGCGGAGGGCAAAACGGTTTCTCATACAATTTTTCAGGTGCCCACCAAGGAGGGAAAGGGTATACTTGTAACGCCGACGGTGGACGGAAATCTCCTTACGGGACCGACGGCTTTAGAGGTTGATTCCCCCGAAAATAAGGAAACCACCCTGTCGGGACTTGACACGGTGGCGGTGCTTGCCAAAAAGAGCGTTCCAATGGTTAATTTCCGAAATGTTATTACATCATTTTCGGGCGTTCGCTCCTCCGAAAAGAACGGCGACTTTATTATTAAGGCAAGCGAAAAGGTGGAGAATTTTGTCCACGTTGCCGCCATCGATTCACCCGGACTTACCTCTTGCGTAGCGATAGCGGAATATACGGTTGATATTCTTAAAAGCATAGGTGCTGAACTTATAGAAAATCCCGACTATAACGGAAAGCGGGAAAACCCCCACTTCTTCAGAATCATGAGCGATGAGGAGAAGAATGAATATATAAAAGCTCATCCCGAATACGGCAGAATTGTCTGCCGCTGTGAGACCGTGAGCGAGGGCGAAATAAGGGACGCTGTAAAGCGCAATCCCCCAGCGCACGATATTGACGGCATAAAACGCCGCACACGCTCGGGTATGGGAAGATGTCAGGGCGGTTTCTGCTCACCATTTGTAACCGAGCTGTTAGCAGAGGAAAATAATGTTCCTATGGAATCTGTAACCAAAAAGGGTAAAGAATCCAATATGGTAGCGGGCAAGCTTTAAGCGAGGAGTGAAGTAAAATGATAAAGCACGATATAGTGATTATAGGCGGCGGTCCCGCGGGAATGACGGCAGCGGTTGCGGCGTATGATAACGGCGTTCACGATGTGGTAATCATAGACCGTGAGGAAAAATTAGGCGGTATTTTAAAGCAGTGTATTCATAACGGTTTTGGACTTCACAAGTTAGGCAAAGAGCTTACAGGCCCCGAATACGCCGCACATTACGAAAAGGCGGTTGCGGACAGGGGTATAAAGGTTTTCTATGAAACAATGGTGACCGATATATCAAAGGGCAGAACCGTTACCGCGCAAAACAGCGAGGGTATACTAAAAATTGAGGCTAAGGCCGTGGTGCTTGCAATGGGGTGCAGAGAGCGAAGCCGCGGCGCGCTGAATATTCCTGGCACCCGTCCGGCAGGAGTTTACAGTGCGGGAACGGCACAAAAGCTTATGAACTGTATGGGCTATTCTGTCGGTAAAAAGGTTGTCATTTTAGGCTCGGGCGATATTGGACTTATTATGGCAAGAAGAATGTCCTTGCAGGGCGCAAAGGTCGAGGCGGTATGCGAAATAATGTCCTATTCAGGCGGACTTACGAGAAATATCGTGCAATGTCTCCATGATTTTGATATTCCGCTTTATCTTTCTACCACCGTTGCGGAAATTCACGGCAGAGAACGGGTTGAGGGTGTGACGATAGCTCAAGTGGACGAAAACAGACGGGTCATTGAAGAAACAAAGCGCTATATTCCCTGTGATACTCTCTTGCTTTCCTGCGGTCTTATCCCAGAAAACGAGCTTACCTCTTTGGCAGGAATACCGTTAAGTGCGGTTACAAGCGGAGCCTTGGTGGACGAGCACCGACAGACCGAGCGAAAGGGGATTTTCGCCTGCGGAAACGTTTTGCAGGTTCACGACCTTGTGGATTATGTTTCCGACGAGGCGGAAATCGCGGGAGAAAGCGCGGCGAAATATGTTAAGGGCAACTTAAATACAGAGAAAACGGTTAAAACCGCCGCAGGAAACGGCGTGCGCTATGTTTTGCCGCAAAGGATTACAGCCTCACCAAAAGAGGATGTTTCCCTGTTTCTCCGCGTAATACAGCCCTTTGGAAAAGTGAGATATACCGTTAAGAGCGGTGATGAGGTATTAGCTACCGCCGTAAGGCTTAAAGCCGCACCGGGTGAAATGGAAAAAATTACGGTTAAAGCCGAAAAGCTTAAACATATAAATGAAACAATAACGGTATGTCTGGAGGAAGTACAATGAAACGGGAACTTACTTGCATTATCTGCCCGCGCGGCTGTTCGTTATCTGTTGATATAGACGGGGACAAATCCACTGTTTTAGGTAATGCCTGTCCCAAGGGTGAAAAATACGCAGTAGAGGAATGTATCCACCCGACCCGCACAGTCACAAGCATTGTGCGTGTGGAAAACCGCAAGAACACTATGGTAAGCGTTAAGACCGCAAGCCCTGTGCCGAAGGAAAGCATTTTCCATGTTATGGAGCTTATTAAGAAGACCTCGGTAAAAGCCCCTGTAAGAATAGGCGACATTATCTTGACAAATGTATATGGTACGAATATTATTGTTACCAAGGATATTATTTAAGAAAGCGACCGTGGTATAAAAATGAAAAGTATAACGGAAATTATAAAGGAATTTGAACAGCCGTGCTCCTGCGGCAGAGAACACCGTACTGCCGTGCAGGACGTGCAGATTGGCTCAGGTCTTGTAAAAAAAGTAGGTGAAATATTAAAGAAAAACGGTTTTCCGAAAGACATTCTTCTTGTTGCGGACAAAAACACCCTTGCCGCCGCCAAAGGCATTGAGGAAAGCTTAAAGGATTTTTCGGTTGAATACAAGATATACGACGAAATTCGTGTCGCCCGTATGGAGCATGTCGAGGAGCTTGAAAGTATTATATGCGGCAGAGATATAGGTGTTTTGTCGGTAGGAACCGGGTCTGTTAACGATCCCTGCCGTTTAGCTGCGGCAAGACAGGACAAAAAGCTTTGCATTTTCGGTACAGCTCCGTCAATGGACGGTTTTGCGTCATACAGCTCACCCATTGTTGCAAACGGATTTAAGGCAAGCTATCCCGCAAAAAGTCCCGAGGTTATTATTGGGGACACAACCATTTTGGCGGCGGCGCCCGCTTATCTTAAATCGGCGGGCTTTGGCGATATGGTTGCTAAGTACATAGGTCTTGCCGATTGGAAGATTTCAAGCATTTTAACGGATGAAGTCTATTGCGAAAAGGTGGCAAAGCTCACAAGAGACGCAGTCGATAAGCTGATGTCTATGGCGGATAGAGTTACACAAAACGATGAGGAAACCGCGGGAGAAATCTTTAAGGCCTTGCTTATGACGGGAATAGGAATGAGCTTTATGCAAAATTCCCGACCTGCGTCGGGAAGTGAGCATATTATAGCGCATCTTCTTGAATGTGTAGAGCTTCGCGACGGAATTATTCCCAATTATCACGGAGAGGACATAGGCGTGTTTACCTTGTTGATGCTTAAATATTATAACGAGCTTGCAGACAAGGAAACAATTAAGGCGAAAAAGGAAAATGTTGATTGGGCAGATGTTTACTCTTTTTACGGCGAGATGGCAGACGATGTCAAAAAGCTAAATGAACCTAAAACAGTTACAGATGAGGTTGAGCCAAAGGTTTTAGAGAATAAATGGCAAAAGATAAGAGAAATTATACACAGTATTCCGTCTTATGATGATGTGTATTCGGCAATGAAAAAGGCAGGCTGTAAGCTTACGGTAGAGGATATTGAAAAGTCACAGGAGCTTGTAGACGGCTGTATCAAATATTCACCCTATATGCGTTACCGTCTGACCCTTTTAAGACTTCGCAATATGATTGAGTGAGAAAGCATGGGCGGTCAAGAAATGATTAAGAACATACGGCTTTATCTTTTTGATATAGACGGCATGCCATAGAAAACCTTTAGCAAGGGTTTAGTGGAGATATGCTATATGTTCGATATTGGTTTGCTCTATAAAAAGAATAACACTCACCCAATAAAATGAGTGAGTAAAGAAAAGTAAAATTGCCGAGAAACCAGAGTTTCTCGGCAGTTCTTTTGGGACGTTTCAACTTAATGACACGAACGAAATGCGACTGAAAACCAAAAATTTTTATTTAAAATCGTCATATTCATAAATTGATTTTAACAATTACGCCACCTCAATTATTATATTATCCAAAGTTATTAAACTTCCAACATATGGAACGTATGGAACGTGTCTATTGTTTTAAATCCTATGTGCTTTTGGCATAAGAGCTAAGCACTGTGTTGCCCGAACGGCTTAATCATCATTATCGCTGTTTTTGATTTCAGACATATATCCTGCTGTTATTACACCGGCAGGCAACGCAATAATTGCAATGCCCAAAACGGATGATAACATTGTGACCAATCTTCC
>JAEDLZ010000106.1 GCA_016303265.1 Clostridiales bacterium
GTAACATTTGTATCAAATAATGCAGAATATTCGGCTTCTTATGCTAACCCGAACAAGACAGTTACTCTGCCCGATGCTCCGAAGGTAAGCGGCTACACATTTGTAAAATGGGCAAAAACAAATGTATCCGATGGCGAGGAGTTTACAGCTGAAACACCGGTAACGGAGAATGTTACCGTTTATGCAATTACTAAAAAAAGGAGCAGCGGCGGCGGTTCGTCGGTGAGCATAAAACCGACACAGCCCCAAAATACCGAACAACCCTCTACTACCCCGACAGTGGATGACAAACCATCAAATATAAAGGTATTCGCTGACGTTTCGGAAGATGCATGGTATTATAATTCAGTAAAATATGTATCGGAAAACGGTTTGATGTATGGCGTAAACGAAACAGATTTTGCTCCCGATATGAGTATTACAAGAGCAATGTTTGTAACTATTCTTTACAGAATGGAAAATGAGCCTGATATGTCAAATGAAATATTAGGGTATCCTTTTGGAGATGTTGACTCCGAAAGTTGGTATACGGATGCAGTATATTGGGCTTGTAAAAACGGTATAGTAAACGGTATTTCCAATGAAAAATTTGCACCCAACGACAGCATCACACGCGAGCAAATGGCGGTCATTCTGTATCGTTACGCCGCATATAAGGGATTAAATACTAATATAAGCGGTAAGCTTCAATATAACGATAACACGGATATTTCCGATTATGCAAAGGACGCTGTAATCTGGAATATGGATAACGGTATCATGTTCGGAAATGATGATAATACATTTGCTCCGCTTTCAAATACAACAAGAGCGCAGGCGGCGGCTGTATTCGTAAGAATGACGGAACTCGACAGGTAAATCAATTTAATTAAGGAGAGTAGTTTTATGAAAATGAATAAATTATTGTCGGTTTTGATTTCGGCAGCTTTGACCGCATCAACATTCACATTTTCGGCAATGGCAGAAGAAAATACCGAGAAATCGTATGATGAAATTTTCACGCCGGCATCCGTGGAAAATACGGAAGATATGACCGTTGAGATGTTTGATGTTGAGCAATGGCTGACTGAAGGAGACGGAACTGAGGAAAATCCCTATATGATTTCGTCGGCAGAGGTTCTTTCACAGCTTGCCGACGAGGTGAACGGCGGAAACGACTGCAGCGGCATACATTTTAAGCTGTCGTCCGATATCGACCTTTCATCGGTATGCGGTGCGGATTTAGACGGCGAGGAGGTTTCGTGGATACCCATCGGCGCAAAAATTGAAAGCATATATATGTTTAACGGCATATTTGACGGTGACGGACACGAAATAAAGAACCTGTATATCAACAATGAGGAAAAAGACAGTCTGGCTTTGTTCGGGAATATTGGTGAAAACGGCACGATAAAAAATCTCATCGTCAGCGGTAATGTTACAGGAATAGAATTTCTCGGCGGTATAGCCGGTGTAAACTACGGTGTTATTTCAAACTGTATAAACAACTGCGATGTAACGTGCAAAGAGCAGTCGGGCGGCGTTGTCGGCTTTAACTTGGGAAAGGTTGAAGACTGCATAAATAACGGAACTGTTTCCGGCGTTGGCGCAGTGGGCGGCATTGTTGGAGATTCAAAAGACTGCCAAATAATAAACTGTATCAACAAAGGAGCAATAGAAGGCGGCAAAGAAATAGCAGATATCGTCGATAAACGAATCTATATAGGCGGAATTGCCGGCTGTATGAGAAGCGGAGAGATTACAAAATGTCAAAACTTAGGCTCTGTTAACGGTTTAAACTGTGCCGGAGTTGGCGGAATTGCAGGAATTGTACACGGTGAAATTTCAGACTGTTCAAACAACACGGATGTGACCGGAAAAAGGGCTGTCGGCGGTATAGCGGGTTTTGGCGAATGTACGATTTCAAGATGCGTTAACCTACACAGAATCAAAGGTGAAAACAAGGTCGGCGGCATTGCAGGAACGAATTATTCAGAAATTATAAACTGCTATAATGCGGAAACTGTTGAGGGCGTTGAGTATGCAGGCGGTATCGCAGGAGAGAACAAGAACATAATTGAAAACTGTTACAATATAGGTCAAGTTTTTGGAACATCCATAGTTGGAGGAATTGTTGGAAAAAATAATAACACAGATAATGTTCCTGTTGGCTGTTATTACCTTGTCGGAACAGCTGAAGCGGGCATATTTGAGGAACAAGACCAAGACGGTGTGACAAAAGCCTTAACGGTAGCAGATTTTGCACAACAGTCTGACTTTAGCGGTTGGGACTTTGAAAATGTATGGGAAATGAACACTTTTTTTGGCAGACCTTTCTTGAAAAATTGCCCGGAGGAGCAGATTTACGGCGATGGAACAGAAGAAAATCCATATCTGATTACGAATGTAAGAATACTTGAGGCTCTGCGTAATTCAGTAAATAACGGAGTGAATTACAGCGGCAAATATTTCAAACTGACTGCGGATATAGACCTTTCATCGGTGTGCGGCGATGATTTAGACGGCGAGGAGATTTCGTGGATACCCATAGGTAAACGCACCGGAACCTCACCTGATGTAATAAGTGCAGACGACAAGCCGTTTTCCGGAATATTTGACGGAAACGGATATAAGGTGAGCGGTCTTTATATAAACGGGACAAATGATTTTTGCGGCTTGTTTGGCTACATTAAGGACGGAGCGGTTAAAAATCTTACCGTCAGCGGAAGTATTACCGGCAAGGACTGCGTCGGAGGAATTGCGGGCTGGAACAGTGCTGTTATTGAAAATTGCGTAAACAACTGCGTAATTAATGGTTCAAAGGGAAATACACCACTTTCATTTGCGGCAGTAGGCGGTATTGCCGGAACCAACTTCGGAACAATTTTATGCTGTTACAACAATGAAACTATTTCTTCAGTGGACAATTATCTCACAAGTGACTACATCGGAGGAATCTGCGGAGAAAATTACGGAACGGTTGAAAACTGCTATAATAAAGACATAATTGAAGGCAGGTTTATGGTAGGCGGTATAGCCGGCAATAATACGAATACAATCAGAAATTGTTACAATTACGGCTATATTAACGCAGAGTACAACGCAGGCGGTATTTCCGGCGGTAATGAGAGTATTATTGAAAACTGCTTTTATTATTGCTTTTATGATGGAGAAAAATCGGAAAAAGGCGTTGCCGTTGAAACAGGTGCACAAAAGACGGAAACCTACAAAAAGAGCTATTCGGAATTCAAAAACGGCTCGGTTGCATATCTGCTTCAAAAGGCACAAAAACCCGATGATAATGGAAGTATTCCACAGGTTTGGGGACAGAAAATAATCGGCGATTATTTTGTTACCGACCGTTCCCCCGTCCTTTCGGGCGATAGTGAAAAAACAGTATATAAGGTGACCTTTGCAACACAGAGCAATGCAGAATATGCGGTGGAGTATGCCAATGCTGACGGAGTTTATCAAATGCCTATGACACCTTCGGGGAGTGAAAATTCAACATTTTTGCATTGGTCCGTAACAGCTTCGGCAGATGGCGAAACATTTACGGACACTACACCTGTAACCGGCGATATGACAGTTTATGCTGTAAAGAGAGACAGTGTACAGGCAACAGATGCAAACGATGTCTTCTCATATAAATGGGGCGACACAATTACTCCTATCAATTTAAATGATTATATTGAGAACAAGACAGAAGCGGAAAATGACTTTGTGTTTTCCCTGAACCCGGATTCACCATTTCCTAAAGGACTTACGCTCTCTGAGGATGGAATTGTGTCAGGAACTTTAGAGTCCTTTGGAAACTATACCATAGTATTTGATGTTGTGAGCAAATCGGGAATATCGCTGATGTCGGTTGATGATAATAAATCTCAGCTTACATTGTATATGGGAATCGAATATACAAACGGTAAGGGTACAGAAGATGAGCCGTATCTGATTTCAAGCCTTGAAACCCTGATGCTTATGCGTGATGCGGTCAATATCGGTACAGATTACAGCGGTAAATATTTTAAGCAGACAACAGATATTGATTTATCAAGCCAATATGGTCCCAATTTCGATACCAACGGCCGTTCATGGCCTCGTATAGGAACGATAGCTAATCCTTTTTACGGAACATATGACGGCGACGGACACCGCATAGACAACCTTTATATAAACGGAAAAGCCAGTTACAGAGGATTTTTCGGATATATTGGCGACGGAACAGTGAAAAATCTGACAGTAAGCGGCAGAGTT
>JAEDLZ010000107.1 GCA_016303265.1 Clostridiales bacterium
TATTCTGAATTTTATACCATAAAAGTGCGTTTACACAAAATTTGAAAAAGAGCCTTAAAGTCAAAACTGTCACCATTATCGTCTACAACATAGATGCCGTCAATGATGTAGGAATACTCATACTCTGCTCCGACTTTGAAGTTGCCTTCTTTCGGAATGTGATGGCACCTGCTTATATAAAGATCGTTAAGCCTACGGTCGTCTGTCATCTCATTATCCGTCAGCGGGTCAATTCCGTTCGCGAGCTTATCAATGCACATTTTTTCTCTTTGCATTTTTTCAAGCTCTGTCATTTTCATTCTCCTTTATTTTTGTTTTCGATCATAAAACTGTTTGTGATTAAATAAACCGACAAGGACTTAATAATTTATCGCTGCCGATCTGATGCTTGCAACAAAAATTCACACATTTTAGGCGCTATAGCATTTGAATTTTAATTAAATATATAGTATAATTAAGGCAATTCGTATACCTCAACTGTGCGATATTAACTTAACTCATATAAAACAAAAGGAAGATTCTTATGGGACATTATAATTTGCTCATTATATGTTATTGCATAATATTTACGGCATTTAATTTCGGTGCTTTTCTGACCTGCTATCTTTTCGGCTTTACATATGACCGTGATCTGAGAAAGAACGATAACAGGGTATTTCTGGCACCGTTTGCACGTTTCTTTTTCTATTTCAAAGGAATTCAAAGCAGCTCAAGGTCACGGCCGACAAAGCTTTGCGGCGGAGCCGAGATATTTGCCTTTTTATATTTCATAGTTATGGAAATCGCAAACATTCTTATCGCAAAAATCTTCAATGATTTTGTTCTGTCGTGCCGTGTTTCGATTGTCCTATTCGTGATGACACTGATTGTTATTCTCGTCCTCACTGCCGTTGTCAGAAAAAAAATCAAGGCTCAGTCCGCACAAGCCGATATTATGGAGCTTAACGAATATCTGACTCCGAAAGAAACTATTGACATAAACAACGATGAAAAATCGATAATTTCCTTGCCGAGACTCACGAAAAGCCCAACGAAGAACTTAATCCGCTGAATCTGATTGATGAAGAAAACTTTGAAAGCGAAACAGCTGATGTTTCACAGGGTATGGAAGCCGTAAATCAAATGAAAGAGCATATAATTGTTGACGACGCTAATGAAAATAAAATTGTCGAGAACATTCTTTCCTCTCAAACGGAAACGGAAGAATCCGAAAGCCGTGAAACCGCAGATTATAAAGAAGGAATGAAAAAAATCAGCGAAATGAGAGAAAATCCGATAGACAACGATTTTTAATTCTTTGACGCAATTCCAAGGTTTTCCAACAAGCTGATATCCGAGGTGTTTACATATCCGTCGCCGTTTGCATCGGCAAGCATCAAGGCAAGCTTATCCGTATTCATGCCGCCCTCGATGCAAGCCGCTTCAACAGCGTCCATTCCGTCAAGATTCCCGTCAAGATTCACGTCTCCCCTTATGACAATTTCAAATTTATCCACGCAACTGCCGTTATAAATAAGACGGCAGTTCTCTTTTTCTATAAAGAAGCCGTCGGCAACGGAAATGTTGTTCTTATCGGAAACAATCAAATAAGATGAATACCTTGCGTCTCCTTTCAAAAACGGGTTAATTTCATCAAAGCCGCTGCTGTTATAGCTCAGGTACTTGACCCCGCCGCCGTTCATATAAACCGTTGCAATATTCTGAGATGAAGTCACATAGAAATATAGATTTTCGTCATCGGGATGTCCTGCTGTTATGGGCGCATTTTCTATGCTGTTTTGATAAACACGTTCAAATCCGCTCAGGGAAACCGTAAGCTTTGAAACACTGTCACCGTTGCTGTTATGAATTCCCGCAAACTCTGTCTTGCAATTATTGCCGTTTCCGATGTCATCCGCGCCGGTGCCTGCAATCGCCTTGACACTGCCACCGTTAATTACTACTGTACCGCCGGTTCCGCCGGAACCGCCGCCGATACCTGCTCCTTCGTTGCCGCCTATTGCCGTAACAGTGCCGCCGTTAATTGTAACAGTGCCGCCGCTGCAGAGGAAACCGCCGCCGATACCTGCGGCATAAAGACCGCCGACAGCAACTACAGTGCCGCCGTTTATAGTTATCGTTCCGCCTTTTCCCGAAGAGCCTCCGCCGATACCTGCGCTGTAACCGTCGGTGCCGCCCGTTGCATATATTGTTCCTGAATTGATAGTCAGTGTTCCGTTTGATTTTCCGCTTCCTCCGCCGATACCTGCCTCCAGCTCGCTTTCGGCATAGAGTGTGCCGTCACCGTTTATCATTGCTGAAGCCTTTACGGCAATGTCCAGTCCGGCTCTGTACGTTCCTGATTTGAGGTGATTTTCGCCGCTAACGGTTATCACCGCACTTGCGGTCTTTAAGACACACAGAGCATAATCGTTTTCGCCCTTTCTTGCAATATTGATGTTCTTAATCTCAACATTCTGCTCACCGGAAGTAATTGATATGCTTCTTTCGAGTGCTTTCTGCGGATTTTGTTGGGTAACGGTATAACCGACGGCATTCACTACCGAAACAAGCTTTCCGTTTTCATCATAGCCAGAAACGTCGTCCGAACCGATTTTAACATCTCCGTAATCAAGATAGAACACAGTTCGCTCTTCCACTGCCTTTACAGAAGAGTTCAACGGCAGAACTGCTAAGCATAATATCAATATACACAGGATACCCTTTTTCAAAATCAGTCACCGTCCCTTTTAAAAGCAAACGGCACCTTTGAAGGGTGCCGTTTTGTGTTAGTCTATACTGAAAATGTTTCCGAGTGCTTCGCCCGCCGCCTCGAACCACGGGTCATTCTCGTCAATTACCGGGTGAAAACCGCCTGCGCTGACTCCATCATCCATGATATTCTCAACTATCGAAAACTTTTCAATCTTTATCTCAGGTTTTTCGTATCTCATTTTTTTGCCCCCGGTTTCGTAAAGTATGAAATTATTTCGTTGATAATTTCTATCAGCTTTGAGAATACCGTCTTGAGTATTTCAAGCGGACTCTTCTCTGTCGGCTCGTCCTCTATTGTCGGTGCTTCCGCGTCGCTGTTGAGATCTGTCAGATCGTAGCTTTCTGCACCGAGAGTTATTATTTCATCGCCTGCCGATGAGGTTCCCGCTGTCACGTCAAACTGTCTCACCGTGCCGTAATGAACTTCGTTATTTGCATCAATTACATACGTCCTTGCCCATACAGTGTTTGCACCATGAAGATCAACGCTGACCTCAAGCAAGCCCGTAAGTGCATTTGCCGATTTTAAAGCCGCCTTTTTCTCAACATTGTCGTTGTCTGTTGTGAGTATTCCGGCATTTGCCGCTTCCGTCGTGTAAATCACGCCGTGTCCCTTAATTGATTCGCATGATGATGCTACGCTGTGCTCGGCAAGCAGTGAATAGCTGCCGTTGTCGTTAAGTCGGCAATCAACAACTCTTGATGCAATTACAGCTTGATTTCTCATTGCGTAATACTCCTGCTGAGTTGCATATACCGGAGTAAACTTACTGCTCTTTGTCTGGAAGTATCTGTATGTTGTGTACGTTCCGACCTTCTCGCCTGTCTCCGCATCAAGCCAATATACGAAGTACATCTTCTGTCCGTTCTCCGTTATCGTCATCGGAGCCTTGATCGTTGCGATGTAGTAGTTCTTTGACTTCGCCTCATTGTATACCGGCGGATTTGCCGCTGCATACTTCTCACATTCGGATTTGATATATGCATTATTTGCTGCCGAATATGAATTGCAACTGAATTCAACCGCATATGCCTTGGCAATCGTTGTGTAGCTGTAACCGCACTCTGAACACGTATATGAATATCCGTTATCGGTCTTTACATATACAAGCTTATGCTTTTCGGGTGCTTTCTTGTAGTCGCAGTCGTTACATACGTACTGATGCTGCTTTCCGTCAAGAATATCGCATCTGTAATCATGCGCTGTCTTGCTGTACTGTGCATAATATGCGATGTCGTCCTTTACCGCCGAAATCTCCGGAGTCCAGCCGCTGAACGTGTACTCGTAACTGTCGTCCTTTGACTTTGTCGGCGTAGCTCCGTTATATGTCGGTGTTGTGTTGTATTCCCACTTGCTCTCCTGAAGAACATCATCTCCGTTCTTGAAGGTTACAGTGTAGGACTTGATTGACCACTGAGCATGAAGTGTTATATCTTCCGAAATAACTGTTGTTTCTTCAACCTTCTGT
>JAEDLZ010000108.1 GCA_016303265.1 Clostridiales bacterium
GCAGGAAGGACTCTGACTTCTGGTTACAGCAATATTGTTAAAGGATAACCGGATTAATTCTAATTCTCCACAGCCGAACCGGCACCATGCGCCGGTTCGGCTGTTACTTTATGTGTGTTGTTATTTTCCGGATGGAAACGAGGAATTAAAAAGCTTTCCTGTAGATATTTCAAGAGCGTCGGTAATATTGTATAAGACTTCAACCAAAAGGTTTTTGTTGCGTTTGTTTCATTGATAGTTCGTTCATATATGTTGAATACACTAAAAGATTTTAAAAAACAAATTTCACAAAAAAGAAAATCTTTACGGCATTAGATAAAATTAATGAATTTGTCTTCGGCGAGAGGATTTACTTACCTACCTAAAATGCTTTGTCCGGGCATTTTTAAAAATAATATTTACTATTGACTACCGAACGATAGTTATCTATTATATAGATGTATGGTCATGAAGTACAGCGGAGTGAAACTTTTGTTGCAACGAAGGAGGTTTCGTTATGGAGCGAGGAAACACAAAACATGAAATTCTGCAAGCATCTCTGAACCTGTTCTCTATGCAGGGGTTTGAAGCTACCTCTGTTTCTCAAATTGCAAGCGCCGTCGGAATCCGTAAAGCATCGCTTTACAGCCATTTTGAAAATAAGCAGGCTGTTTTGGACGCGTTGGTGCAAGAAGTACTGGAGCAGTATGCGGCACATTCTATTTTTGCCGGAACGGATTGGGAGGAAGATACTGATAAGCTGCCCCTGACCCACGATGAGGCCGTGCAGATGATTCAGGGACAGATTCGTTATATCCTCCATGACCCCTATATCAGCAAGTCCAGGAAAATGCTGGTTATAGAACAGTTCCAGAATCCGGAGCTGGCAAAGCTGCAGACCAAGCAAAATTATTCCGATGTGCTGGGGTATTTCACCGGACTTGTAAAGCAGCTTATCCGTAAGGGTGTGCTGGGGGAAGATGATCCGGAAATCATGGCGGCGCAGCTTTGCCTGCCCATTTCCGTGTGGATTAATTTGTGCGACCGGGAACCGACCCGGGAGCCGGAGGTCATGGGGCTGGTTGAAAAGCATGTCCGGCAGTTTTTCAGAATCTATCAGCCGGCAGTGCGGTGAATAGCGTGTAAAATCACGCTATTCACAAAATTATGAGTAAAACGGAATACAAATTTTGAAAAAAGGTGGGGTAAAAATATGGCAAAGAAACAAGCTGCACCGAGAGTAATCATAATTGTCGGAGCAAATCGCGGAATCGGTTATTATATGGTGAAACATCTGCTCGAACTTGGCAATTTCATTTCGGTTCTGGATATTGAAACGGATAATCTGAAAAATTTGAAGGAAAATTATCCCGATAAATTAATTGCGATTACAGCAGACGCGGCAAAAGACGAGGATATAAAAAACGGCGTGTACGAAACAATAAAACAATTCGGAAAAATTGATATAGCTGTACATAATGCTTGCCTTTGTACTTTTGAAAGCGAGCCGGACAGCGATTACGGGCTTTACAACAAAGTAATGGATATCAACTTTTTTGGGGCGTTACGCCTTTCAAAAGCGGTTTTGCCGCAAATGCGCAAACAAGGTTTTGGCAGAATTATTTTTACCTGCTCGGGTGTCGGTGTTACCGGGTTTGGCAATATTTCTCCTTACGCTTCGTCAAAGGGAGCGATTGAATCACTCGCAAAATGCCTTGAAATTGAAAATCAGAAATACGGCATTTCCTTCCATTTGTTTCATCCGCCGCTTACGGATACGGCTTCGGCATCGGAACTTCCTGTTCCGAAAGAATTTATGGCAAGTCCCCAAAAAGTCGGGGAAGGGCTTGCCGAGCATATTGACTCAAAAAAATTTGTTATATGCCATTCTTTCAGTCAAGCTATGCAAATGAAGCTTTGCTATCGTCATCCTCTGTTTATGGGCAAGATGATGTGGAAAATGACAACACGGGCGGATCAGAGCAATAAGGAATAATACAGGTGACGCAAATGGGGTGCGTATATGGAGGCAGTCCACACTTCGCAGATTCCGTAAAGGGGATGAATTCAGGCTTTAAGCAGGGTAATACAGAAATACAGACAGCCTGCTTATTACTGGGTTGCTTTTCATAATGTGATGTGTTATAATAATTTATAATATATTTATACTTTTTATAATAAAGTCTGTTGCATTTGCTTTAATTTCGATTGCGGCACAGGTATTTGGTTCGGAGGAATCTATGAACACCAAAATCTTTGCGTTCGCGGGAAAGGGCGGAGTTGGCAAAACATCTCTTTCCGCAGCGTTCATTCGTATTTTGTCGGAGGCTTACCCCAAAAAAAGAATTCTTGCCGTTGACGCAGACCCTGCTGTCGGTCTTTCAACGGCGCTGAATATGGAACCGACACTCACCCTGGACGACATCCGTCTGAAAATTGCCGAAAGCATTGAAAAAGGCGAAACTGCAGATGCCATTGAGCTTTTAAGCGAGGCAAGATTCCATTTGCAGGACTGCATCACCGAAAGTGGCAATATTTCTTTTCTTGCAATCGGACGTCCTGAGGCTGCCGGCTGCTACTGTAAGGTCAATGCTTACTTGAAGCAGGTTATTGAAACGATTTCAGAAAACTTCGACTATGTTGTAATAGACGGAGAAGCCGGAATTGAGCAGATAAACCGCCGTGTGATGGAAAACATCACATATCTGATTCTTGTGAGCGATTCAAGCAGAAAAGGAATTCAGGTCATTTCAACAATTAATGATGTTTCAAAACGTCTGACCTCCTGCAAAAAGACCGGCATCATATTCAACCGTGCAAGAGCCGGCTTTGATTCCTCTGCAATTTCGGAAATTGCACCCGTGCTTGCCGTTATCGGTGACGATTCAGAGCAAGCCGAAAACGATATGCAAGGTGAAAGCGTGTTTCATCTTGCTGCCGATTCACCGCTGTTTTGCGGAGCAAAAGCGGCGCTGAGTGCGTTGATGGGAGAAGACCTTACATGAAGCTGTTTGAAGATGTAATAAAAGAGGTTCGGGCATTGCTTCCGGATTTGCCGGACAAGTCCTGCGGTTTTGAAGAATGCCTTTGCGCCGAACCGGGAGATAAAAACGCTCTGCTGTTTCGGAGCGATACCGCATTCGAGCTTGGAGGAGGCGGAAAGTATGCCGTGGAAAGCACAATGTTCACGTCCTTTTCCGAAGCCGGAGATGAGGTCTTGTTATTCGGAAAAGACCTGAATGAAATTACGGAAGATGTGTCGTTTGCCCACCTGACATTTATCCAATTGGAAGAAAAAAGCGAAGAAAATCTACATTATGAACAGCTTAAAAGTATCGGGTTTACCGTGTTTCAGCTTTATCCAAAAGGATATCATATCCGCATCTCCCCCTCCGCCGGAAGAGAGCAGGTAAAGGTTTCAAAGGAAGCGCTGAAACGCAATCCGCCGCTGTCATTTATGAATATAGGGTGCAGTCTTATTAAACTGCTGAAAGAGCAGGACGATGTGGCGTATGTGAAAACCGTATTCATTACCTGCCCGGATGTTGATTACCCTGCCTTGGCTGCATTGGCACGCAAGGCAAAAAGAATTACCGATGCAGTTCAAAAAACGTTGCAGCTTGACGAACTTGACTGCGCTGCCTGCAAAATGAAGCCTATCTGCGATGAGGTTGAAGGCTTACGCGAGCTGCATTTTCAAAAAGAAAAGGAGAGAAAAAACCATGCAACATGAAAACAGTCCGAAATCTCTGTCACGGGAAGAGGCTCTTGCTCTGTTGAAATATATGGAGCACCACAATGCCCACCACGCAGAAGAGCTGCTTGAAGCCGCGGCGGCACTCACAAAAGACGAAGCCGAGCTGATTGCTCAATCGGTTTCATTGCTTGAACAGTCGAGCGAAAAACTTCGTCTGATACTCGGAAAAACGGAGGAATAAATATGTGTCTTTCCTCTGTGTATAAAAAAGGTCCGGAAGAAAACATCTTTTTGTGTAAAAACATCGCAAGGGTTCTGCCGAAGGACGGCGAAGTTGTTTGCTATGATCTGATGGGGCATCGTACTGTTTTTGCAGGAGAAATTCTTGACATTGACCTTATGGAAAACATAATCTTGATTAAGGAGTCTGATGTATGAAATATTTCGGAGGCTGCGATGTGGGCTCAACCTACACAAAGGCAGTCATTTTAGACGAAAACGGAA
>JAEDLZ010000109.1 GCA_016303265.1 Clostridiales bacterium
CCGCAACAGGGGACAATATTCTTTACGGTGCAAAAGCCTCTGATATCAGACGTATTACCATCCGTGTTCCGGACACGAAGACAGAAGCGTTTGTACGTACCAATTTCAAGTGGAATATGGGCGGTACAACTCCGACTGTTTTCTACGGACCGATGGTTATCGGTGACGGCTTTGAGTCAAATCCCGCGCTTTGGAAAAGCGGTGACGTAACCGGTACTGTAGAGGGTCATGCCGTCACATCATATATCGGCAGCTCTGAAAAGGCTGTTATTCCGACTTATGACTGGGAAGGTAAAGCAATTGATTGCGTTTTGTGCGCACAATTAACGGTTAAAACACTCATGATTCCGGAAACCGTAAATCTTCACACTAAGATGTTCCAGAATAACTCATATATCCAAAATCTTATTTGCAATGCCAATGTAACGGCTGAATATGCGTTTTTGTCTATGCAGGCGCTTAAAACACTGGAAGTGAACGGTACTGTAAGTGCAAATTATGCTTTTGTGAGCTGTCCGTTACTTGAAACAGCAACCATAAGCGATTTATCCGGTACACCGCAGAATATATTCCACAACAATACCAAGCTTACTGCCGTAACCCTTAACGGTACCGTGCCGGAGGCTGCAAACAGCGGCGGCAGTTTAATTCACAATAGCTGTTCTAAACTGACAAAAATCATTTTCGGACCTGACGCCAACGTTACCGGTACGTCAGTGGCTATAATATATCAGCTTTACGGTGTAGCTAATCAGATTACTGAGATTGATATTTACGGCACGATCAATAAGGACGCTGCTTTTTGCGGTTTTAGTGCGTTGGAAACCGTCAGAATTTATAAAACCTCTAATGTTGCCGGTAATAACCTTTTCTGGAAAGACTATAAACTGAAAAATATCCGGTTTGAAGAGGGTACTACATTCGGAGCAGAAGGTAAGGGCAACTATTTCAGAGCCTGTACTTCTCTGACAGAAGTAACGATTTCTGCCGGTACAACCATCATAGGTTACGCTGTATTCAATGAGTGCTCCGCACTGAGAAATGTAACCCTGTGTGAAGGCTGCAAGTCTGCGGGTACACTGCTTTACGGTCTTACTAATGTTAAGAATATTATTGTTAAGGGCGCTTGTCAGGTTCACCTCGGACTCGGTGCGGCAAATGTTCATTATTATTTGACCGAGTGGTTTGAGGGTCTTTCACTTTCCGGAGCATCGTCAGCCACAGTTCATACCGTTTACATTAACGACGGCGACATTCTGACCGATATCGGCGAGGATATGATGTCAATACAGCGCGAGGGCAAGGTTTTCTGCGGATTTGTTTGTTCGCCGAAGGACGGACAGGAATATGCCGGTAAAATGGTTGATTACAACTATGTTGTTGAAAACAATCTTCCTTCAACCTTTGTTCAGGTTGTAACGCCTAAATTTGCAGACGCCAATCTCGGTGACGTTGACGCTAACGGTGTAGTTAATATTATAGACTTGATTCACTACAAAAAGCAGTTGGCTGCTTCACTTTATCCGATATTCTTCGCAGATAAACTTGCAGATGCCAACGATGACGGCGTTATTAATTCAGGCGATTTAGCTGTCGTACGTCAAATATTGTTAAAAAATACAAACATAATCAATGATACATTAACCTCAAGATATACTTTTGCGGAAAATGTAACATCATCAGATAAGATTCTGACATCTGTCACAACATTGTATGAGTATGATGAAAACCGGGCATTTGCGCATATTCCTCATATCAAGTATTTTAACGGTAAGTTCTACGCTTTCTGGGAAGTCGGCGTGGAAGGTGAGGACTGCGACGGTCAGTATATCATGTGGTCATACAGCGAGGACGCAGAGATTTGGGAAGAGCCTATGACACTTTCCGCAGCGCAGTATGCAACCGGTGATTTAACTAAGATTGTACAGTACACCTCCGGATTCAGTGTTGTTGACGGTTCCCTCTATGCTGACTATGCCATTCATACCTATGATAAGGACGGAACAATTCTCGGTACATTTATGCGTGCAAAGCTTGCAGATGACGGTGTCAGCTTTGAAGAACCTATTGTTTCCGAAACAATTACCGGAAGCTATATGAATTCAATTTATTCCAACGGATATTATTATAAGACATCTTCTACCGGTGTGAGAATTTCGTCTGACGGTATAACCTGGTATAACCGCGGTTTAACCAACGAGCAGGTTGCTTTGGCGAAAGAGCAGGGTGCAGAACTTTGCGAGGCTGTTGTATATACCACATCCGATATGGTATATCACCTCTTGATGCGCGGTCAGGACGGATATATCTGGCACGCAACCTCTTTGGATCGCGGACTTTCATGGTCAAATCCGGTAAAAACAGCAATGAAAAACGCAGATTCAAAGCTATGCGTCGGTCAGATTCAGACTGGGGACAAAGCAGGTTATTATTACATAATCAGCAATATTGAGAATTCCGGTACTCAGGACAGAAATCCCCTTTACATCAGCCTTTCTATTGACGGTTATGAGTTTGATGAGGTATATCAGCTTGAAAATGATACCTATTCACAGAATAAGCCCGGCATCGGCAAGGGCGGTGCATATGCATATCCTTCATGTGCGGAATATGTTGACAGCGAAGACGGTAAAACCTACTTTGCAGTAATCTATTCTTGCGGTAAAGAGGAAATCAGGGTATCGACTTTTACCTTTGATTCATGATGAAAATGATTAATTTTCCTGTTACACCTGAGCGTGATGCCTCGGTATCTGCATCACTTGTACGAAATTGCAACACCCGGACAGCCGCAAAAAAATTACAGGTTGAAACCAAGTTGCTTCAACCTTTTAATCCCGAACGTGCCTTTTCTCATCATGCAGGTATTGCCTCATATAAGGGTAAGCTTTATATTATGTGGTCAAGCGGAAGGGTACACGAGGATGATTGCGGACAGCGTGTAATGTGGACTTTCTCCGACAACTTTTCCGACTGGCAGCCGCCGATGGTTCTTTCAGATACCGAAATGGGTTGCCAAAGTGAATTTGTTAAGTTTGCAGGCGGATTTTGTGCCACCGATGATTGTTTATACGCATATTTTTCAGTCGGGGAGTTTGATCCGAAATATATGTTGGGATCTAATTTACGTCCGAAAAATGTTTGGGAAAATACCGATACATGGCTTTCGTGGCGAAAATATGTTTGCAGGTTGAATGACGATGGGGTCACCTGGAGTGACCCCATTGCAGTGGCTTTCGGTGCAGGCAACCATTCTGCGGAGTGTATGGCAAACGGCAGATATATTATCCCTATGGCAACAGGTGTGCTTTATTGCGACAAAATTGAAAGCGATACCGTACCATCGTTAAAGGTCGCCGATATTTCTAAGGCACAGCTTGAAAAGGCTGCGAGAATGGGAGCACCGGGTCTTTGTGAGGCTTCGGCGTATCAAAGTGATGACGGTATTCTTCATCTGCTTATGAGAAGCGGTGAGAATAGACTGTGGTATGCTGAAAGCTATGATAACGGTGAGACCTTCTCGGATGTTTATCCTACGGCATTTACAGATGATCTGGCAAAATTTCAATTCGGCCGATTGCCGGACGGCAGATATTATTATGTCGGTAATCCGGTGGTAGGTCAGGGCAGATTGCCGCTTATGCTTTATGTTTCGTTTGACGGCTTCGATTTTAACAAAAGATATATTATACATGATGAACCGTATACAAGGCGGCAAAACGGCATGGATAAAGGCGGACATTACGGTTATCCCGAGTGCGTTGTTGAAAACGGATATATGTATTGTGTTTATTCCAAGCAAAAAGAAGTTATTGAAATTACAAGGTTTTCTTTAGATCAAATCGATTAGTTTTTATTTTGTCTTTGTGAAAGGATGGGCAGGACTATGTTCAAAAGATGGCTTTCGGCGGCACTTGCAGTATTTATATTTGCCGGAACAGTCATAATCGGTGTTTCTGCGGAGAAAATGCAAGTATCGGAACCGATAAGCGTCCCAGATACCTCTTCGGATGGAAGACTTCCGTTTTTTGCTGAGTGCTTGAAAGGGTATACGCTTCCCGAGGGTACCGACGATATAGTTGTGAAAATCGAGGATGTCGGGGTTCTGCTCACCCGGGTTGAAAATAAGCAGGCATTTTTGTGGA
>JAEDLZ010000110.1 GCA_016303265.1 Clostridiales bacterium
TCTTTTTGCATAATTTCCTTTGCAACCAAATGAACATAGTCCTTTTCCAAGGCAGACGCCGCCATTCCCCAGTCATTATGCCAGCCTATATCGTGCTTTATACCGTGTCTTGTTATGGAATTACCTACAAACAATACTCTTTTCCCTTTTCCCTCGGGATTAATAAAGGTAATAAATTGATTCTTTGCAAGCTGATTTTCCGCTTTAACGGTATTTTTCTCAATTTGATTCATTTTGTTCCTTCTCCAATCAAATTACATAACATCCTGTTGTTGTTTTTCTATTGTCCGTTTTAACCGGACTTGTGCACAAAGGCTGCGCCTTTACCATTCTCCTAAGTATTTATTTTATCTGCACATTTTGGCAGCCGTTAAGCTCCAATTTTGCTTCCTTGTCACCTGCTATACGGTTGTTCTCAAAAAGTATATCCGTAGCATAATTAGCAATAAGCGGTGTATCACTGTCAAAGCTGTTGTTTATGATTTTAATGCCGCTGTGATAAAACGGTGCAGCTTCTGTCGGAGCGAATTCAGGAACAATACGTATAATACCCCTGTCTCCGATAAATTTACAGTCTTTAATTGTAAGATCGTTTATCGGGCTTGCCTCGAACCAGTAGGTTGTATCGCCCGTCAGCGTAATCCACACGTTAAAGGTACAGCCCTCAATAAGGAATTTACCCCTTGTCTGCAGGCGCAAATTTGCATTCGATTTTGCAAAGCGTGAATTTTTAATCACAACCTCGGGATTTGTGGACAAATTCTCAATCAGGTCATCAAATTCAAGCTCGCCTGTGTCCCTGTCGACCGTCAGCTCAACCGTCCATTCGCCCGTTATCTTTACGTCTTCTACCTTAAACCTTGCCTTTTCCTCCAAGGTCTTGCCCCGATAAACCGCAATTTCATCGCCGATTCCGAACACACCTGTATATGCGCTGAGCCCGTGGCTTCTATCGCATCGGCGGGCATAGATTACATTTTTCTCCGCCTTATCGGTATGGTAATAATTTGAATGAATGTTAAGCGTGTCATCAACCGTTCCCTCAAATATGCTGTCGGTTATTTCAATTTTTCCCTTACAGGCAACAAAATGAATTCCGTCCGCCGCGTTTGTAACCGTTCCGTGTGACAGCTCGTCATATTCAAGCCTTGCTGATTTAAGGGTTATATTTTCGGTATATATAGCAGTAAAGCCCATACCGGCGCCGTTTAAAATTCTGTAATTCTCAAAACCTATGTTTTTTGAATGATACATAGCAACACTTGATTTATCCCGTGTTTCATGGGCTATAACAATGCTTTTTCCGTCATCCCAGCTTTTGGGAAAGCTACCGATAAGTACAATATCCTCCCCCTCACTGCGCACCTTAATTTGTGGGATATTATCGGCGGGAGGAGACTCTTGCTCAACAATTTCCTCACCGAGATAAACAACCATCAGACCTGCGCCCTCGCGGCTTTCCTTTTCATATGCCTGAATAAAAATGCAACCGTCGGCATGAACTGTTTTATTCTCCCATTCTTTAGCATAAGGAATAAAATATCCGTTTTCCACACGGCAGGGGAATTTTGCCTTTGGCCTTGTGCGTAGCTCCTTGCCTGTGTTTTCGATTATATCAAGCTCGGTATAGACTGCACGCTCATATTCAACAACCGCATTTTTAATTGTTATGTTAGAGCATTTATCAATAATAAAGGGCTGTATTCTTCCGTGAAGGGTTATTACAGCCCCGCCGAAGTCCAGGGTTACATTATTGAGTCCGTAAAGATAAAACGCGGTGTCAAGACCTCTTTTGTTTAAATCTCCTCCGCAAGTTGTAAGATATTTTTTATCTGTTAACAACCTTGTCTGGGATAAGAATATATCGGTAGATTTTTGGTCAAAGGTGTAATAAGTATCATTTTCGAATTTAGTATCCACATTAAATAATTCTTTTTTCATTTCAGCTGTCCTTTCTGTCGGTATATGCGCCGTTATCCTTTAAAAACAGGGCTGTTCCTGTAATCGGTATTGCGGAAATTTCAAATACCGAAAATCCGTCAAAGCTTTCCTTAGCTTCAATTTTTTCTGTCTTTACTATTTTACTGCCGCAGGTTATTACCGCAGAGACCGTTTCTACCTCTGTTTTTAAGCAGAGACGGAGATTCTCGGCATTTTCCATAGACATATTTGCGATAAATGCGGCATTTCCCCTAACCCATACCGCCGCACGGTGGAAGGAATCCACATAGGCTGGGATAGAGCCCTTTGAAAGCCATCTGATAACATTTTTTAAATGCACGCTTCTCGGCAGGCTGTAGTACCAATCAAATGGGGTAATACCTTCAACGCATACACGTCCGCCTAAGCTGTTTTCAAATATTCCCGCGCCCATTCCGCGGATATTTTCATATAAATCACGATGCTCCGAGAGATATTCGGCCTTTTCGTTTGTTTTCTCGATTGTGTAGGCTTCCTTAGTGCTCCAATCAAAAGCCTGTCTCGGATTACGTCTGTGAGCGCCCGGCATATTAAGGGGATGCTCTATCTCCTGCTCAAGTGTATCACTTGTGAAACATCCTGTCGTTTTAAATCCGATATATTCACCGAAGCCCCGCCTGTTAAGCACATCTACCGCTTCGCCGTTCAAAAGGACCCCCTTGGAAAGGCATTTTTTCAGCTCGTCCTCGGGTATCTGAAGAGCAGTGTTTCCGTCAAAGAAAAATACCGACATATTCCCGTGCTCGCAGGCATACGGAATACCCACCTGATGAATATTCACCGCCGACGGTACGGATTTTCCCATATTCCAGATTTCCTCTGTCGGGAAAGAGGCGGAATCCTTATCCCACCAGAAGCCTGCACCGCAAAGAGGTTCTCTCCCAAAAGTCTCAGTCAAGAGCGTTCCGTATTCACGGGCATCCTCTGCCATTTTGAAAAAGCGCTCGTGCTCAAGTCCTGCCTCCTCTTCCTTGCAAAGCACATTAAATGCCGTTCCGGTACAGCCCGACGCCTGATAAATAAAGCCTTCAAACGCAGTAAAGGACGGCGATTTTCTAAGGCTTTGATAGGGGAAGTTTTCCATTTCCGATTCTACACACGTAGCATTTTCGGGCAAATAACGAATCTGCGCCGAAATTCGGTTTGCCTTATCGTAAACATCCGGGAGTGAATAGTCGGTATATACCCCGCCGCCCGGCCGCCAATGTATTTCCCGAACAGTTTCCGAAGAAAGCTGTTCTGCCCAACCGTCGCTATCCAACCCGTCGCTGCCCGACATATGTGTCATAGCTCCGAGTCTTATACTCGGGTTAATTTCGTGTACGGCTGTTTCTATGTTTTTGTAAAGCTCACCTATACGAAGCGAATTATACCTAATCCAAGCCTTTCGTGTATATGTCCTTACTTCCGAATCCGAGCTGTTTAAAAGGTCATTCAGCACTTTTCGGCTGACACTCACATCTTTGAAAATATCTGGATTGAGTTTTGCAAATCTTTCTATACAGCTGTCACACGCACAGGCAAGGGAGCTTATATCATCATCAACATAAATTATATCGGGAGAAAGACGGGCGTAAATTCGGTATTGCTCCTTAATATATTCAATGTTTGCCTTGTCCGAAGGGCAAAGTCTCCCGGGATTTCCCGAGCCGTCCTGATTAACATAGTGCTTTACCTTTTCCAACGAGCTGTCTAACGCTTCGGGGAAAAATCCTATTGTTGCAAGCACATTAACTCCCGCTTTAATACCCATACCTTTTATTCTTTGCAAATACGGGCGGATTTTTTCCGCTTCACTGCGGTGATAATCCAAGTTTTTTACAGAATGTGTAAATTGTGAAAAGAAAAATATCTCATCAAAGCTGTCTTTATATTTACTGAGATTTTTTTCAAGGTCTCCTAAATTTGCCGAGTTAACCCTAAGTGCGGACGTATATTTATAACTCATACATTTAGCTCCTCTCTATATTGCAAATTAATTATTTTAAGAATAAAGCAAATGCAACAAACACTTTACGATATAATCGTCAAAATCACCTAAAGCACGGTACAGTTATACACATAGAATATTCTTCTGTGATTATGTATTAAGTCGCCTAATTATCTTCGGCTTTTCACTGCACCGATATAATAAGCGATAAC
>JAEDLZ010000111.1 GCA_016303265.1 Clostridiales bacterium
TTCAATATCTCCCTGTCCGTTCGGTGCAGTATATGTGACTGCCAATTCAAGAAAATTCAAAGCCTTTCTTACATCTCCGTTTGCCTTTTCGGCAATAAGCTCCAGCGCTCCCTTTTTTATTTTTATCTTTCCGTCAAAATCCTTTTGTATAATCTTAATTCCGCGCTTAAGCGCCAACACAATATCTCCGGGAGAAACCGCCTTGAACTCAAAAACCGTCGAACGGCTCAGAATAGCATTATAAATGTAAAAGTACGGATTTTCTGTTGTGCTGGCAATAAGCGTTATTTTCCCGTTTTCTATATATTCAAGCAAGGACTGCTGCTGCTTTTTGTTAAAGTTTTGTATCTCGTCCAGATATAAAAGCACACCGTTTTGTCCCAGAAGCGAGTCTGCCTCCCGGCATATTTCTTTAACATCCGCCACAGAAGCATTGGTTGCATTAAGCCTATGCAGAGCCCTGTTGCTTGTCTTTGCTATTATGTTTGCAACGGTGGTTTTTCCCGTCCCCGACGGACCGTAAAATATCATATTGGGGATATTTCCGGACATTACAATATTTGTAAGTATTTTATTTTCGCCTAAAATATGGCCCTGACCGACAACCTCAGAAAGTTTTGTCGGCCTAAGTCTGTCTGCCAGCGGTGTATTCATACGATTACCTCATTACTAAAAATCAATGTCAATACTTTCCGTATCCGGCTTTTCATCTTCCGTTTCAAGCTCCCCTACATCTGCCTTAAAATACCTTTCAAGCTCCGTAACATAGTTTTCATATATATCGGAATATATATCCGGATATACAATATCAAACCATGCTGTTTTTTCTCCTACAAAGCATTTTCTGTAATAATTGACGCCGTTGCGCATTCGGGATACAGCGAACCAGCTGTCCCCGTTTGCTTCATAAACATAGTCGCCGCCGAATTTGTTTTTACACTCCTCCATAAGCGCCTCAACCGTCTTTCTGTCGTTATTTTCCGATACACTGTAATAAAGCAGAGCCGTACCGTCAGACGCCATATATTTATTTAAGCCTATTTCCTTAAAGCCGGTCGGATAGATATACTTCATCACATCCTGCTCTTTTTCGGTATAAGCAGGACTTGCGTCCATTTTATGAGAATCTGCGGAAATGTTGAAATTCACTCCGAAAACTGCGTCGGTTACATAGCGCTCTTTCGGTTTTGTTTCAATCTCTTCATCGTCAATTTCGTGAGTTACCGCAGGGGTTGGCTTTTTATCCGTTTCTTTCTTATCGTCAGAACCGCCGAAAGCAACAACTATTATAACAATAAGAGCAATAAGCAGAATTCCTCCGATAACCGACAGGGCAATAATTGCACCCTTGCCGGATTTCTTCGGTTTAGAAGTCATTGCCCGGCGGTTTGCGTCAGTTTCGTTAAAATTCCGATTTTCTTCATTATGAACAAAAGTTTCGCTCTGCTGAGGAATGGGCGTTTTTGCCTTCAGTTCGCCGCAGATTATACAGCGGGAACCCTGATTGATTGTGTCACAGTTCGGACATCTCCAGTTTAATGTTTGATTATCATTATTCATATAACGGATGTTTTTCGCAAAGAGCCTTAACTCTGCTGCGAATCTCCTCCTTTTTATTTTCAAAATCGGTTATGGTAAGGTAAATCAAATCGGCAACCTCAACCATATCCTCTTCCTTAAATCCGCGGCTTGTAACGGCAGGCGTTCCGATTCTTATTCCGCTTGTAACAAACGGGCTCTGCGGATCATCGGGAATAGTGTTCTTGTTTGCCGTAATGTTCACATCGTCAAGACACTTTTCAACTTCCTTGCCCGTTTTTCCGAAGGTTGTCAGGTCAATCAGCATAAGGTGATTGTCCGTCCCGCCTGACACAATTTTAACGCCTTTAGCCATGAGAGCTTCCGAAAGCGCTGCGGCATTATTCTTTATTTGAAGCTGATAAGCCTTGAATTCATCGGATAAAGCTTCCTTAAAGCACACCGCCTTAGCTGCAATTATATGCATAAGCGGACCGCCCTGGCATCCCGGGAAAACCGCCTTATTTATCATTTTTCCGTATTTTTCTTTACACAGAATCAAACCGCCCCGCGGGCCTCTTAAGGTCTTGTGGGTGGTTGTTGTAACGAAATCGGCATAGGGCACAGGACTCGGATGAAGACCGGCTGCGACGAGTCCTGCTATATGAGCCATATCCACCATAAGATATGCACCCACCTCGTCGGCAATTTCTCTGAACTTTGCAAAGTCAATAACACGGGCATAGGCACTTGCCCCGGCAAGAATAAGTTTCGGTTTATGCTTAAGGGCAAGCTCACGCACCTCGTCATAATTTATGCGCTGTGTTTCGGGATCAACGCCGTAGGGTACAACATTGAAATATTTTCCCGATATATTGACCGGCGAACCGTGGCTTAAATGCCCGCCGTGAGCAAGGTTCATACCTAAGTATGTGTCACCGGGCTGCATTGCCGCAAAGAAAACGGCAAGATTAGCAGATGCTCCGGAATGAGGCTGAACATTGGCAAATTCTGCGCCGAAAAGTTCTTTTGCACGGTCAATGGCAATATTTTCAACAATATCAACATATTCACATCCGCCATAGTACCGCTTCCCCGGATAGCCTTCCGCATATTTATTTGTAAGAGGTGAGCCCATTACCTCCATGACTGCCTCGCTGACAAAATTTTCTGACGCAATCAATTCAATTTTATTACGCTGTCTTTCCGTTTCAAGTTCTATTGCTTTTGCAATGTCAGGATCAGTCATAATAAGCTTCTCAAAAATTTTCATAAAAAATTTCCTCCTTAGGTCTTTACAAATCTCATTTTTTATATTATAATATCTTTGTTGCATTTTTGCAAGGGGGAAAAATAAATTTGATAGAAAAATTGTCCGATAAAAAAATCCGGGTAAAAAAGATTATTCAGATTTTTAATGATACATACAAAGACGCGGCATGCACGCTGGAGTATGCCGACCCGCTCCAATTGCTTATTGCAACTCAGCTTGCCGCGCAGTGTACCGATGCAAGAGTTAATATGGTCACTCCTGCGCTTTTTGCGAAATATCCCGATGTATATGCATTTGCGGCGGCGGATGAGCTTGAACTGCGGGAAGCGATCCTTTCCTGTGGGTTTTACAAAAATAAAGCAAGAAATATTATCGGCTGCTGTCAAAAACTGATTTCCGATTTCGGCGGCGTCGTTCCAAATACTATGGAAGAGCTTCTTACACTTCCCGGGGTGGGGAGAAAAACCGCAAATCTTGTTTTAGGTGATATATTCGGTATTCCGGGAATAGTTGTTGACACTCACGCAACAAGGCTTTCCAACCGCTTGGGACTTACAAAAAATAAGGATCCTTATAAAATAGAGTTGGATTTGATGAAAGTTGTGCCAAAGGAAAGCTGGTCCTATTTCTGCCACTGCCTGGTGGAGCACGGAAGAGCCTACTGCAAGGCACAAAAACCTGATTGTGAGCATTGTCCGATTGGTATGCTTTGCCCTGTATATTCTGACCTTGGCAAGAAATAATTTTGATAGAAATAAATAAAAATAGAAATAAAATCAAATATAAATAGACCTGTGGTTGTATCATTTTAAGAACAGGATATTTAAAGCCGATGTGTTCTCAATTCATGCCTACGGGTGTGATATATTGCAATTTGCTTGTTTTGCCCTGAATTTTGCCTTAATTTCGAGTTTCGTCAAAATCGTGGGTTTAACATATAACAATTTAATATTTGGAGAAGTATCGAAGCGGTCATAACGGGGCGCACTTAGAATTTTCAGAAGAGTTGTTAACTCCGTCCGCCGGAAAACCTTGATTTTACCGGGTTTTCCAAACTGAGAGTCTAATATTATTTTGCTTTCTCTCCTACTTTTCTCTCCAAAAGTTTTTCGAACAATTTTTGGGCGAAGAGAGAAGCGGATTGAAATACACACGGAGTGGTATCGAATTGGTCATAACGGGACTGACTCGAAAGGTTATACATCTAAGAGAACTCTTGTGACCTGAAAGCCTTGTATTTTCAAGGTTTTTGAGATTTTATATCTCAGCAGTTTCTGATTGTTTTGCCCTGAATTTTGCCTTAATTTTAAGTTTTGTCAAATTCG
>JAEDLZ010000016.1 GCA_016303265.1 Clostridiales bacterium
CAAGAGATTTATATCGACGAAAAAACGACTTGTCGAAACAAGTCGTTTTTTCTGGAGCCGGTGACGGGACTCGAACCTGCGACCTGCTCATTACGAATGAGCTGCTCTACCAACTGAGCTACACCGGCAAATATCAATTTAAAGAAAATCACAAAACATAGTATAACATAACTTGAAAAAAATTTCAAGGGGTTTTTGAAAAAAATATGCAATAAGGCGGAATGCGTCTTAAAAACATACGGACTTTAGGACACATTCCGCCTTATTGCGGTTGGATTATCCGTTAATAAAGCTGTAAAGATTGGATATGATGGCGGAGGATGACACTCCTCCGGGATAATTTATTATAACAAGGTCGTCATAGTGTACAAAGTTATAAAAATCCTTAAGATTAAACCGCGGGCCGCCGTTTCCGAATTTTCGGGCGTCAACAACATAAACCTCGCTGTAATTATTCAGCGCCCAGGTTGCAAAGGCGTTTCCGAAGGATTCCTTTATTATAACGATTTTCTTGCCGTTATTTACATTTGTTGTGAAAACCGTAAGGGGGTTATCTCCGCCGATGAAGGCTATGTAGGAATTTATGTCGGCATAGACTGCCTGAACGGATTTATCGTAAGACTGCATATACATATCTTTATAAACCGCCCCGTTTGTGTAGGTTGTTGAAAGAAATCTCTCAATTGTGTCCGGATTGGATTTAAAGACCGACGCGGCATAAGTACCCTTTGTAAAACCAGCAAGAGAACCTACATATGAGCCCGTTCTGAGCGGAAAGGCGGAAAGCGGCGGAACCTCCTCGCCCTTAACATCCATAAATTCCTTGTAAGCATAGTAGGCGCCTCGCTGCGTCCAGTGGTGGTCCGTGCGGAAATAGATATTTTCCCCGGCGTGGGCATAAAGCGGTTTTACCGCGTTTATGGGGATAACACGGGAGGAAAGATTTTGGTATATCGTGCGTATTCCGGATGTCTGGTTTGTATAGACCGACGAGGGGCCGTAAAATTCTGACGCCGAGGGAATAACTATATTGAAAATATTTACCTCCTCCGGCAGATTTTCGGCAACATAATTAACCGCTGAGGCATATGCCCTCGCAACGGAATCAGTTATATAGAGCTTCTCCATGCCGAAATTCCCGGCAACCCAGACGCTGCCGTAGCCTGTTGCCGGGCTGCGGCGGTAGTCATTGCCTACATATGTATCCTCCAGCAGGTCACGCCTGAAACGGCTGATAACCGGTACATCTCCGGTGATAACCGGACTGCACTTTGTGAAGTAGGTGAACATATCCAAAGGAATATAAAATACATTTTTATAGACGAAGGTTTTATTTTCGGATTCATAAAGGTCGGGCCCCTTCCAGAGAACATTTGTGTTAAATATTATATAGGAAGTAACCCCGTCTTTACATAGGACAACCGCCTGAAGCTCATCATCCCAGCCCATGCCGCAGCCCAGGGCACGGAAAATCGGGTCGGGGGCAACATAAATCGTTGTGCCTATCTGAATAATTTCGCCCTCAAGCCAGACGGTGTTTCCGTTTACCTCCGCATAGGATTGCCCGCCGTATAAATTAACGGCGTCATTTGAAGACGATGGATTATCGTCGGCAGTGGTAACAGCCGTAAGACAGGTGAATATAAAGACGAAAGACAGTAAAGTTCCCCAAAATTTTCCATGCTTTACCATAATCTCTGTTCCTCCCTGGAAATTTTGTCAATATCTATCCATTTATTATTTTATAATATTTTTCCGATTTGGTTCCTGAAAAGTATGGAGCCAAAACAGGCTCAAAAATGACGCCGCGTTCGATTTTGTTCTCGCCAAGCTGCTGTGTGAGAGCAATGGCGCGGCGTATAAAGCCTACGGCGATATTTGCGGCGTCAATAAAGCTTTCGCCCTTAAGAAGCGCCCCGGTAAGGACGCTTGCAAAAATATCCCCCGTCCCGTGAAACGGACGGTCAACATAGCCGCAGTCGATTTTGTAATATTTATTTTCGGCTTTGTCGTATGCACCCACGGACATTTCCCCTGTGCTTGTCATAACGCTTGTTATTGCCACCTTCTCCGCACCAAGATACGAAAGCCGGCGAAGCATTCCGCAAAGCTCGCTGTCTGAAAGGGGGTGCGCTATATAGTCCTCGTCAAGGAGCAGACACGCCTCCGTAAGATTCGGAGTTATAACATCTGCGGCGCAGACAAGCTCCTTCATGCCGCCGAGAATATCTCTCATGCGTTCAGAGTAGACGGCTTGAGTGCAGTCAAGGTCGTTATCCCCCAAAACGGGGTCAACAACAACCACCGCGTCCCTTCCCGATTCGTCGATAAATCTGCGGATAATGTCAATCTGATTACGACTGCCCAGGTATCCGCTGTAAATTGCGTCAAAATGCAAATTAAGAGCCTTCCAATGCTCAATGATTTTCTGCATTTCGTCTGTCATATCGCAGAAGGTGTAGTTTTTGAAGTTATATGTGTGAGTTGACAAAACGGCGGTGGGAAGAGGACAGACCTCAATTCCCATAGCGGACATAACGGGAATCGCTTCAGTAAGCGAAACCCTGCCAAAGCCCGAAAGGTCGTTTATTACCGCCGCCCGAGGTATGATATTCATAGTTAAAATCCCTTTCTGAGAAGCTCAAGCTCCTCCGCCGTAAGCTCGCGGACCTCGCCGGGGCTTAAGGCTTCGTCAAGACGCAGGGCATTCATTTTTGTCCGCTTGAGATAGACAACCTTTTTCCCGACTGCCTCAAACATTCGCTTGACCTGATGAAATTTCCCCTCGGTTATGGTCAGGCTGATTTCGGAAATTTCGCCGGCAGAAATGATTTCAAGGATTGCAGGCTTTGTTTTTATGCCGCCGTCAATTGTAACTCCGTGCCTGAATTCTAAAATGTCCGTTTCGGTTACGCAGCCGTTTACTTTTGCAAAATATGTTTTGGGAATATGCTTTTTCGGTGAAAGAAGATTGTGGGCAAGCTGACCGTCGTTTGTCAGAAGCAAAAGCCCCTCCGTGTCAATATCCAGCCTTCCTGCCGGGAAAGGCTCAAAATGCAGATATTCCTCCGGAACAAGGTCTAAAACTGTCGGAAGACGGCGGTCAAAGGTTGCACTGACATAGCCTTTGGGCTTATTCATCATAAGATATATGAATTTTTGGTATTTTATAACTTCGCCAAAAAGGCAAACGGTATCATTTTCGGGGTCGATTTTTGTTTCCGCCCTAAGGCAGACGCTTGAATTTACTGTCACGACGCCCCCTTTGATAAGCTTTTTGATTTCTGTACGGCTGCCCGTTCCTGCCGAACTTAAAAATTTATCTAATCTCATAATTCCTCTTTAAACGGTTATTCTGATTGTAGTATATCATAGATTCTTTGAAAAATCCATAGTATATTTGACTTTTTGCTCAAAATTTATATTATTTTGAAATAGTCGAACAATATTCCGAAATTGTAGCCGCCGATAATTTTATTGCGGTATGCCTCGTAAAGCTCGCGGTTGGCATTGCGCAGGGTATGGGAGGTTACTCCCGCCGTGTGGGAAAAATAGGTTTCAATGTATGCTCCGAAGCTGTCGCAGGCACGGACAATCTCGCCGTCATAGGGAAAGAAACCGTCGCTGTTGTATTTTTCGTTAATCTCGTCTGTCGCGGCAAGGGTTTCCTCGCCGTTTTTAATGATTTTACTGCAAAATTCGTTTTGTGTGAAATATGTAAATTCTTTCTGCCAGCTTTGAGGAATGAGCGGGAAAATAACCTCATGCATCTGGACATCTTCGATTTCTTTTATAAGAGAGTCAAGCCCCGTAACGGAATTTTTTACGGGAGAAACAATATCTCTCGTTAAAACCTCCGGCATATCGTGGAAAAGTCCGCCCAAAAAGTTGTTGGCAGAGCGAACCTTGCAAGCGCCGATTTCGCAGGAGCAAAGATAGGCAAGCACAGCCACAATAAGTGTATGGCCCATAACGGAAGTTGCGGGAAGCCGCGGCGTTTTTGACCATCTTTGCTGAAAACGGAGCTGACCCATAAGATTTGCAAAGCTTTTGAGATTTTCGTTATGGACGAATTTGTTAAAATAAGGAATATCGGTGAAGCTGTTAAGCTTCATTTCAATTTCGCGGTGGGTTTTGTCGATGCCGTAGCAGGTGGAATTCAGATTGTAGATTATGTCAAATTCCCATTTGGTTGCCAGATAGTGGGCACATTCCAAAAGCTTTTTTTCCTTTTCGGAATATTTTGGATTCAGATAATATTCCTTGAAATTATCGAAAAATCCTCCGGGAATATCGCTTATATTTTCCTCAAGGGATGCCATAACCCAATTGTTTATCTGACTTCCCTTTTCCTCCATAAGACGGTGAAAAACGGGTGGCTTTATATCGGTGAGCATGAGCCTGTGCAGAAACTCAAAAATACAGCCCTCAATAAGCCTGCTTCGGTCTATCCCGTCCGAAAGACCGCAAAGCACATAGGAATACAGCATTTTATGCGCTTGCTTATCAAGCTCCGTAAACCCACGCGATGGGCGTATGTGGTCATTCCAGCGCTCGATTGAGCCTGCCTCAAATATAAATTCAATAAGAGATTTCTTAAGCATAATAAAACTCCTTTTATCCGCCGGCATACGGAATTTCCGCCCGGTAAATCCTTTAACGGGGCGGCATATTTGCCGAAATTGAAAATTTCGGAATACCTATGCTGATTATACTACAATAACGCTAAAAATTCAATTAGATATTGACTATTTTTAAAAATTATTGTAAAATAATAAATTGAATACAACATTCGCAAAAACATTATCTATGAAGATGCGAAGAAACCGATAAAGACAAATGGCGCAGGGCTTGTGCAAAGGATGTGCAGAGCCTCGCTCTCTATGCATTTACGGAGGTGAATTATGGACGGGAAGAAATTCAGAAGAAGGCTTTTTGGGTTTAAAAAAGCGGATGTTTATGACTATATAAAAGAGCTTGACGCACGCTATGCCGAGGCGGAGCGGGAGAAAAACAGCGAGATTGAAAGGATAAGTCTTGAAAAGGCAAATCTTTCGGAGAAGTATGATGAGCTTCAGAGTAAGCGCGAGGTTATTGTTTCCGTCCTGGAAAGGGCGCATATAGAAGCAGACGGGATTGTTGCCGAAGCAAAGACGGAGGCATCAAGGATTAAAGAGGACGCTGCGAGGACTGCGCTTGAAATGAAAAATAATGCCGAGACGGAAATTGAAGAAAAAAAGGCGGAGGCTAATCGCGAAATAGAGCTTAGGCGCCGTGCTCTCAGAAATATGTATGAGAGCGAAAGCCGCAGAATAGAGCATTTACGCAGCGAGGTTACGGAGCTGAGGAAAAATTCTCTTGAGGCAATCCGGCTTTTCGAGCGGGAGCTTTCCGATGTGGAGGTTAAGCTGGGCTATAAGGAGAGAGCGGCCGACGACGCAATAACGGATATAAAATACGGCGGCAGGGTGGAAACTTTTAAGGATGTTAAAATCCCGATTAAGGTTATAAAGCGCAAAGCGGAATAGACCGAAAATACCAAAACAAGCGGCAGCAATGAAAACATCGGGTTTTCATTGCTGCTTCCGGCTTATATGACGGGTAGGCCGCGGCGAGGCGAAAGCTGTTAGCTTTTGCTCTCCTTTGACTTGTGTGCGCCGAAACGGAAAAAGGACTTTTCTGACCTTCCCTGACTGCGCGGCGTAACGGATTTTTAACTGCTGTCTGGGCAGAATCGGATATTCGGGCAAGGCGTAAAATACGGGGCATACCCTTTTTGAATGAATATGTCGGAATATGGTGAACAACGGCGAAACGGTAACATATTATATATTGTGGACACAAAGATTTTGAGCTTTTAAAATGAGCTTGCCGAAAGGAGGTTAAAGCCATGGAGGTATATCTTGACAACAGCTCAACAACAAGAATGTATGACGAATGTATAGATAAAATGAGCGCCGCAATGCGTGAAAATTACGGGAACCCTTCCTCTCTGCACAGAAAAGGAATCGGAGCGGAACAGCTTATAAGATATTCAAGGACTGCCATAGCGGAATCCCTCAGGGCAAAAGAGGATGAAATAATCTTCACATCAGGGGGGACGGAGGCGGATAATCTTGCTATAAGGGGCGGCTGTGCCGCCAACCGGGGAAAGCATATTCTGACGACGGCGGTTGAACATCCCGCTGTTTTAAATATGCTGGAGCATATGTCCGCAATCGGATACCGGGTTGAAAAAATTCCCGTAAGTGCCGACGGTTTTGCGGACATTAACGCTTTTGCAGGAATGATAAGACCGGACACGGCGCTCGTTACGGCGATGTATGTCAATAACGAAACAGGGGCTATCCAGCCGGTAAGAGAAATGTGCAGAATATTTAAAAAGCGTAATCCAAAGGGAGTTTTCCATGTTGATGCCGTCCAGGCGTACGGAAAGATTCCCTTTACGGCGGCACAAACCGGAGCGGACATGATTTCGCTCAGCTCCCATAAAATTCACGGTCCGAAGGGCGTAGGGGCGCTCTATGTGAAAAGCGGTACGAAAATTTCTCCCATAATCTACGGCGGTGGTCAGCAGAGAAATCTCCGCCCGGGAACGGAGAATGTTCACGGAATATACGGCTTTGGAATTGCCGCGGAGCTTAGCCAGCAGAATATCGAGCGCAAGGGCGAAAGAATGCATGAGCTTCGCAACAGGCTGCGAAGGGGTATTGTTGAAAATATAGAAGATGTTAAAATAAACACCCCCGAAAATTCCGCGCCGCACATACTGAATGTTTCGTTTAATGGGACGAAATCGGAGGTTTTGCTTCATTCTCTTGAAAACGACGGAATTTATGTTTCGTCCGGGTCGGCTTGCTCCAGCCACAAAAAAGGACCGAGCTATGTTCTGACGGCAATGGGTATTGACAGAAAGCTGATTGACGGAACGCTTCGTTTCAGCTTGTCGGAGTTCACTACGGCGGAGGAAATTGATTATACCGTTAATTCTCTCGTCAAAATTGTCAAGCAGGTAAGAAGTATTATGAAAAAATAGAGAATATACAGGGGATATACAAATGAAAGCAGATTTATTTCTTTTAAAATACGGTGAGATTGCACTTAAAGGGCTTAACAAGCCCATTTTTGAGCGCAGACTACTGTCAAATCTTGATTCCCGTCTTGCAAAAATCGGCAGATTCAGTATCAAGGCGGCACAGTCCACAATTTATGTTGAGCCTCTTGAAACGGTCGATACGGACGAAACCTTAAACGAGCTTAAAAAGGTTTTCGGAATTGTCAATATCTGTCCGGCGGTAAGATGCGGCAAAGAGCTTAAAGCCATAGAGGACACGGCAATCACCTGCCTTGAGGAGGAAGAAACAGAGGGTAAAACCTTTAAGGTTGAGGCGAAGAGGGAGGACAAGAGCTTCCCTCTCAATTCGCCTCAGCTTTCCGCGGAAATCGGGGCAAGAATCCTTGACCGTATGCCGGGGCTTAGGGTTGATGTCCATAATCCGGACATACTTGTTCAGATTGAAATACGCAAGGACGCCTTTGTTTATACGAAAAAAATCAAGGGCGCAGGCGGTATGCCCGTGGGAACAAACGGCAGAGCAACACTGCTTTTGTCGGGCGGAATCGACAGCCCCGTTGCGGGATACATGATTGCCAAGAGGGGCGTTACGCTTGACGCCGTTCATTTCCACAGCCATCCTTATACCAGCGACCGTGCAAAGCAAAAGGTTCTCGACCTTGCAAAAATTATGACGCAATATTGCGGGGCGATAAATGTCCATGTTATTCCTTTTACGGATATTCAGCTTGAAATTATTGACAAATGCCCGAAATCGCTTCTGACGGTTATAATGCGTAGAATGATGATGCGGATTGCGGAAAGGATTGCAGAGAAAACGGGCGGACAGGCCCTTATAACCGGGGAGAGCATAGGTCAGGTTGCAAGCCAGACAATGGAAAGCCTTGCCGCAACAAACAGTGTGGTAAGCCGTCCTGTTTTCAGACCGTGTATCGGTATGGATAAAGAAGAAATTGTCAATATTTCAAAGAAGATAGAAACCTATGAAACCTCGATTCTCCCGTTTGAGGACTGCTGTACGATTTTTGTGCCGAAGCATCCGAAAACAAAACCCTCAATTGAGGAGCTTTCCGAGGCGGAAAAACTTATGCCGAATTTTGAAGAGCTGCTTGACAGAGCCATTGAGAACGAGGAAGTTGTATCCCTCGGCGGCTGATTTTCGGTTTTTTCGAAAGACAAAAGGACGCGCGGACAAAACTTTGCCCGACGCTATGCCCCTTTTGGGTAGAATTGTCCAAAAGCGTGCATTTTGCAAGCAAAGATTGCACGGATAAAAATCTCTTATCATTTTCCTGCCTGACGATAAGATAAATTAAATTATTGCTTGCCGTGAGCGTCACGGCTGAAAGGATTTAAAATGGAAGAGGAGCTTGTTAAAACCTTGTGCGGCAAAAATCTTCGCATTACGGCGGCGGAAAGCTGTACCGGCGGACTTTTTGCGGCAAAAATAACTGCAGCTTCGGGTTCGTCGGCCTGCTTTGACGGCAGCGTCGTAACTTATTCCAATGAGCAGAAGGAGCGGCTTATAGGGGTAAAGCATGAAACTTTGGAAAATTTCGGGGCGGTGTCTTATCAGACGGCTCTTGAGATGGCACAGGGAGTGCGGAAGTCCTTCGGTGCGGACATAGGCATCGGAATAACGGGAATTGCAGGACCGGCAGGGGCTACGGAAAACAAGCCCGTGGGACTTGTTTATATAGCAATTTCATTTTGCGGCGGAGCGGAGGCCCATAAATGCAATTTCGGCGGCGACCGCCAAAGCGTGAGAGAGCAGGCGGTTTCCTTTGCCCAAAAGCTGGCTCTTCATAAGGCGGAAAAACTTTGCGGCTCGGAAAGCCTCGCAAAAAATTGTTGACACGGGTCGAATTTTAGGATATTATTAAATTTGTGGATTATAAGAAAAGTACCAAGGGGTGTTAGTATGAACGAAGAAAAAAAGAAGGCTCTGGACAATGTTTTCGGACAGATAGAGAAACAGTTCGGAACAGGTGCGGTTATGCGTCTGGGTGACAAGCCCCAGGCGGCAATCGAGGCTATACCCACAGGGGCACTTGCTCTTGATGTAGCTTTAGGAATCGGCGGTGTGCCCAGAGGAAGAATCATTGAAATATACGGACCTGAGTCCTCAGGTAAAACAACGGTTGCCCTTCATATTGCGGCAGAAGCTCAGAAGCTGGGCGGCGAGGCGGCGTTTATAGATGCGGAACACGCCCTTGACCCGGTCTATGCCGAAGCTCTCGGCGTTAATATTGACGATCTCATCGTTTCTCAGCCCGACACAGGTGAGCAGGCTCTTGAAATAACGGAGCAGCTGGTTCGTTCGGGCGCAATTGATGTTATAGTTATAGACTCTGTTGCAGCTCTTGTTCCAAAGCAGGAAATAGAGGGTCTTATGGGCGACTCTCATGTGGGACTTCAGGCGCGGCTTATGTCGCAGGCTCTCCGTAAGCTTGCGGGCGTTATAAGCAAGTCAAACACCACGGCAATTTTCATTAACCAGCTCCGTGAGAAGGTAGGCGTTATGTACGGAAACCCCGAAACCACAGCCGGCGGCCGTGCGCTTAAATATTATGCGTCGGTCAGAATGGATGTCCGCCGCGTTGAAACCATTAAGGGCGACGGAGATATGATAGGCAACAGAACCAGGGTTAAGGTGGTTAAAAACAAGGTGGCGCCGCCCTTTAAAGAGGCGGAGTTTGATATAATTTACGGAAAGGGCATTTCCAAAGAGAGCAATATTTTGGATATTGCCGTTGACCTTGATATTATACATAAGTCGGGTTCCTGGTTCTCTTATAACGGGGACAAGATTGGTCAGGGCCGTGAAACCGTAAGGAAGATGCTTGAAGAAAATCCTGAGCTTTGCAACGAGATTGAAACAAAGGTTCGCGAGATGACCGGACTTGCCGTCCGTGAAACGGCGGAGGAGGGGACGGAGTTTATTCCTGTTCCTAAGCCTGTCAGCAAGAAGAAATGATAACAAGAGCCAAAAAATACGCGGTGTATTGCCTTAATAAGAAGAATCTCACCGAAAAGGAGCTTTTCGATAAGCTTAAAGAGAAGGGGTATGAGGAATACGCCGATGAGGTTATAGAAGAATTTAAAAACGCCGGGTTTGTTAATGACCGCGAATATGCATTTATGTATATATCCGATGGCGTGAATATAAAATATAAGGGACTTTTCCGTCTTGGGGAGGAGCTTATCAGAAAGGGTGTTTCAAAGAGTATAATTTCCTCGGTTTCAAAGGGCTTTGAGGAGGAGAGCTTTAACTCGCTTATGGCTTATGTTCGCGCCCATTATGACGGGGTGGAAATTTCCGACAGACGCGAAAAGGAAAAAATCCGGCAAAAGCTTCTTCGCCGGGGCTACAGCTATGGAGAAATAAGGAATTGTTTTGATGAAATGAATTGGAGTGACATTTAAATGAAGCAAATTTCACTTGTAAGTCTTGGATGTTCAAAAAATCTTGTGGACGCAGAGCAGATGACGGGACTTTTGGAGCAGGCGGGGTATGAGGTCGTATCGGACGAGAGCGAAGCTGACATAATGGTTGTCAATACCTGCGCCTTTATTGAGGCGGCGAAGCAGGAATCCATTGACTGCATACTTGAGCTTGCTTCATATAAAAAGGATAATCCGGACAGAATACTCATTGTTACCGGCTGTATGGCGCAGAGGTATAAGGAGGAGATTTTAAAGGAAATCCCCGAGGTTGACTGCGTTATAGGAACAAATGATTATCCAAATATTGTTAAAATAATCGATGAGGTTACGGCTGAAAGAGGAATTTGCCGTGTCGGGGGCGAAGAAATTATATGCGAGGGGCTTCCCAGAACCTTTACAACTCCGAAATATACGGCTTATTTGAAAATTGCCGAGGGCTGTGACAACCGCTGTACATACTGTGCCATTCCTTATATCAGGGGAAGCTACCGCAGCCGCAGAATTGAGGCTTTGGTTGAGGAAGCTGAAAAAATGGCAGAGGCGGGCGTTCGGGAGATTATTGTTATCGCCCAGGATACAACAAGATACGGCATTGATTTATACGGAGAATATAAGCTCCCGGAGCTTTTGAAAAGGCTTTGCGAAATTGACAAAATAGAGTGGATAAGGCTTCATTACTGTTACCCTGAAATTATTACGGATGAGCTTATTGATGTTATTGCTGAGGAAGATAAAATCTGCAATTATATGGATATTCCCATTCAGCATTGCAACGACAGAATACTGCGCCTTATGGGCAGAAAAACCAGTAAGGCACAGATTGAGGAACTTATAGAAAAGCTCCGCAGCAAAATCCCGGGGGTGGTTATCAGAACTTCGCTTATTGCGGGATTTCCTACGGAAACTGCGGAGGAATTTGAAGAACTTGAAAATTTTGTGGAGAAAATAAGGTTTGAGCGGCTGGGCGTTTTTGCCTATTCGCAGGAGGAGGGTACTCCCGCAGCACGGCTTGACGGTCAGATTGACAACGATACAAAGCTTGACAGACAGGACCGCATTATGTTTATGCAGGAGGAAATCTCCGAAGAAATCAGCAACGGAAAAATCGGTACGGTTCAGACGGTTCTGGTTGAGGGCTTTGACGAGATTATAAAGAGCCATTACGGAAGAACCTACGCAGACAGCATTGAAATTGACGGCAAGGTTTTCTTTAAGGCAAAGAGCCGTATCCCCGAGGGGTCCTTTGTCAAGGTTAAAATTGAGCAGGCAACGGCATTTGATTTATTTGGAACAGAAATATGACCTGACCGGGCTGTTATATACCTTTGACGAATATGCTGCATTGTGCCGCTTGTTTTCCGTGAAAGAAAATTCTCGCTCCGCCTGAGTGCGGATGAGATTAGCAAATAAAAGCAATGCTCTTGTAAAAAAGAAAGGAAATGGTTTTATGAATACTCCGAACAAACTGACGCTCCTTCGAATAGCGCTTATACCGGTTTTTGTCGCTCTGTTTGAACTTACGGCAATACCGCATAATATGATGTGGGCGCTGCTTGTTTTCATTGCTGCTTCAATAACCGACCAGCTTGACGGGCATCTTGCCAGAAAAAACAATCAGGTAACGAGCTTTGGCAAGCTTGCGGATCCGCTGGCGGATAAGCTTTTGACGATTTCCGCTCTCATTTGCTTTATCGAGCGTGATGTTGCTTATCTCCCCGGCTGGGCTGTTATAATTATAATCGGCAGGGAGCTTATCGTTACCGGCATAAGACTTATTGCCATGACGGAAAATACGGTTATTGCGGCGAGTATGTGGGGAAAGGCAAAAACCGTTTCCCAGCTTGTGACTATTATTGCGATTATGTTTAATATAATTATGAAGGAAACATTTAATGTTGCGCTGTTTGATTACGGACATCTCCATGTCATACTTGTATTGGTTGTAATAATGGTTGTTTTGACGCTTATATCGGGAGTGGATTATGTTTGTAAGAACTGGAAACTGCTCAACTTCAAATAAAAATGTTGACTTATCATATAAATTATGGTATAGTATACAGGAAATAACAAATAGCCTATAGCTTAAAGGAGGGTTTGACTATGGATATTTTTGAAACAGTTAAGTCAGTTGTGGCTGAGCAGTTGGGCATCGACGAAGATAGTATTACTATGGAGTCTTCTTTCAATGATGATCTTGAGGCAGATTCTTTGGATGTTGTTGAACTTATGATGGCGCTTGAAGATGAATTCAAAATTGAAATCAGCGATGAAGAAGCCGGCAAGATTTCAACTATCGGCGATATTGTTGAATACATCAAAGATAAAGCAGAATAAAAAAGACATTCGGGCGGGCATATTTGCCCGCCTATTCTTTTAAGGCTTAAATTTTATATTGATTATATCATAAAGATTTAAAAGAAAGGAGAGTATTGATATATTTAGAACTAAATATATCATACAAGGGAAAATATGAATTTGGGCTATGAATTCAAAAATAAACAGCTGATTAAATGTGCCTTTACTCATATTTCATACGCAAACGAAAATAATATTGAAAGCAATCAGCGGCTGGAATTTTTAGGTGACAGTATTTTATCCTTCATAGTTGCGGAAAAGCTTTATGAGCTTTATCCGAAAGCGGACGAGGGAAATCTTACGAAAATGCGTGCGGCCTTGGTATGCGAGAAATCTCTTGCCCAAAAGGCGTCGGCGCTGGGGCTTGGCGAGCAGCTTGTGTTCGGAAAAAGCGAGTCCCGCAGCGACGGCTTACATAAGTCATCCATACTTTGTGATACCTTTGAAGCGGTCTTAGGCGCAATATTTTTAGACGGCGGAATTGAGCCTGCAAAAAACTGGGTTATGAAAGTTTTTGACGGCGATTTTGAGAATACGGAGCGTATTGATTTGACGAATTACAAATCGGAGCTTCAAAGCTATTACCAGAAAAAAGAGAAACGCAGAAATATGATTTCCTATAAGCTGAAGGAGCGCAAGGGCCCCGACCATAACCCGCAGTTTACGGTCAATGTTTATGTTGACGGAAGGCTTATGGGCGAGGGAACGGGAAATAACCTAAAATCTGCCGAACAGCTTGCCGCAAAAGAGGCGCTTAAAAAGAGCAGTGGGAAATGAGGCGGAAAAATGAGAAAGTATAATCTGCCGATTTTTATACCCCACCTCGGATGTCCGCATGACTGCGCTTTTTGCAACCAGCGGAAAATAACCGGCAAGGATTCGGATATAACTCCCGCTCAGGCTGAGAACATGATAAGGGAATATCTTGAAACCACCGAGAATGATTCCAAAATTGAGGCGGCGTTTTTCGGCGGTAGCTTTACGGGTATGAGCAGGGCGGTTCAGGAAGAATTTTTAAAGGCGGCGGATAAATTCAAAGACCGTCTTGCCGGGATAAGGATTTCAACACGACCTGATTATATATCCGAAGAAATTCTTGATTTACTGGAGAAATATGAGGTTACGGAGATTGAGCTTGGGGCGCAGAGCTCGGATGATGAGGTTCTTAAAATCAACCGGCGGGGTCACACCTTTTCGGACACGGTTCGTGCGGCAAAGCTGATAAAATCAAGAGGTATAGGGCTTGGACTTCAGATGATGCTCGGTATGGCGGGCTCTGATGAAGAAAAGGATTTGAAAACCGTTCGCGATATTATCGCCCTTAAGCCCGATTCGACCAGAATTTATCCTACTCTTGTTCTGAAGGGCACGGCGCTTGAAAAAATGAATTATAAGCCCTACTCTCTTGAAAAGGCGGTTGATGTTGCCGCAAAGGCGATTGAGCTGTTTGAAGAAAATCATGTCACAATCCTCAGAATAGGGCTGCATGAGAGCGAGGACTTAAAAGACGGAAGCGTTGTATCGGGCCCGTACCACCCTGCCTTCGGAGAGCTGGCAAGAAGCCGCGTGTGGCGGAACAAAGTTGAGAAAATGATACTCGGCGGCGGGTTTGACGGGGAAATCGAATGTCTGCCGTCGGAGGTTTCCAAAATCATTGGCCATAAAAAAGCGAATAAAATTTATTTTAAGGAAAAATATAATATTGATATAAAGCCCGTTATGAAAGGGGAAAGTGATGGAACGAAGCAAAATTGACCGTATAAACGAGCTGGCAGGAAAGGCAAAGAGCGTCGGACTGACGCCTGATGAAATAAAGGAAAGGGACAGGCTTCGCAAGGAGTATTTGGCGGCAGTAAGAAAAAATCTCCGCACTCAGCTTGAAAATATAGAATTTAAGGATTGAACCTGCGGATTGGTTTAGAAATAAGGATAACATTGCCGCAAACAGCGCTTAAACGGCACAGCGGATGCCAAGTGCGGAATTTGCGGGAAATTCCGCAGTCATGGATTTATGCGGAACATTTTTCGCGCCATGAGGCGCCTGAGTCTGTAAAACACTTGACAAAATCAAAAAAATGGGGTATTGTGTTACCGGGAACATATTATATAATGTTAAATTGTGCATAATATATTTCATAATGATGTTTAAAATAAGTTTCGGAAAGGAAAGGGTTCATATGGCGGTTATAAAACAGAATGAACGCGGAAGGGTCAGAATTTCAAATGCGGTAATTGCAAAGCTTGCGGGTTATGCGACGACCTCCTGCTACGGGGTTGTCGGGATGTCCATGCGGAGCGGAAAGGACGGCGTTGCGAGACTTCTTAAAATGGAAAATATAGATAAAGGAATTAAGGTTAAAATCGAAGACAATGTAATTCACATTGCCCTTTATATAATTGTGGCGTACGGGGTCAATATCCGGACAATCGGAGAAACCATACAAAACAGCGTTAAATATGCTGTTGAGAAGGCGCTGGGGATAGAAGTCGGGAATATTATCGTTAATGTAGAAGGCGTCAGAGAGTAAGACGGTAAGAGGTGCATAAATGAAAACTATAAATTCAGAGCTTATAAGGCTTATGATAAAGTCTGCTGCCAATAATCTGAAAAACAATAAAAAAATGATTAACGACCTGAATGTTTTTCCTGTGCCTGACGGAGATACGGGAACGAACATGAGTATGACCTTCAGCGGGGCGCAGAGCGGCATAGCTGATTTTGAGGGCGGCTGCGGTAAAATGATTTCCGCTCTTTATAAGGCGGCTATCCGCAGTGCAAGGGGAAATTCGGGCGTTATTTTATCCCAGGTTATAAGAGGCATTTCAATCGGACTTAAGGGCGTAAACGACGGTATTACGGTTGAGGATATAAAAAATGCGGCGGTTTCCGCCAAAAAGTCCGCCTATGATGCGGTTATGAAGCCCACAGAGGGGACGATTCTGACAGTTGTCCGCCATATTGCGGAGTTTGCTGAGGAAAATTATACGGAATTTGAGGAGGCAGACGAGTTCTTGTTCGCACTTTTTGAAAGGGGCAGCGAGAGCCTTGCCTCAACACCCGAGTTGCTGCCCGTTCTGAAACAGGCAGGAGTTGTCGATGCAGGCGGCAAGGGCGTTATGGTGCTTTTTGAGGGGCTTTGCTATGCTGTGAAGAATAATGCGGCAATAGAATGTGAAGATGATGAAGAGGGTGCGGCGCAGACGGTTAAATCCGTTGATAATGCGGATATAAAATTCATGTATTGCACGGAGTTTATCATAAACAAAACAAAGACCAGAAAAACCACCCAGTTCACAGCGGCAATCAAGGACAAAGGCGACTGTATGCTTGTTATAGAGGATGATGAAATAGTTAAGGTTCACATCCACACAAACCATCCGGGCAAGGTCATTGAAGAGGCGATAAAGCTGGGCGAGCTTACGAACCTTAAGATTGATAATATGAAGTATCAGCATGACGAAAAGCTGGATATGACGGATATTGCGGGGAAAACTGAGGAAAAAGAGGAGAAAGCTCCCGAAAAATATGGATTTGTGGCCGTTTCGGCAGGAGATGGGATAGCCGAAGTATTCCACCAGCTTGGCGTTAACGAAATTGTCGAGGGCGGTCAGACCATGAATCCGAGCACTCAGGATATTCTTGACGCAGTTGATAAGGTAAATGCAAAGAATGTATTTATTCTTCCGAACAATAAAAATATAATTATGGCGGCGGAGCAGGTAAATGCTCTGACTGACAAGAATGTCATTGTTATTAAAACAGACAATGTTCCGAGGGGCATATCGGCAATGATGGGATTTGACCCGGGTGCAGAGCCTGAGGAAAATGCGGAAGCTATGACGGATATGTCAGGGGGCGTGAAGTGCGGTCAGCTCACCTTTGCGGCAAGAGATACGGAGGTTGACGGCGTAGAAATCCATGAGGGCGACATTATGGGGCTTGGCCCTGACGGAATCGAGGTCGTAGGCGACGAGCTTTCAAAGTGTGCCTGTGAACTTGTGGAAAACCTTGTTGACGATGACTCCGGCGTGATTTCGGTTTATTACGGCGCAGAGGTCAGCGAGGATGACGCCAATGCCCTAAAAAGTGAACTTGAGGAGAAATATTCCGATATGGATGTCGCTTTGTATTACGGAGGACAGCCGATATATTATTATATAGTTTCAGTGGAGTAAGAATCCGGGCTTTTTATGCAGAATATGGAGATTTCGGAATCTGCTTGCAGCGGAGATAAAGCGGCAATGTTTTTCATTGCCGCTTTAAAAAATTATAAACGGGTACGAATCGGAAAGGTAAAAAATATAAACGGTCGGGAGATGATTAAAGTGAAGCTGAGCGACAGCATAAAATACATAAAAGGCGTTGGAGAAAAGCGCGCCAAAATTTTTGGAAAGCTGGGAATCAAAACCGTATCTGATTTGCTTTATCATCTTCCCAGAGATTATGAGGACAGGTCGGAGATAAAAAATATCTGTGATTTGATTGACGGTGAGAATGTTTGCGTTATGGGCAGACTTACAGGTTTTCCCAGGAGCTTTCGCAGCAAAAATCGTCTTACTGTGACTCAGGCCGCAATAAGTGACGGCACGGCGGTTATGAAAATTACTTGGTTTAACGCCAAATATGTGGAAAATCAGCTTCGGGGGGACTGTGATTTCGTATTTTTCGGGACAGTCACACACAGGGGGCAGCTTGCCGAAATGGTTAACCCCGTTATTGAGCCTTATGACGGAAAAGGGAGAAAGACGGGGCGTATTGTCCCCATATATCCCTTAACGGCGGGACTTTCCCAGTATATGGTGAGGTCGGCGGTGGAAAATGCGTTCTCCTGCCTTGACGAAAAAATAAAGGAAACCGTTCCTCAGGACATAAGGAAAAAATGCTCGCTTATTTCAACGGAGGAGGCGATGCATGAAATACATAATCCGACAAATTTCGACAATTTCAGAAAAGCAAAGTATACCCTGACCTTTGAGGAGCTGCTGGTTATGCAGACGGGGATTCAGATGCTTAAGGGCAGCCGGGAAAAATGTTATTGCGAGGCATTTTCCGATGTAAAGTGTGTTGCTGAATTCGCCAAATCCCTTGATTTTGAACTGACAAATGCGCAAAAAAGGGTTATAAACGAAATATGCGGTGATTTAAGGAAAAATATTCCGATGAACAGACTTGTTCAGGGGGATGTGGGCTCCGGAAAAACAGTTGTCGCGGCGGCGGCAATGTTTGCGGCGGTTAAATCGGGATTTCAGGCGGCAATGATGGCACCGACCGAAATTTTGGCAAAGCAGCATTATAAAACCTTCTCGAAAATGTTTGAAAATTGGGGCATAAGGGTTGTGCTGATAGTAGGAGGAAAAAGCAAAGCGAAGGACGAAATACTCGAAAAAACAGCAAAAGGCGAGGCGGATATTGTTGTGGGAACGCATGCCGTTTTGACGGAGAGCGTGAAATTTAAAAATCTTGCCCTTGCGGTGACGGACGAACAGCATCGTTTTGGCGTTAAGCAGAGAGCGAATCTTGCCGGGAAGGGCAAAAATGTTCATACTCTTGTTATGACGGCGACTCCGATACCGAGGACGCTTTCCCTGATTTTGTACGGTGATTTGGATGTTTCCGTAATTGATGAGCTCCCCCCGGGCAGGAAAGAGGTGAAAACCTATGCTTTGGGCGAAAATATGAGGGCGAGGGTATACAAGTTTATTAAGGATAAGATAGGCGAGGGCCGGCAGGTATACATTGTATGTCCCCTTGTGGAAGAGAGCGAAATTATGGAGGCAAAAGCGGCGGAGGAATATGCCAAAAGCCTCTCTGAAGGTGATTTTAAAAATTACCGAATCGGGGTTTTATACGGAAGAATGAAGGCAAAGGATAAGGACGCCGTAATGCGGAATTTTGCGGACGGAGATATAGATATACTGGTTTCAACAACCGTTATAGAGGTTGGGGTCGATGTGCCCAATGCCTCGGTTATGGTAATCGAAAATGCGGAGCGGTTCGGTCTTTCTCAGCTGCACCAGCTTCGGGGCAGAATAAGGCGGGGAGTTCACGACGCTTTTTGCATAATGTTTTGCAGTTCGGGCGGTGAAGTTGCCCGTGAGAGAATGAAAATTATGTGTGAAACCAACGACGGCTTTAAAATTTCGGAGAAGGACCTGCTCCTTAGAGGGCCGGGCGAATTTTTCGGCGTAAGACAGCACGGTCTGCCCGAACTTAAAATTGCAAATCTTTCCGAGGATATGGATATACTTAAAATGGCGGGTCTTGCCGCCGAGGAAATAATCGCAAAGGACAAAAATCTTGAAAATCCCGAAAATCAAAACCTTAAGGCGAGAGTTACGGCACGGTTTGAGGAGGTAGGCGGCAGGGGAATACTCAATTAAAACGGTTGACAAGGGAGCGTTAATATTATATAATAAACACATATGCAGAATAAGGTTTTGCCTTAATAATCTCATGTAATTATTTGAACGAAATTGAGGCAAACGGCAGCAGTTTTGCTTATGCAATAATGAGGCGGAAGCTGCATTATTTTAAGGCATACTTTGCTGCCGCTGTATATCGGAAGGAATGCATAAATGAACGATTATCAGAATAAAATAAGGAATTTTTCAATTATTGCCCATATTGACCACGGAAAGTCCACCCTTGCGGACCGTTTGCTGGAAATAACGGGGGCTTTGACTCAGCGTGAGATGCAGGAGCAGATACTTGACAATATGGAGCTTGAACGGGAAAGAGGAATAACCATTAAGGCTCGTGCCGTCAAGCTGATATATAAGGCAAAGGACGGGGAGGAATATATACTTAATCTTATCGACACCCCCGGCCATGTGGATTTTAACTATGAGGTTTCAAGAAGCCTCGCCGCCTGCGAGGGCGCCGTTTTGGTGGTTGACGCGGCGCAGGGTATTGAGGCGCAGACTCTGGCGAACACCTACCTTGCCATGGAGCACGACCTTGAAATTGTTCCCGTTATAAATAAAATTGACCTGCCCAGCGCCCAGCCGGAGGCAGTAAGACAGGAAATTGACGATGTTATAGGTATAAACGCCGATAAGGCTCCGCTTATATCCGCAAAAAACGGCATAAATGTCGACGAGGTTTTAGAGCGTATCGTAGAGCTTGTTCCGCCGCCGGGCGGCGACCCCGGTGCGCCGCTTAAAGCGCTTATATTCGATTCTTATTATGACAGCTACAAAGGGGTTATCGTGTATGTGCGCCTTATGGACGGGTCGCTTAAGCCCGGTATGCGCATAAAAATGATGGCAACAGGTGCGGAATTTGATGTTGTCGAAGTGGGATACCTTCACCCGTCGGGGATGCTTGCTTCAGGCGAAATTAAGGCGGGCGAGGTCGGATATATTGCGGCGAGCATTAAAAATGTCCGTGATGTCCATGTGGGCGACACGGTTACGACCGCACGGGACGGGGCGAAGGACCCTCTTCCGGGCTATAAAGAGGTAAAACCTATGGTGTACAGCGGCATTTATCCTGCCGACGGGGCGAGGTACGATGATTTGCGCGACGCTTTGGAGAAGCTTCGACTAAACGATGCAGCGCTGAGCTTTGACGCAGAAACCTCGGTCGCTTTGGGATTTGGATTTCGCTGCGGATTTCTGGGGCTTTTGCATATGGAAATTATACAGGAGCGGCTGGAGAGGGAATATAATCTTGATTTGGTTACAACAGCCCCTTCGGTTGAATATAAGGTCATAAAAACCGACAAAACGGTGGAAAACATTTCCAATCCCACAAATCTTCCCGACGCAGGCTCGATTGACTATATGGAAGAACCTGTCGTCCGCGCGGATATTATGACTCCCAAAGAGTATGTGGGCAGCATTATGGAGCTGTGCCAGGAGCGTCGGGGAAATTATATTGAT
>JAEDLZ010000112.1 GCA_016303265.1 Clostridiales bacterium
AACATTCTGGAAATTTTCTCCGGTTCGGAATTTGACAACAATGCCGAAACGGAGATTGATTCCACCTGGGCGCTTTTGGCTCTTCGCAACGGTATTTTCGATATCAGAGATGATATATAAACGGAATATACATAAAAAGCGCATCGCAATGAGGTACACTCTAAAGGACAGTAATTCAAATTGTAGGGGACGATGCCCTCATCGTCCCGTTTATTCGGTGGTTTCCTACGAACCGTATCGATGGTTTCCTACGAACCGTATCGTAGGGGACGATGCCCACATCGTCCCGTAAATATGCGATAAATATATCAACACTACAAACATAAAATATGAAAATATAACGGTTGACAAATATGTGATAATACCGAACCCTATTCATTTGATTATATTTCTTCACGGGACGATGAGGGCATCGCCCCCTCCAAAAAACAAAGAAACCATAATTCGTTCACTTAAACCAATGGTTACAAAAGAAATTGGCAAATCTGTATGGCAACGGTCATATCACGACCACATAATTGGCGGTGAAAAAGATTATCAAAAAAGATGGGAATACATAGACACAAACCCTTTAAAATGGGGATTAGATCGTTTTACGCAGATTAAAGGCTCTCGCGAAATCGCGAGAGCCTTTTTAAACTATCCTTAAGAGCGCATCGCAATGCGATGCGCTTTTATTTTTAAATTAGTTATTGCCGCCTGCCATTGCCGCAACCTCTGCCGCAAAATCGTCAGACTTCTTTTCAAGACCTTCGCCCTTTTCAAAACGAGCAAATTTAACAATCTCGATTGTCGTCCCGATTTCCTTAGCAACGCCCTCTAAGAACTTCTTAACATCCATATCGGGGTCCTTGATGTAAGGCTGGTCGATTAAGCAGATTTCCTTGTAAAACTTCTTAATTCTGCCAACCACCATCTTATCAACGATTGCCTCCGGCTTGCCCTCATTAAGAGCCTGTGCCTTAAGCACTTCCTTTTCCTTTTCAACCTCTTCTGAGGGAACTTCATCTTCCTTAACATATTTCGGGAAAGATGCCGCAACCTGAAGTGCAATGTCATGAGCAGCGTTTTTGAATGTGTCCGTTTCAGCCTTTGAAGCGTCGCCAAGACTGAAATTAACCAGAACGCCTATCTTTCCGCCGCCGTGAACATAGGCAGTATTAACGCCTTCATATCTTGCGAAACGGCGGAGATTCATATTCTCACCGATTGTTGCAATCTTCTCTGTAAGCGCTTCGCCTACCGTCTGATTGTCATAGAGTTTCTCGTTCTTAAGAGCCTCAACATCAGCAGGGTTCTTATCTGCAACGCACTTTGCAATGTCATGAACAAAGCCCTGGAATTCAGCATTCTTTGCAACGAAGTCTGTTTCGGAGTTAACCTCAACAACAACGCCCACACCGTCAATAATCGCAGCTTCAACAAGGCCCTCTGCCGCAATTCTGCCTGCTTTCTTGGCAGCCTTTGCAAGACCCTTTTCACGGAGATACTCAACAGCCTTATCCATATCGCCGTCTGTTTCCGTCAACGCCTTTTTACAATCCATCATACCGCAGCTTGTCATCTCTCTGAGAGTCTTAACATCCTGAGCAGTAAATGCCATTTATATCACTCACTTTCGTAAAATTCTAAATTATTGTTCGTCAAGCATATCAAGGGAAACTTCGTCCTTGATTTCCTCTTCTGCCTCAACAGGAGCAAATTCTTCACCCTGTCTGCCCTCGATAACAGCGTTACCGATTGTTGAAACGATAAGCTTAACCGCACGGATAGCGTCATCGTTGCCGGGGATAGGATAGTCAGCCTCCTCAGGGTCACAGTTCGTATCAACGATTGCTATAACCGGGATACCCAGCTTTTTAGCCTCAAGAATTGCATTCTTCTCTTTTCTCGGGTCAACTATAAAGAGCGCTGACGGGAGCTCCTTCATTTCCTTGATACCGCCAAGGTACTTTTCAAGCTTTTCTTCCTCAAGACCAAGCTTAACAACTTCCTTTTTGGGAAGAAGATCCATTGTTCCGTCTTCTCTCATTTTCTTAAGCTGATAAAGTCTGTCGATTCTCTTTTTAATCGTCTTAAAGTTTGTGAGCATACCGCCGAGCCATCTTGCATTCACATAGTACATACCTGTTCTCTCGGCTTCTTCCTTTATTGCGTCCTGAGCCTGCTTCTTTGTTCCTACGAAAAGAACAGAGCCGCCCTCTGCCGCAATGTCACGAACAAAATAGTATGCTTCTTCTATCTTCTTTACAGTTTTCTGCAAGTCGATAATGTAGATACCGTTTCTCTCCGTAAAAATGTACTCCGCCATTTTAGGATTCCAACGGCGTGTCTGATGTCCGAAATGAACACCGGCTTCAAGCAACTGCTTCATTTGAATTACTCCCATGATTTTACACCTCCAAAAGTTATACCTCCACCGCCGTCACTTCAACCGGGGACTGTCATGGGTAAGCTTTGTTTGCAGCACCGCCCAGTCAATCAAGCAATGTGTGTATTTTTATCTGCATTTCACAGCCTAAATAGTATACCACAAAAATTTCCCAAAGGCAAGCATTTTTTAAAATTTTTTTGAATTTTTTGCAATCCGGTATCATTTCCTATATGTTTGTAAATATTTTTATCAAAAATTTTAAATTCTGCATATATTATGTTATATGAAATATTTAACGGGAGGTATAATTATGTGCGGAATCGGGGGATTTGCGGATTTTAAAAGCCGTATTGAAAGAAATGATGAAACTGCCAAAAAGATGAGCGCAACTCTTGCAAGGCGGGGGCCCGACCAAATCGGGCAGTATATGGGTGAAAATGCTGTGTTTTTGCACCGCAGGCTTAGCGTTGTCGACCTTGAGCACGGACTTCAGCCCATGCGGCGCTCTGCCATGGGCGGCGATTTCGTAATAACCTACAACGGAGAGCTTTACAATACCGAGGACCTTCGGCGTGAGCTTTTGTTGCTGGGGCATAGTTTTTCGGAAAGGTCGGATACTGAGGTTCTGCTTAATTCCTATATACAGTGGGGTGATGGCTGCGTCGACCGCCTTAACGGGATTTATGCCTTCGCAATTTACGACATAAAAAACCGCAAAATTTTTATGGCGCGCGACCGTGCAGGGGTTAAGCCGCTTTTCTACGCTCTTTCCGGCTCTGAAATAATTTTCGGTTCGGAGATTAAGACCGTGCTTGCCCACCCTGATGTTGAACCTGAAATAAACAAAGAGAGCATTGCCGAAATTTTTCTTATAGGACCGGGGCGGACATCCGGAACAACTGCTTTTTCAAACATTTTCGAGCTTTGCCCCGGGGAGTGCGCCGTATTTTCCGAGGACGGACTTAAAAAGCGGCAATACTGGAAACTTGAGGCAAAAGAACACAAGGACAGCTTTGACGAAACTGCGGAAAAGATTAAATTTTTAATAACCGACTCAATTTCACGGCAGCTTGTTTCCGATGTTCCCCTTTGCTCGTTTTTATCCGGCGGACTGGACTCCAGTATAATAACCGCTGTTGCCTCAAGGTCGCTCGCGCCCGAAAGGCTGGTTACCTACTCCGTCGACTACACGGACAACAAAAAATATTTCACCGCAACCGCTTTTCAGCCAAACAGCGACAGCGACTTCATCTCCATGATGTCGGAAAGCGCAAACACCCGGCACCGCAATGTTATCATAAACAATATCGACCTTGCCCGTGCCCTTTGCGACGCCACCATTGACAGGGATTTACCCTGTATGGCGGATGTGGATTCATCCCTCCTGCTCTTTTGCCGCGAGGTCAAAAAAACGCACACCGTTGCCCTTTCGGGGGAGTGTGCGGACGAGATTTTCGGCGGTTATCCATGGTTTCGGAACGAGAAGGTTTTATGGAAGGACGATTTTCCCTGGAGCGGAAATGTGCCCCTTAAATCGGAATTTATCCGTGAAGGACTGTTAGACTTTGACCCTGCGGATTTTGTTCTGCAGAAATATTTTGACACAATAAATTCCGTTTCGTATCTTCCCTCCGACAGCAAAATCGACCGCCGTATAAGAGAAATTACCATTCTCAATATAAAATGGT
>JAEDLZ010000113.1 GCA_016303265.1 Clostridiales bacterium
AGGACAACTGTATGGTTGATATTGCTAAGTTCTTCCTTGAATTTACGGTTGATGAATCCTGCGGTAAATGTGCGCCCTGCCGTATAGGAACCAAGAGACTTCTTGAACTTTTGACAAAGATTACAGACGGAAAAGGCACAATGGAGGACCTTGACAAGATTGAGGAACTGGCAAACGCAATTAAATCCTCATCTCTTTGTGCGCTGGGTCAGTCGGCACCGAATCCGGTACTTTCAACAATGAGATACTTTAAGGACGAGTATATTGCCCATGTTCGCGACAAAAAATGTCCGGCAGGCGTATGTAAGAAGCTTGTAAGGTATGGAATTAACGCAGATAAGTGCAGAGGCTGCAGCCTTTGTTCAAGAAATTGCCCTGTCGGAGCAATTTCCGGTGAGATTAAGTCGCCCTTTGTTATTGATACAGATAAGTGTGTTAAGTGCGGAGTTTGTATGGATACATGTAAGTTTGGCGCTATTGAAAAGAAATAATTAAGGAAAGGGATGAAAATGATGGTAAACTTAAAAATTAACGGTCAGGATGTCAGTGTTCCGGAAGGATATACTGTCCTTGAGGCAGCTCGTGAGGTTGGTATCGACATTCCTACCTTATGTTATTTGAAAGATTTAAATGAAATAGGCTCATGCAGAATGTGTATTGTTGAAATAAAAGGCGCAAGAGCGTTGCAGGCGGCCTGCGTTTACCCCGTTTCTGAAGGGCTCGAGGTATATACAAACACGGAAAAGGTTCGCACGGCAAGAAGAAACACTCTGGAACTTATTCTCTCGAACCACGAGAGAAAGTGTCTTACCTGTGTGAGAAACAGAAACTGTGAGCTTCAGAGCCTTGCTGACGAACTTGGCGTAGACTTTATCAGATATGAGGGCGAGAGCATTCAGCATGAAATTGACGACGCGTCGACTTCCCTTGTGCGGGATAATAACAAGTGTATTCTTTGCCGCAGATGTATCGCAGCGTGCAACAACCAGTCAATTTCAGTTATTTCCTGTGTAAACAGAGGCTTTAAAACGGAGGTGGGTGCACCCTTTGGCATGAATTTGTCTGAGGTAGGATGTATTTACTGCGGACAGTGTATAGTTGCGTGTCCTGTGGGAGCGCTTTATGAAAAGAACGATATTCCCAAAGTTTTAAAAGCCATTGACAATCCGGAAAAACATGTAGTTGTTCAGACAGCGCCGGCTGTTCGTGCGGCACTCGGCGAGGAGTTCGGACTTCCTATCGGTACGCCTGTAACAGGCAAGATGGTTGCGGCACTTCGCCGTCTCGGATTTGATAAGGTGTTTGACACAGATACAGGCGCAGACCTTACAATTATGGAGGAGGGAACGGAATTTATAGAGAGATTTACCAAGCAGGAAAATCTTCCGCTTATAACCTCCTGTTCACCCGGCTGGGTTAAATTCTGTGAGCATTATTATCCTGAATTTATAGGCAATCTTTCTACTGCAAAATCACCGATGGAGATGTTTGCGGCGGTTATCAAGTCCTACTATGCAGAAAAAGCGGGTATTGATAAGAAAGATATTTATTCGGTTGCGATTATGCCCTGTACTTCAAAGAAATTTGAGGCAAGCCGGCCTGAACATTCAACCAGCGGCAGCCTTGATGTTGACGCATCTCTTACAACAAGAGAGCTTGCAAGAATGATAAAGCAGGCAGGCATCAATTTTGCTGAGCTTCCTGATGAAGAATTTGACCAGCCTTTCGGTTTGGCAACAGGTGCGGGGGTTATATTCGGTACAACAGGCGGCGTTATGGAAGCTGCTATCCGTACAGTATATGAAAAGCTCGAAGGAAAGCCCCTTGATAACCTCAATGTTACGGCAGTAAGAGGTCTTGACGGCGTTAAAGAGGCAACACTTAAGATTGCAGGCAAGGATGTTAGGATTGCGGTTGTTCACGGAACAAAGAATGCAAGAACTATTCTTGAAAAAGTTAAAGCCGGTGAGCATTATGACTTTATTGAGGTTATGGCTTGTCCCGGCGGATGTATTCATGGCGGCGGACAGCCTATTGTCGATGCTAAGACGAAGGCAAAAGTTGATGTTAAGGCTCTTCGCGCCAAGGCTCTTTATTCTGAAGACGAAGCGGCAACGCTCAGAAAATCTCATGAGAACCCCTATGTTCAGGCTCTTTATGAGGAATATTTCGGAGAACCGTGCTCACATAAGGCTCATGAGCTTCTTCACACAACCTATACAAAGAGAGACAGATTCTAAACCAAAATCAAAACGCTTTGCGGATTTCCGCAAAGCGTTTTTGCACAGGTCTTAATAATCGGAACAATAAAAATTGTTCTGCTTTGTATAGCGAAAACCGATACGGTTCGGATAACAGATGATTTTGTATAACTTAAATTGCTGCCGTCATAAAGTAAAACCTTTCTTTTGTCATACAACCGTGCTTATATTTTCGGCGCAATTTGTTTATATAAAATGGTTTTGCAAATTCCGGGAATACTGCCACAGAAGCAGTCGCCAAGGCGACAGCCGGCACATGAGCAGTTGCCACATGAGCGGTTGTCAAATGGGCGGTTGCCACATGAGCGGTTGTCACAGGACAGCTGTCACAATACAGCTGCCGCAGTGACGGTTCCGATATGTGAGGCTGTAATTGGTGCGTATGCGGTGCGACTATAATTGTGCGTATGCAGTAATTAAATCAGCTTGCAATTTTTTTCACCTTTTCGACTTCGGCAACTGCCTTTGGATAAAGTCTTTTTACAACATGGTAAAAATCGTATCCCAGTCTGAGCGAAACCATCTCCCAGGTCTTGTTATTTATAAACCGTTCAATTAAAAGCGTCCGTAAAATATTATCTTCAACCTGATAAATTGCGGAAACAATATCGGAGTTGGTGCGGAAAAGCTCGTCGATTTTTGACTGTAGCTCTGTTATATAATTGCTGTTATCGTCGTTAGCGCAAAGGGAAGAAAGATTCTCCGCCTTATCAAGTGCATCTTTGAGTGCGCGAATTTCCTTGTTTATGTATTTTCCTTGTGTTAGCCACTCTTTTGTAGTCATAATTACCTCCTAATGATTTATCGGCTTAATTTTATAAAAACGATGGCCTACGAAAACAACAAAGGCTGTTTTTGTAAAGGCAACATATGTGAATTCTTGGAATTATTCTAAAGAAAGCACAATACCACATCAATGAATTGTCGTTTTCAAACCATAAGGGCTTGGAAGCGATAAAAGCTATTTTGATGAGCGCGGATAAAGCTGGTTTTGGCAGTATTTGCCGTAAAGCCCGGCATGCTCTCTACAGCAAAAGAGATGTCCTTCAAAGTCCGTCCAGTAATCAAAATCGCTGTAAATATCCTTGTGACGGCAGGTCTCAAGGGTACATTTGCCAATATATTCGGCGTTGGGAATATCCCAAAGAGAACCGAACGCTTCGGCATATGTTATTTGAGGATGCTGCATTTATTCTTATCTCCTTATATATTTATTCAGGATAGCCGTCAAGAGTATCTTTATAAGATACTGAATAAGTAGAATAAAACGGGGCTCATTGATGACGAGTACCCTGTAATAATTATAGTATCATAAAAAGATACAAATGTCAACAAATTTGGAAAAATTTGTAAAAAAATTTAAAAATACATTGACAAAAGTATATTTTTACTATACAATAATGCCTGTGGGGTGATATGAGTGGAAAAAAATATGGGGGAAATCCTAAAAGAACTCAGGACCGAGAGAGGACTAACCCAGGAAGAGGTTGGAAAAATAATAGGTGTTCAAAAAGCCGCAATACAGAAATATGAGAAGGGCGATGTTAAAAACCTGAAGAGGTCGGCAATTAGGAAATTGTCGGAATTTTACAATGTTTCACCGACTTACCTTATGGGGCTTGGGGATAAGCAGGATAAGCAGGATAATCTGGATAAGCTGGATAAGCAGGTAAAAGAATATCTTGAAATGCTTGAAAACAGACCCGAACTCAAAATGATTTTCAATGTTACCAAAAATGCAACAAAGGAAGACATTGAAAAGGTTGTTAAAATTATTGAAACCAATCTTGGGAAGTG
>JAEDLZ010000114.1 GCA_016303265.1 Clostridiales bacterium
GAAATATGCCCCGAGGATTTCGGACTTGTGCGCTGCGAAAAATCAGAGCTTCTGGGCGGAACTCCGCAGGAAAACGCAGCTATTACAAAGTCGGTTTTTTTAGGGGAAAAGGGCGCAAAGCTTGACGCCGTGCTGCTCAATGCGGGCGCAGGGCTGTATCTTACCCAAAGGGCCGATTCGATAAACGACGGAATATTGCTTGCAAGAGAGCTTATAGAAAGCGGAAAAGCCATGAACAAGCTTAACGAATTTATAGCCGAATCAAACAAAGGGGAGTAGAAAAAATGATACTTGACGAGCTTGCTTTATACGCCGAAAAGCGTGTTGAATCGGCAAAGGATCGTATTTCGGCTGACGAAATGAAGGCTGCCGCAAAAGCCCTCCCAAAGGGCGGCAATAATTTTAAGCGCGCCTTGAAAAAGACGGGAATATCCTTCATTGCCGAGATTAAAAAGGCTTCTCCGTCAAAGGGGATTATTGACGAAAAATTTGATTATCTCGGCATTGCAAAGGAGTATGAAAAAATAGGTACGGACTGTATATCCTGCCTGACTGAGCCAAGGTGGTTTTTAGGCTCGGACGAAATCTTCAAAACGGTGAGAAAAACCACCGCGCTGCCCATGCTTCGCAAGGACTTCACCGTGGACGAATATCAGATTTATGAGGCAAAGTGCATGGGGGCAGACGCCGTGCTGCTCATTTGTGCGATTCTGCCGCCGGAAAAAATTGAGAAATATCTCAAAATCTGCTCGGAGCTGGGACTTGACGCTCTTGTTGAGGCTCACAACGATGCCGAAGTTAAAAACGCAGTCAATGCCGGAGCGGAAATTATCGGGGTCAACAACCGCAATCTCAAGGATTTTTCCGTTCAGTCGGAAAATGCCGTAAAATTGCGAGAATTTGTTCCGAAGGACAGAATTTTTGTGGCTGAGTCGGGAATCAAAACGGCGGCGGATATTAAAATTTTGAAAAATGCCGGCGCCGATGCTGTTCTTATAGGCGAAACGCTTATGAGAGCCAAGAACAGGGCGGAGGTTTTCCGCGCTCTGAAAGGAGCGGCGCAATGACAAAAATAAAAATTTGCGGACTCTTTCGCAGCTGCGACGCAGATTATGTAAACGAGTCAATGCCGGATTTTGCGGGACTGATATTTTATCCGAAAAGCCACAGATTTGTTTCTGATGAAAATGCAGAGAGCCTGCGGAACAAAATTGATAAAAGAATCTGTACAGCAGGAGTATTTGTTGACGATGACCCGAATCATATAAAGAGCCTTCACAGGCGTGGGATTATTGACATAATCCAGCTTCACGGGCATGAGAGCGAAGAGTATATAAAAAAGCTCAGGCACGAAATTCCCGGCGCCGTGATATGGAAGGCGTTTAAAATAAGGGGCAAAAGCGATGTCAAGAAGGCGGAGGCAAGTACCGCCGATGCGGTTGTTTTGGACAACGGCTGCGGCACAGGCGAGAACTTCGACTGGTCGCTGACTGAGGGGTTTTCGCGACAGTTTATCTTAGCCGGAGGGCTTTGCCCCGAAAATATTAAGGCCGCCATATCAAGACTTAGGCCATGGGCAATAGATTTAAGCTCGGGCGTTGAAACCGGCAGAATAAAAGACTTAAATAAGATAAAGGCGGCAGTTGCAGCCGCAAGAGAAATACAATAAAAGGAGGAATTAACTTGTCAAAGGGAAGATTTGGTATTCATGGCGGACAGTATATTCCGGAAACACTTATGAATGCCGTTATTGAGCTTGAAGAGGCATATAATTTTTACAAGAATGACGAACAGTTTAACAAGGAGCTTACCGCGCTTTTTAACGATTATGCAGGAAGACCGTCAAGGCTTTATTTTGCGAAGAAAATGACCGAGAATCTTGGCGGTGCAAAAATATATTTAAAGCGCGAGGACTTAAACCACACCGGCGCACATAAAATAAACAATGTTTTGGGGCAGGTGCTTCTTGCAAAAAAAATGGGCAAAACCCGTGTTATTGCAGAAACGGGCGCAGGTCAGCACGGAGTTGCAACCGCAACGGCTGCGGCGCTTATGGGTATGGAGTGCGAAGTTTTCATGGGGGAGGAGGACACAGTTCGTCAGGCGCTCAATGTCTACAAAATGCGGCTTCTGGGCGCAAAGGTTCACCCCGTAACAAGCGGTACAAGAACCTTAAAGGACGCTGTTTCGGAAACCATGAGAGAGTGGACAAGGCGCATAGACGATACCCATTATGTTTTGGGTTCGGTTATGGGGCCGCACCCGTTCCCGACTATTGTGCGCGATTTCCAGTCTGTTATTTCAAAGGAAATTAAAGCACAGCTTCTTGAGGCAGAGGGAAAGCTCCCCGATGCGGTTTTAGCGTGTGTCGGCGGCGGCTCTAACGCCATAGGGGCATTTTATCATTTTATAGATGAGCCGTCGGTTGAGCTGATCGGCTGTGAGGCCGCCGGGCGGGGTGTTGACACGGCGGAAACTGCCGCAACGCTTGCAACGGGAAAGCCGGGCATATTCCACGGAATGAAGTCATACTTCTGCCAGGATGAGTACGGTCAGATAGCGCCGGTTTATTCCATTTCCGCAGGGCTTGACTATCCCGGAGTAGGGCCCGAACACGCCGCCCTTTACGACAGCGGCAGGGCGAAATATGTTGCCGTAACTGACGACGAGGCTGTTGACGCTTTTGAATACCTGTCCAAAACCGAGGGAATTATTCCGGCAATAGAGAGCGCGCACGCAATTGCCCATGCAATGAAGATAGCCCCGGAAATGGCAAATGACAAAATAATTGTAGTAAATATTTCGGGGCGGGGCGATAAGGATTGTGCCGCTATCGCCCGATACAGAGGGGAGGATATTTCGGAATGAAAATAAGTGATGCGTTTAAAAATAAAAAAGCCTTTATTGCCTTTATAACCTGCGGTGACCCGGATATTGAAACCACGGAAAAGTTAATCGAAGCAATGGCAGGCTCCGGCGTGGATTTAATCGAGCTGGGCATACCCTTTTCCGACCCCACGGCGGAGGGGCCTGTGATTCAGGGCGCAAATTTAAGGGCGTTGTCCGGAGGGGTTACAACGGATAAAATATTTGATATGGTTCAAAGGGTACGGGGAAAGGTGAATATCCCCATCGTGTTTATGACATACGCAAATGTTGTTTTTTCTTACGGGACGGAGCGTTTTTGCAAAAAAGCGCAGGAGTCCGGCATAAACGGACTGATACTTCCCGACATTCCCTTTGAAGAAAAAGGCGAATTTTGGGAGGGGTGCAAAAAATACGGCTTAGAATTTATTTCCCTTATTGCTCCCACCTCTCATGACCGCATAAAAATGATAGCAAAAGAGGCGGAAGGCTTTGTATACTGCGTTTCCTCTCTGGGCGTAACCGGCGTCAGAAGCGAAATCACGGCGGATGTGGACGGTATGGTCGAAGCGGTAAGGTCTGTCACGGATGTGCCGGTCGCAGTCGGGTTCGGTATATCAAGTCCAAAGCAAGCGGCCGCCATGGCGGAAAAGTCGGACGGCGTTATTATAGGCTCGGCAATAGTGAAAATTATAGAAAAATACGGCAGAGATGCCGTTCCTCATGTAAAGGAGTTTGCCGAGAGTATAAGATACGCTTTAAAAACGCTTTAGTTTAAGCACTTATAAAAATGAGCCTTTCGGGTATGTTTTGCAAAAATCGGTTTGCCTTGCCGCAAACGCAAAGAAAGCATTGCCCAAACAGCTCATTTTTTATGTAAAATTTCGGGAAATACCGAAAATATGGATTGACATAAAATTTACCGGGTGTTATAATGAAAATATAAATTAAGCGCAGAAAAGTAATGTAAAATAACAACGGGCAGAAAGTGTTTTTATGAAGAGAATATTTATAATTTTAACGGCGGCGGTTTTGTGCCTGTCGGCCTGCGGAAAAGAGGAAAATATCACCGAAACTGCCGACAAGACGGCAGAAACTCGGGAGGGCCCCCACGACAACAGCACATACCGCAATGTTTTGGATAACTATTATAAAGCATACG
>JAEDLZ010000017.1 GCA_016303265.1 Clostridiales bacterium
TCGTCAAGGAGCTTTTCAGCCTGTTTTTTTGACTTCGTCCACGGATCCATCATAATAAGGTCAACAAGCAGATCTCTGCTTCTGTTTTCGAACGCGGCAAGCTCTACCTCAACAGGTGCGATTCTGTCGCGCATAAGGTGAGCCATAATAGGCTTGGGCAATCCTTCATTATGAATCGGGCATACACCATTCTTGCTGACCATTGCAGCTATCTCAACCTCATAATCCGTAGGCAGGCCCTTCATATATCCGCCGCTGTTTAAGACATTCACTATAACCTTGTTTTCAACATCGCAGGCCAATCCTTCAATAAGAGGTATCATCGGCTCTCCGGTATGGCCTTTCGCAATGGTCTCGCTGACTTTCTTATCAAGGTTGTGAACAATCTCATCTATTCTTTCAACATTTTTCTTCGTGTTTTCAAAATAATGCTGGTACCAGAGATACGGATTCTCGTTGTACTCTTTTTCAACCTCATCGTCGGAGTGATACCACCAGCCCCATGCACCGCCGCCCGGATTTGCCGTATCTCCGATCGGGAAAAGCCCGAATTTCTTATAAAGGTCAACCGGCTTCTTGCCCATAAATGCACTTATTCCCAAGTTTTTCGAAAATTCCTCGTAGTTCTCGTCAAGCCATTTATCAAGCATGGGATATGCATTTTCTCCTTTATAGAAAAACTTTGTCATCCATATAAAGTGGTTAACGCCGGCAATCTCATATGTAACATGCTTCGCATCAAGACCCATCGCATCAAAAACCGCATTGACGCCGTTAAATCCGTGGCACATGCCGACAATCTTTGCGTCCTTATACTTTCTCTGAAGATATGTAACTCCTCCCTGAACAGGATTTGCAACCAAAATATAATATGCATCCGGGCAAATATCAAGCATGTCAGCAAGCACGCTCTCCATGAGTCTTAATTGATAAAAGTTAATCGAAAACGACTCATCATGCACAACATGAAGGCTTCCGCCAAAATGGTATCCGTTGTTATATGCAACATCGATCGCCTGCTTGAAACGCTCATGTCCAAAGTCAAGGGCAACATTGAGCACAAAATCAGCGCCCTTCATTGCCTCGCGTCTGTCGGTTGTCTTTATAATATTAATGTTGGCGTTTGTTTCCTCCGAATATCTTTTGCATAACCCGTAGATGTTATCAAGTCTCTCCTCATTGACATCCATCAGTGCCACTGTGCTGCCATTGAGATTATCGGTAATACATATATCTTTTACCAATCCCACCGAGAACATAGCACTTCCTGCTCCAATAATACAAATCTTAACACTCATCAATAATTCCTCCGTTCTTGTCAACACGTCTGTATATGTATAATAATATTATCACTTTTAGCATCGAATGTCAATATGTTTTCTATATTTTTATTGACAATTTCAAAAAAGTATAGTATAATTCTTCCATGAGCTTATATGTACAAGCACACAAGTGCATAAGGAGGTATATAATTGCTTAACAGAAACAGTCATGTCCCGCTTTACATTCAGCTTGCAGACCTTATCAGAAAGCAGATTGAGCAGGGAATCATCAAGCCCGGCGACAAGCTCCCGAGTGAGTCCGAAATGATCAAAAGCTACCAGCTCGGCAGATTGACCGTAAGAGAATCTTTATCAATTCTTGCAAACGAGGGGCTTATTGATAAAAAACACGGAAAGGGTACATTCTGTAAATCCGCCGAGGTTTCAAAAAAGCGGCTGAAAGTTGATGTTCTGCTTAATATGACAGACGCATATTTTATGCCCTATTACCTTCACAGTATCTGTGAAGTTTTTGATGCAACGGATGTCGCAGTCACCGTAAACGACACAAAGGACAGTACGGAGAACATTGTTGCAATTCTCTCAAAAATCCCGGAAAACGGGTCGGACGGAGTCCTGATTCAGCCAAGTCTTAAGGTCGGGTCTGATAGTGAGGAGCTCCAGGAGGCGTGCTCAAAGCTTGTCAAAAACGGAATTCCGTATATCATGATCGATAACTCCTATGACAATGTGCCTCAATCTTATGTTATAGTTGACGAAAAAAGGGCGGGCGCCATAGCTGCCGATTATCTTAAGAGCCACGGCCACAGCTCGGTATGCATGATCTGCCGAAATGAACTTAAGGACTCCAGACTGCGTCTTGCGGGTTTTGAAGCAAATTTCGGCGGTTCGGTGTATGTTATTGACTATGATGACGAATTTGAAAAAAATATTCAAAAATTGCTTGCCGAACATCCCGATATAACAGGATGCTTCTGCTACAACGACCTTGTTGCAAGAAACCTTTACCGCGTATTTAAAAAAACAGGGATAAATATTCCTGACAGGATATCTGTCATCAGCGTTGACGATACAATAATAGCCTCAACGGTTTCCCCCTCACTCACAAGTATCGCCCACCCCAAAGATTTATTGGGCAAGGAAGCCGCCTTATCACTCCTAAATATTATATCGGGCGATACCGCTTGGCCCTATACAAAGGTTTTTGAGCCTTTGTTGATTGAACGCAAATCCTGCAAAAATTTAAAAAAAGATGTCTGAGCCACGGCTCAGACATCTTTTTTATATATGCCTGCGTTATTTACTTTTTCTCGATAACGATCTCCTGACCTTCGGGGATCCATTCCACTGAATAACCCAGATTCTCCGAAACGAACCTTAACGGAATAAATGTTCTCGAATCCTTTATCTTGGGAGCAACCCTTAAGGTATAGCGAATCATTCCGTAGTTCGGATGCTCCGCCATAACCGTGATCCTCTGCACCTGCATTTCAATTTTTCCTTTCAGAGTGGTTATGTTAATTTCCTGGTTTTCTCCGTTCCATTCAACGCTTCCCCCCATCTCTTCGATAAGTCCGCGAAGCGGTATCAGTGTAGTCCCCTCGGATTCATATATATAGGGAGCTGTATCAAGCTCTCTGACATATGTTTTATCGCCCTTCGTCACGGAAATATTTTTTTCGCCGATCTTAAGGACATATTTTTCATATGCAGCCGCTTTTTCTCTATCCATCGCCTGCTTGCTTTGATAGAAATAAAGCTCTGCGCACGATGCCCTGTCGTCCTTCGCTTCTGTTATTATAAATCTTAAATATTTTGCACGAACCGCTTTTTCAAAATCAATTACTTTTTTATCAAGACTCTGCACAGAGTCGCTCATCTCATAAACCTTTTCAAGCTTATCCTTGCTGTCTCCCGCCCATATCTCAAATGCCTTCCAGTTTCCGTGGAGATCTTGTGACTGTCTCGGGACGCACTCAATCCTCGAAATTTCATGCTCCGCACGCATATCAATATCAAATGATGCCGGAAGAGCATTCCTGTCCGTCTGCCAGAAGCTGTTTATTCCGCCGTCAAGCATTGAGGATACATCATGACCCGCCCAAATCGGAATATCGCTTCTTGCCGAAAATAAAGATGTGTCGATCTCGTAAAGCTTAAACTGCTCCTCAATCTTAGGATAGTCTTCTATCCCGGAAGCCGGCAATGTATTTCGCCGGGCAATAAAATCAAATTCCGCCGCCGTTGCGACTCCGTCCAGGCTCTGTATCACTTTCAGCTTGATCCTTTTCACGGTCAGATTGGCATAAAATTCTATCGCCTTCTGGCTGATATCCGCTGTCATCTCGGCAGCTGTAATAAACCTCAACTCTCCCGTGTCCGATTCGGATCCGTAAATTTCAATTCCGGTAATGGTTCCGCCAAGCGATTTACGGGGCTTGTAAACAAATCCGGATATAACCGTCTTTTGGTCAAATGTTATGTCTACCTCATAGGGCGGAGGGTCTTTCGATATAACGGCACCGTTCTCGGCAACATATTTTGTATGCCAGTATGTGTTGTCGTTATCGTCAAATGCAGCTTTTGCGGAATCGCTCTCCGAATAATACGAGCTCGCACTGACCGTCCATTTATCTTTACCCTTCAAAAGAATGTATTTCCCCGTTGCGTCGGTTTTGTCCTTGTTTATGATGGCGTTTCTCTCTGCCTCAGCCTTCTTTTCATCCCATTTAAAAGCCGCCAGGTCGGATATTTTGGCCTTGGTATCGGAGGCGGACGGCGCAAGAAATTCTATTTCCTCCATTCCCCAATGCGGGTTGGATTTGCTTTCGCCGACCTCAATTGCCTCAATTTTTAAATACCTTACCTTGACCTTATATATTTTTTTGCCGAACAGGGTCTTAAAGTCTGCATATCTTGCATCCTTTGAAAAGCTCTGTTCATCAGACCTGTACCAGTTTTGTCCATCCTCGGAAATGTGAATATATCCCTTTGAAACAACCTGAGTATTATACTCAAAGCGTCCGTAAACTCTTGCGCCGGAAATTTCATATGCGCTTCCGAGGTCAATATTCACCCAAGCCGATTCTGCTTTATCCGGATAAATCGAATATTGTGCAAATATCTCGCTGAGCTTATTCCCGCTTGTTGAAATTTTTCCGTCGAAAAGCTGTAAATAATAGCCGTAATTACCCACAGCCTTTTTCTCATGTGTTGAATTTGATTCTATGGTTGCGCTTGCTCCCTCAATCTTAACAGTATCTGCAGCACCCAATTTAACCTCTGAAGACTGTTTTTCGGACGAACCTGACGAAGAAGCTGCAGTTGCCGCCTCCAGCGACGCAGTCTTTATTGCGGAATCTCCATATGAATCATTTGCTCCGGGCACCTTCTTGTCCTTCACTGTGTAGCTTGAAAGCTCCGAAACCTTTTTCCCGTCATTTCCGGATACCGGGGCCAAAAACTGTATCTCTTCCATTCCCCAATGCTGACACGTTATATTTTCGCCAACCTCGGTTGCCTCAATTTTCAAATATCTTGCCTTAACATTATATTGTTTTTTCCCGAATACCGCCTTAAAATCCGCATATCTCGCATCCTTTGAAAAAGACTGGGTATCCGTCTTTATCCATGTCTTCCCGTCCTCGGAAAAATACAAATTGCCTTTCGATACTATCTGAGTATTATATTCATAACGCCCGTAAACCCTCACGCCGGAAATTTCATATGCGCTTCCGAGGTCAATATTCACCCAAGCCGACTCGGCTCTTGCCGGATAAATCGAATACTGTGCATAAATCTCCGTAAGCTTTTTTTCACTTGTCGAAATTTTCCCGTCGAAAAGCTGTAAATAATAGCCGTAATTACCCACAGCCTTTTTCTCGTGTGTTGAATTTGTTCCGATTGTCGCTCTCACTTCACCGATTTTCAAAATCCCGTCATCCGCCAGGCATACACCGGTAGAGAGAAGGATACAAACCGCTAAAACGGCTCCGATTATTTTTTTCATATTCATCCCCCTTTAATCAAGATGTGAAATAACTTCCTCAACCACGCCCGTTTCAACCTTTCCGTAGCGAGATACGGCATACACATCGCCATTTGAATAAACGTCAAATCCAAAGCACTCCGAGAATATGCTCACGGGAATATATATCACTCCGTTTAATGCAACCGCCGTATGTGAAATTTGCCTTAAATATCCGTTGACTCTTGCCTCTGCTCCTCCGAGTGTCAGATACGTCCAGACCTCATCCTTTATTTTTGAATCCTCCAGGTCAAAGCACGACAGGTGCAGCGTATTGTCACCTCTGTCATAGCGAACCTTCGACTCTCCGTACATAAATTCCTCAAAAACTGTTGCCGGAATATAAAGTGTTCCGTCCTGAGAAAATGCTGTTATTCTGTTATCCGCTTCATAAACATCCATTATTCCGCCGGTAATCATTTTGTCAGAGCCTGCTTTGAAGACCGCCGTTCCGTAAAGCCTCGATCGCTCTGCCCCGGTCAATACCTTCTCCTCTTTTTCTGTGTAAACATAGTTAAATCTTCCCAGAGGAGCCGCAGAGCCGGTTTTATAGAACTCGAGCAAATCTCCGCTTTTAATTTCGCCGCAGGAATCCGCCCACTTGAACTCAAACTCCGCGCCTATCTTTAAGATTGATGCGTCGGCTTTCAGCATGAGTACATCTCCGGAAACGGAATACTCTGCTTTTCCCGCTTCGGTCCATGCCCCGTTTTCAAATTTTTCAATTTTCCCGTCACGGCGGTTTACCGCAAAATCATATCCTTCCCATCCGGTTGCATAGTTTCTGTCAGAGTTAATATAGACGTGTAAAAATTCATCGGTATTTCTGTTAATAACATCGCGGCACTTTACATAGAAATATATACTGCTGTCATCGCGTACCGCCTTGACCGTTTCGATCGAATTGACCGTTTTCCCTTCATATACCATTCCCCCGATGCCTTTTTCGGTTCTTTCGTATGCATCGTAATCGTTAACATATTCGGGAGCAACGCTGTCCCACTGCGATACGTCACTGCCGATATCAATGGTTTTTCTGCCGTTTGACAAAGGAACCGGCCGCACACCTTTATATTTTCTGATGAAATCCGCCAGAAGATTATACGAGTCGTCCTTCAAAATGCCTTTCACCGGCTCAATATCACGGCTGTTTTCCGAATCAAATGTATCAACAAATGAATTTTTGAATCCCGCATAGTTCTGCTGGCGTGCTGCCGAAAACTCATTCCATCCGTCAATCAATACGACTGCCGGATCGGTATCCAGAACCTGCGAAGCCTGCTCGCGGAAGAAAGCCGCGCTTCTGGGATCGGTCCCTTCGCCAAAGCCCTCGGTATATGCTCTTCCCTTCGTATATTCATCGGACGCAAGACCGGTATATGTATAGTTGTAGACATACGAATGATTTATCGATATTCCTACGGTCATTGCCTCTATTCTTCCGTCATCACGCTTTTTACCCCACTCATGAAGAGGATAATTTTCAAGCCATACCCATTCGTTTTTGCCGTTCTTCTGCCCTGTCTGCCTTGAACCCGGCTCCCTTATCGTAATGCTTTTATATATCTTGTCAAGAAGCTCTCTGTCTCTGACATTTTCTTTATCGATATATGAGGATATCGTCTCTCTGCTCTCGGCAACCACAAGCGGTTTTCCGTCAAACATAAACCAGAGATCGGAATATTCCTCATTTCCGAGGAAGTTAAACCAAAGAGCCTTAAGCTGTGCCGCAGTTTTTTGCGGCGGCCCCATATACGCCGAAATCTTCGGCGCATCGATTCCGGAATCGCGCGCATCGTGAAACGCCCTCATAAGAACATTCAGATTGGAAATATATGTATTGTCGTCATTGGTATAGTCAAGATATATAAAATCCACGCCTGCCGCCGAAAGCCACGACGCATGCCTGCGATAAACCCAGTAATCACTGCCCTTATAAAATCCAAGAAGCGGCTCGTCCCAATATGTCGACCTGCTGACGCCCCATGCCTTATTTGAATAATCATCCTTGGCTTCCGGGTGTTCTTTTATGACCTCGCTTATAATAAGCGGCGCCTGTATTTCACCTTTTTCAAACCAGTCCCAGTACATAATGCCCACATAGTGATCTCCGTTTTTCACCGGTCCGGCCTCGGCATACCCCGCCACCCTTCTTCCGTATGAATCTGTCGACGCCCATGTGTCCGAATAGTTGTCTCTTATCTTCTCCTCGGGCACTGCCTTTATTCCCTCCGGCGCCGGCGAAGGTGAAAATTCAGCGCTCACAAACTTATTATAGAAATTCTTCCCGTATGATGAAATAAAATACACATCATGAACTCCGTCAACCTTTTTTATGCCCCCGACAAATTCATTTTTTTCCTCCGAATTAATGATGACGTACCCTATGTCATCTCCGTTGACCGGATCGTCAATCACGATTGCCAGCGTTTCTCCGTTTGATCCGTAGGGCATACTGCATTTAGCTTTAACGATAACTGAATTTATTCCGGTAAGGTCGACTCCGGAAAAGCCTACATATCCGCCCATATTCAGCGACACTTCATCCCCGGATGCCGAAAATCCGCTTGCGGATTTGACGGGCGCCGCAGAAAACGAGACCGTTTTTTGAGCGGCAGATACACCTGTTGCCGTCGATAAAACCGTCGCCAGAATGACAGCCGTCAGTAAAAATTTTTTCATACTTATTTCCTCCTTTTGTTCTATTTCCATTATAGCGTATCCGACCGAAAAAAGCATTATAAAAATGTTGCAGAATGTAAAGCGGTCACCGCCATTGTGCATATACATCCGCAAAAACGCCTCTTCGACTCATCTGTACATGTTTTATGATACCACGTACTCATTCTTTTGTCAAGCTCAATATCGAGAAAGATAATTATGGTGTATTGACGGTATGTTTTTTTCGTGTTATAGTTATTAAAACCGCACTGTGCGAATTTTATTATAAAGGAGAATCCTTATGAAAGCCTATAACCGATGGAATTATAAACCCTTTTACGGCGGAATTCCGATGCCGTATATTGCTGTGCTCTCACCCTCGGAAACAAGTGTGAGCTGCCAGATCATAACAGACAGTAACTCCGAAGTAACCGCACACTATAAAAAGCTCGAGGATAAAGAATCGTTTACGATGCCTGTCAAAGGAAACAAATTTACAATTGACGGTCTTGAAACGAGATGCGATTATGAGATTTTTTTAACCGATGCTGACGGCAGGCGCGGAACAACAAGATGGGTCAGAACCGGATATTATCCCGGAAAAGTACTTGACTATCTTCACTTCCAGGATAAAACCTATTATTTTTCCGGCAGATGTCTCGGCTCGCCTTCAATTGTCAGGCTCCCTTCGGGCGCGATTCTTGCCGTACACGATATTTTCTGCGGTGGCACCGGCGGAACCCAGGAAAACTTCGCCATGGTATTTCGCTCGGATGACGACGGCGAAAGCTGGACGCTTGTTTCTCAGCTTTTCTCATGCTTCTGGCCGAGGATATTCTATTTAAACGGCAGAACATATATCATTGCCTGCTCGAGAGTATACGGAGATCTCTTGATCGGCGCGTCCGATGATGAAGGCGTCACATGGTCGACACCGACTGTCCTCGCAAGAAGCTCGTGCGATAACAGGGCCGGAAACAAAGGGTTCCACAAGGGTTCCTGCCAGCCCCTTATCAGTCACGGAAGAATATGGTTTGCCATCGAATACGGCAACTGGTCTGCAAATATTTTCTGCAACACACTTCTTTCAGCTCCGGTTGACTCGGATCTTCTCGATGTTGAGGCCTGGTCGTTCACCGAATTCTGCGAGCCCGTCAGGGACAATCCTTATTCATTGCCCGGGATCCCCGGTGCAATCGAGGGCGTGCCTGTTGAGTCGCCCGACGGAGAATATATTTACGACCTCGCTCGGTACGGCGTCAGACTCGGCGAGAGCATTGGCGAGATCATGAGGGTAAAAGCCGACGATCCCGAAGGAAAGCTCGAATTTTATAAATTTGTCAAGCTTCCGGTCGGGCATTCGAAGTTTGAAGTATTTAAGAAGGATGACGGATACGCATATGTTATCGGAAACAGATTCCCGGCACGCACATCTATTGCCGTTTACCGCACAAAGGATTATGAAAACTGGGAGGAAGTAAAAAACCTCATCAATTTCGACGGGTATTCAACAGATAAGGTCGGGCTTCAGTATCCTTCCGCTCTCTTTGAGGGCAATAAGATCTACCTCTTATCGCGAACAGCATTTAACGGTTCCGAAAACTTTCACGATTCAAACTGCATAACATTTCATAAATTTGACTTTTAAATCATCATCACCCGTTTGATGCAGTTGTCAAGTAAAGGCAGGCACTAAAAAACACAAATTACAAAACCCTTGTTCGGTTCTATATTGAACAAGGGTTTTGTAATTTAGTTTGTATGATAATTAACGCTGCATCTGACTGGCGGTTTGCTCAAGGGCTGTAAGCCCGTAATGCCGACCCGCGCCTTGAGGCGCGGGTCGGCACATTAATTCCCGGGATTCGGATTTTTCTTTGCAGAAACATGTTTCACCCATCATATATGTAAGTCCGGTTTTTCTGGCAAACTCGACATTTTCGGCATACGGGTTAAAAAGAGGAATGAAGCCTCATGAAAATCCGCCGCATCCGATAGCGGCAATTTTATTTTTTTCAGCACACAATAAATTTTCTCTTATATCATATAATTATTTTGCATTTATTGTAAACGAAAACGAAATGTCCTTTTCCGAAAGACTGAATTTCTCTTTGGTTAACCCCCAGAGACACATAGAACTCATTCCCGTGTTTTTATAGTCGATCCTCAGAGTAACGAAGCCGCTTTTTTTAAGCTCATCCGGATGCTTTGCCGCCATAACGGACTCCTTGCTGTATTCTGAAACATTGATGTCGAATTCTCCGTCAGAGGTGCAGGTGAACCCGTTACGCATTTCAATAAGCTTCGTCTTCATGTGTGTGCCGTGCTCCTGCGGGAACGGATAATTAACATATTCCTTCTCCGCGCTGCTTTCATAAAGTCCGACCTTTGCAAAGCTGCACATATCAATATAGCACTCACCCGGTCCCATTCCGTAATACTTAAATTCTCCTGAATCTTCAGGGAGCTTGAATTCAAATCCGAGGCGCGGCAGAGTTATTGCATCCTCTCTCACCTTTCCGTTTAACAAAACACCGATCCTGCCATCATCAAAGAACGTATAGTCAAGGCTGAACCTGAAATACGGCAGCCTTGATATTCCCGCAAGGCTGCCCTTAAACGACACCCTGTTTTCTTCGATATCGCACGAATATATCTTGTTAAATGTGAGGTTAATGTTTTCCGACGTCGATGTTGCGCCGTTCAATATGCCCATTTCACTCGGGAAAAAGAGCTGCTTTCCGGCAACTGATCTCCTGTCGTTATCGGTCGGAGCGCGCCATGCCGAAAGAACCGTTTCGCCGCAGAGCAGAGAATTAACCTCCGAAAGCATGCCGGTAACCGAATTGATCTTATGGCAGAAGCCTTCTCCCGATGCAACAATATATCTTCCCTCACGGCTGATCTTAACCTTGCCGTGCGATTCCGGCTTTTCTTCTACCTTTACGGGAACATCCGTTTTAAACTGAAGAGAAACGATCTCATTTTCTTCTGCATCCAGCACCTTAAGACCAATATATGTTCCGAGCCTGCAGCTTTCGGGAAGCGATGGCGAGAATTCAATTTTCTCCGACGTGTGAGGCTTTGCGGCACATTCAAGGCTTCCCTCGGACACCGTTTTGCCGTCGCACTCAACATTCCATAAAAATTTGTGATTTTCAAGCGAAGTAAAATCATATTTATTTATAACGGTTAACGTTTTGCCATCATACCGCGCCCTGACAGGACTGTATTCCGTCTTCACCTGGAGCGAACCTGACTTTAACGTTCTGTCCGCAAACACTACTCCGTCGCAGCAGCGGTTAGCGTCATTGATCGGCTCTCCGAAATCTCCGCCGTAGCGCAGAACTCCGTTCTTATCATATAATCCGTGATCCGCCCATTCCCATATACAGCCGCCAATCGAATTTTCGGTTTCATCAAAGTACTTAATATATTCGGTCAGACCGCCGGGGCCGTTTCCCATAGCGTGCGAGTATTCGCAAAGGAATATCGGTCTTCCGGGATACATTTCTTCAAGCTTTTTAACGCCGGAAGGCTGAGTGTACATATAGCTTACAATGTCGACCACATCTTCCGGACACTCAAAAATATTTGCGCGCTCATAATGTACCGGTCTTGTCTTGTCGCGTCCCTTGACATAACGGCTCATCGCCTCGATATTCACTCCGTATCCGCTCTCATTGCCAAGCGACCAGATAATCACGCTTGCATGATTTTTATCGCGCTCCACCATCTGCTCTGCACGGTCAACAAAAACCTCTTCCCATTCGGGATTGGAACAGATCCAATCCGGCTTGTTGCTGTTCTTCCATGCCTCCTCCGGATTACATGGTCTCATATCGCGGAATCCGTGCGCTTCCTGGTCCGCCTCCTCAACAACATAAAATCCCAGCTCGTCAAAAAGCTCCATGCAATAAGGGTCCGGGGGATAGTGGCTCGTCCTGACACAGTTGATGTTGAGCTTTTTCATGAGTAAAAGCTCTGATCTTATATCCTCTCTCGGCATATAATATCCGAATTTCGGGTGTGTATCATGGCGGTTCACGCCCCTTAACTTAACGCTTGTTCCGTTGATCAAAAGCTTGCCGTTATCAATTGCGACTTTGCGCATTCCGATTTTCTGCGGTATATATTCGCTGCCGTGTTTTATTATTACGGTATAAAGATACGGGCTCTCCGCAGACCACAAAACCGGCTTTGTCAGATCGGCAATTTCATTTTTGCTGTCATAAACCGAAAATTCTCCTTCGCCGTTATAGTCGATCTTTTTATCGTCAAAATCGATGTCGATATCCCATACTCTGTCGTTGTCGCGCGAAAGAAGATAGACGTCTCTGAAAATTCCGGAAAGTCTTAAATAATCCTGATCCTCTAAATATGTTCCCAGACAGAACTGGCGAACCTTAACCGTCAGAGAATTTTCTCCCTTTTCAAGAAATTCGGTCAGCTCAAACTCGGCAGGATTGTGAGCTCCCGAAGAATATCCCACATATTTGCCATTCAAATAAACCTCGATGCATGAAGCCGCCCCTTCAAATACTATATACGTCCGTTTTTTGTTCCATACCTCCGGAAGCGAGAAGGAGGTCTTATATACCCCCATAGGATTAAGGTCGGGCACATAAGGCGGATCAACCGGGAACTGATAGTTCTGGTCATTGTACCATGCCATTCCCCACCCTTGCGTCTGCCAGTTGCCCGGGACATTTATTTTACCGCAGCTCGGTTTCTTTTCGCCCTCGTCAATATCGGCGTCATAATATTCAAAATCCCAGACGCCGTTTAGGCAATGATAGTAATCGGACTTTTTTTCGTCTCCGCAGAGCGCCTTTTCCGGCGTATCGTACGGGATGTAATGCGAGCGCGGTTTTTCTGTGTTGATACGGAATTTTTTAAGGTCTTCGTAAAATCTCATCTTTTTCCCTCCGCTTTGATAATAATGCATTCTCACTGTTTTGTCAAATTCCTTCACGCATATAAAAGGTGTGCCCGGAGCCTTAAGAACTCCGGGCGGAAGGAACATATAATAAGGCTTTTACACCCTATTACCGATTTTTTCTGCGAACGGCAGCTTTCGTGCCATTCGCATTGCTGAGAAAGCTCAGTTAACGTCAATCCACTTGATCTTACCCTTGCCCATAAGCTTGTCATCGGTAAGATCGATAAGCGTGCCGCTTGCCATTATTATGTCACCGATCTCGATTTTTGTAACTTCGAGGGCCGGCGCTTCATATTTTTTTACTTTTTTCATCATTTCAAAACGCCTCCTCTTAATCAGTATATTCAACCGTTTTTTCATTTGCTTTGGTAAATGAAACCTTGCTTCCGTAAACATACTGTACCGCATTGATGCCCTTTATCTTATAGAAGCTTACGGGAATATAGGCGTAGGTCGTGTTCTCATCAAGCGTTATGTTTCCGGCTTCCGCTTCGTCCATGTCAACGATGAAGCCCTTACCTGCTCCGAATATTGCGGAAACACCCTCATCTCCCTCACTGAACTGACGTTTGGGTGTCGTTTCCAAAACCTCGGCTCCGTCAGTCATAATGAATGCGGTTCCGAAATATTCAACCGGAGTCTCGGCGTCATTTTCCGAGGCGGTCAAAACTCTGATTACACCGTAGCTTTTTTCACCGGTCTTATACTTTCCCTTATCTGTTTCTATTTTAAGCTGCGGCTTCTTTGTAAGCTTAAGACTTGTCCCGTCGATATATGCAAAGAGCTCCGAATTATCGCATGTTACGGAATCCGCACCCGGAAGGGTATATCCTTCTTCACACGTCGCTATGACATTTCCTTCTGTCGCAAATTCAGCTCCTGCTGTTGCAAGCGCCGTTCCGGATATTCCGAATCTGCCGGTGAAGTCTTGCGCAATATTCAGGCGGCAGGCATCGCCTTCCTGTATATATAATTCAACATTTGCAGCCTTTCCGTTTCTCGCATTGCCGGTTATTTCAGTTGCTCCGCTGATCGTGATTTCGGCATTGGCACTTATATTTTTCTTGCCGACAATAATGCCCTTCCACGAATTCTTAATGACGGAATCCTTAACATTAAGAGTGCCGGCCGTCATATATACAGCCGATAAAGCATTATCCGTTACTATAGCTCCGTCAAGATTAAGGCTTCCATTAAAGACCCAGATCGCGGGAGAATTGTTTGAACTGCAGCCTGTGATCTTTGTTCCGCTATTTAAATTAGCCGTTGCCCCGTCAACTAATGACATTACCGCGCCGTTATATGCCTCATTGCTGCTATTGCAGGTTACGGTTATATTCTCGGTATTCAGCACCGCCTCTTTCCCGATGACCCACAGTACCGGGTACTTTCCGGGCGCTGTTGCCGCCCTTTCAAGCGTTAAATTTTTCAGCGTAACATTACCCTTGCCCTCGATTTGAAGTCCGCTTGATCCTCTCTCGGCTCCGCTTCCATTATCTTCAAATATCAGCTTCTTTCCGTCGCCGTTTATAATAACATTCTTTTTGATTCTATAAATATACCCGACCCTCGGAGCACCGTTCTGAATTATATCTTCGGAAATGAAGCTAACATCCTTCAGGAGAACGACCTCTGCGTTTTCAGCCGCACTGTCCAGAGCCTCTTTGAGCTTTGTGTAGAACACCCATGTATTATTTGCGCTCGAAACAGCAACATTTATTGCCGCTTCATCATCAGCATCATAATAGATTCTTGCCCCGGCCACCATATTGTCCGAGCATGTGTTGTTGCTCAATTCGCCTTTCACGGTCGTCTTGTCCGTATCGGAAATATAAACATTTGCGCCGAAGTTATCATAAATCCGCGTCCCGTTAAAAGTAAGCGACACCTCACCTTTTAAGTACACAGCTCCCTTTGCGGGTTTTTGGGCAGTACCGTTTGCGGTAATCTCGCCTCCGTTTAATACTATATTTCCTGCGGTAGCATGTATTGCGGTGACTGTTGCGTCTTCATTATACCGTATCGTTCCTCCGTTCATGGTAAACGTGCATTCTCCGCCGATAATATATATAGCTCCTTTACTGTATGTTGTTTTGCATTTTTCAACCAGCGCTCCATCCCTCATCTCGGCCTTTCCGTTCCCATTAAGGAAAATTGCCGCACCGTTCCGGCCGCCGACCTTTGAAATGGTTGTACCGCTATCCAGAATTACATTTCCGTCAGTCTGCACACAAAGCAGTCCGTACGGCGTAAATCCCGCCGAATTTCCGTTATAAACATTCGTATCGCCCAAAAGTGTAATATTCTCAAGCGTAAGTGTGGCGTTCTGTATGTTTATGAAACTCTTTTTGTGCTCCGCATCCGTTCCGGTAAGCGTCAAAGTATGTTTATCGGCTCCTCCGGTAAGTGTGAAGCTCGTTGTTACGGGATAAGCATATCCGTCAGCGAATTTAGTTGTGCCGGTCAGCGTCGTGTCCGCCAAAAGCTCGACCTTTCCGCCGGCGGGCACCGCCCCCATTGCCTCTTCAACCGTCGCAAAGCTTGCAGCCACCGACCCGTCTGCGTTATACACCTTGGCAACTTCCCCTTCCGCAAAGGACGTTACCGCAAGTGCAAGAACACCAAGAAGAGTAAGCGACAAAGTAAGCATTGCTTTTACGATTTTGTTTTTACCTACCATAAATTAACTCCTCCTTATCTTATCAATACATCTGTATGTGTTCATGATATCACATTTTGATTTAAATGTCAATACTTTTCAGAAATTTTCCGTTCATCTGTATTATGACAAATTATCTGTAATAAAGCATTATACAAATGTTGCAGTTATCCTGTATTTATGTTGCGCCTTCCAATTCATTATCCTGTTCCTTCGCTCCGGGCACAGCAACCGCCGGAGCTCAAGCCGAAAAACGCAGTCATTTTTTTTAATTCTTACAGCACACCTTCGACTCGTCACGGCTTGCTCCGCGTGTGAGATATTCCTTCGCCATCACAATACGGCAGCTTTTAATATGGGTATGCGGCGTTTCATTCGCCGCGTTACGTAAGTAATTCGGAGAACCGCCTCTTAAATATGCCGCGGGCACAGGTAATATTTATATAAAGAAGGTCATTATATTTGCAGACTATCCTTCACGATCTTTGTAAGTCGTTCGGCAATTTGGCTGACGCCGTATATATTCGGATGCACAAAGTCCGCCGAGATCAAATCCATACTCCCCAGAAGGTCAAGCCCGTTTATATATGTAACATTGGGGAGCGCCGCCTTCTCGCATTCCGAGGCGATTATTTTTCTCCAGTTGTCGGATCTTCCGCCGTTTTCATAGTCGTCGTTATTGTAAAGCGGCGATATGACAAACACCTTCTTATCGCGGTTTCTTCCGGCAATCTCTGCTATCATATTTTTAACGCGCGCATAAATTTTTTCTTCTTCCCAGTTAAGAACATTAATTCCGAGTGAGAGAACCGCCGTGTCCCACGCCCCTCTTTCGCCCTCAGAGGCAATATAGCCGACCATTTCCTCCTCCGCCGCGCATGCGCCTGCCATTCCGAGGTTTCTGACATCCATATTGATAGTATGTCCCAGAATCGACGCCCATGAATGCGACATATCGATGCTGTTTGACCCGTGCGTTATGGAAGAGCCGTAGCAAAGCAGCGTCTTTTGCGGCAAAAGGTCTTTTGTCGGGGGCTCTGCATCTCCCGAAACATCGGTTATCACATAGCTTCCGCGGTCAAAAATCACCCTTACCACCGACGGGTCAAAGTCAATTCCGGCTTCCTTTGATATTTTTCTCAGCTTTTCAAGGTTCGGCGGAGTCTTGAACTCAAATTCCTTTTCCTCGCGTGTTATGTAACAGTTAACTTCATGAGCGTCCCACCCGCCCTGAAGGCCTCCGTAATACACATGAAACGATGAAAGATAGTCTATCGGCGATACGTCCTTTATTTTTATTTTGACCGTTCCGCTCTTAACAACGAATCTTAACTCCACGCCGGTCGAATTTGTTGCTCTGCCAACCCCTCCCGGCGGAATTTCCATAGCGTCAGACACAGACTCGGGTACTCTGTAAAACCGCATTCCGCCTTCATATTCTTCGGCTTCAACGGCATTGAATACTTCAATATTTTTATATATCATAAAATTACCCCTCTCTTTCAAGCCTAATAACCGCTTCACGATATGCCCGAATTGAAGTGCAAAGCTTTTCCCGACCCGCGTTCTTTTTCCGCCGCCGGCCCTGCGCTTAAGCATTTCATACCATCACAAAGCTGCGGCCTGTTCCGGTTTTACCCCTCCATTTTCAATTCAAGTACACATGCGTCATATGGATTGATTTTTCCGACATTTCCGTAAAGAGTCTCTTTAATACTCCATCCGCTCTCAAGCTCATATTTTGTTTCGCATATTTTATCCGAATGATTTATAATCACCGCAATCATTTTGTCTCCTGACTCGTGATAGGTCACGGCAAGCTTCGGTTCATCAATCCTCATAGGTCTCCCCTTCGCATGATCGGCAAAAAGCCTTTTATATATATGATACACGCCTTCTTCAAATGCATCATGTCTTCCCAGGAGATCGCTCTCTATCGGAAAGTTCGCGACATACACATGTCCTTTTCCGTAATTATTGACCGCTATTGCAATATTTCCCTTTTTATCGAAAGCTATAACCTCCGCTCCCCGTGCGGTCAATATATAATTTCTCTTCCTTGTGAATGTAAATTCTTCTCCGCAAAATTCAAAGCTTTCGGTCTCGGTGCACTCATAAGAATCCTCAACCTTAAGACCCGTAAGCTGCGTAAATTCCGAAATAAAACCGTTGTCCAGGGAAATATAGAGATCTGCGCCCTCGTATACGCGCCTTTTAAGCTCTTTGTAATTCCTTTTTTTCATGACCTCCCAGTTGGTTATCGACGGCATAATATAAAGCTTTGATTCCGGAACAGAATCATTGGCATATGCAAATGAAGGCGTGATTCCCGACTCTTTGAGCAGGATATATGTCATATATCCCACTCCCCACTGATTTTGTCCTTCTGTCAGCAGACAAACGGCGTCTGTTTTCGCTTTCGGGATTTCAAAATCAAGCCCTTCCAAAAACTCCGAAAACTTTTTCATTTCGGCAAGCACCGGCTTGGGACTGCGTTTTTTGTCAATCATGCCCAGCTCAAGCTCGATCATATTCTCAGCATACGGATATGACTCGAGCTCTGTCTGATCATTTGCGCACCACCACATAACGCCGGCACTGTTATTTGCCCACAGTGAAAATAAATTCAGCCTCAAAAAGTCAGCCGCTTTTTCATCGCTGCAAACCATAGGTCCCATTCTGCCGATTTCCTCGGCAAGGCACGGAGCCTTTCCTATCTCCGAATAGAATTTTGTCTCCGCTGTGGCGTGCATCGTTGTGCGAAGGGATAATGTTTTATCAATTTTCGTGTTTCTCCCCCAAAAAGGATAAGGATGAGTTGTCAAAATATCTGTAAACATCGCCTGATCCTCAACACGCCATGTTGCATTATCTTCAACCTCCAAAGAATGCATGCCTGAGATCACCGGGCGCGTATCGTCCTCTGCACGGATAGCGTTTGCAATCATTGATGTCCAATTCAAAGCCCCGATTCTGTCCGTTGGCGACATACAGTTGCACTCATTCCCCAGGTCCCACGCAATTACGGTACTGCTGTTCTTAAATTCGGAAACAAAGCCCTTTATAAAAAGCTTCTGAAAATACTGCGACAGAGGATCGTTAATTATATTTTTCCCGTACAGCGCGGGCGGCACAAACATTCTTCCGCTCATCCACCCGGTTATAAGTCCGACTATGACCTTTATACCGTATCCTTCGCACAGATCGAGAAACCTTGAAAATCTCCTCATCATGACATCGTCAATATAATAGGGATTCGTTTTTTCACGCTCGCCCTCCATGCAGTATCCGGCCACGGTCATTCCGCCCTTCATACGCGGTATGACCGGCTGAAAATCACGCCAATTCGGAAAAACCCTTATATGCTTCACTCCGTGTCCCGACAGTATCCTCAAATCATCATTTACAACGTTCTCATTAAATGTCCTCCACATATCCGTCCCGGAGTCAGACGCCCAATAGTTACATCCTAAAATAAACTCCACTTGTCTTTCCTCCTGTCAATGGCAAAGCCGACATCATTTGATGCCGGTTCCGCCTTAATTATCCTTTATTTTGTTATTGTGACTGTCCGGCTTTCTCCGTCCCACGAAACGTTATAGCCAAGCTGCTCAGAAACGAATCTTATCGGGATAAATGTTCTCGAATTACTTATTACAGGCGGATTCAAGAGAGTATATCTGACATCGCCGTATTTTGTGTTCGTAACATAAACAAGATAATTCCAGATCTGAAGAGTGATAACGTTTGTGCCGTTGTTCACCGTCACGGTTTTGTTCTGTCCGTTCCAGCCAACCTCTGCGCCCATTTCCTCCAAAAGGCCGCGAAGAGGAATCATGGTTGAGCCGTTCACTATATACGGAGCGACATCTATTTGCTTATCCGTTTTTATTCCGCCTTTTTCGGTCGTTATAATATCCGAGCCGATTTTAAGGCTGTATTTTACATTGTTTGCGGCCTCGCGCTCCTCCTTGGCCGCCTTTGACTGCCAGAAAGAGATTTCCGCTGCGCTCGCTCTCAATGCAACGGCATCCTCTATTCTGAACTCAATATATCTTGCAGATACCTCTTTGTCGAATTTAATTATCCTCTCAGTAAGGTCGTCATCAAAAGTGATTCCTCCTTTAATTTCGAACCAATCATTGTTATCCGTGCTTCCGTTAATGGTGACCTTACGCCATAATCCGTGATGATCCTCCGAATTTCTCGGCTGTACATGTATTTCCTTAAGCTTATACACATTCTTAAGGTCAACGGTTAAAATTATCGGAAAATCACTCGACTTGACAGCATTTGTCTGCCAAAACGACATACTGTTATTGTCAAAAATATTTTCGGTTTTTTGCCAGTTTGTTGCAGATGCTTCGGCAGTCATCCAGGTGCGGTCTATTTCATAAATCGTATTTAACTCGTCCTTCGCCTTAAACTCTTCATAGCTCATCGCAGCATACTTATCGTTCTTCTGCATAAGGTCAAATTCCGCCATTGTTCCGTATCCGCCTATGGTCGAGGTTATCTCAATGCGTACACGCTTTAACTTAAGATTCCCGTAAAAAAATATCTCCTGCGATCGTCCGTCGCTTGCAAGTACTGCATTTTCTTTAAGCAAAAACCATTCGCCGCCGTCAGTATCAGACACATAGACATTTGCCGACAGTATTCTGCCGGTGTTGCCCTGTTCTCTAGGAGTAAGTACAATTCCGGAAGCCTCCGTAACAGACGGAAGCGTTACTTTAACATTAAACGGAACCGTGTCCTTCGATACAATTTTCCCGTCCTCAAC
>JAEDLZ010000115.1 GCA_016303265.1 Clostridiales bacterium
ATATAACCCCCTGCTTAATGATTGGACAATTATCGCTTCCCACCGGCAGAACAGACCTCAGATGCCTAAGGACTGGTGTCCGTTTTGTCCCGGGTCGGGGAAAGTGCCGGAAAGTTACGATGTTTATAAGTATGACAACGATTTCCCCGCTCTTTCACAAAATCCGCCGCCGCCTGACGATGTTGCAACGGATTTTTTCAAAGTAAAGCCCGAATACGGCAAATGTGAAGTTATTCTTTATTCATCAGAGCACACAACAACTCTGCCTCATCTCAGTGTTGACCATATCGAAAAGCTGGTTTCCCTCTGGCAGGAGCGTTTTGCTGAGCTTTCCAAGGATGAGAATATTAAATATGTATTTATGTTTGAAAATAAGGGTGAAGCTGTCGGCGTTACGATGCCCCACCCCCACGGTCAGATTTACGGATATTCTGTTGTTCCGAAGAGAATCCGCGAAGAGCTTGACAACAGCAAAAAGCACCTTGAAAGGACAGGAAATTGTCTGATTTGCGATATTTTGAAAAACGAATACAAGGAGAACAAGCGCGTCATATGCGAGAATGATGACTTTGCCGTTATTCTTCCCTTCTTTTCCGACTATCCTTACGGGATTTATATTATTTCAAAGAAACACAAAAACAATATAACCGAATTTAGCGCTGCGGAAAAACGCAATTTTGCCGAGATTCTCAAAGCGGCAACAGGCTCGCTTGATTCGCTTTTTGATATGTCCTTTCCCTATATGATGTGTATGTATCAAAATCCGGTCAACGGCGAGGACGAAAGTGCGTACAGTCATTTTCATATTAAATTCTACCCGCCAATGCGGAGTAAGGAAAAAATCAAGTACAACGCCTCCTCCGAAACCGGCGCTTGGGCAAATTGCAACCCAACGGCACCCGAAGAAAAAGCCGAGGAGTTGCGTCAGGCTTATAAGCGTTTTCTTGAAAAACAGTAATCGAAAGGAACATACGATATGAATATTCCCGAAATCAAAAAGCAGTTTATTGATATTTACGGCGGAAACGAGAGTGCAATAAGGCTTTTCACTTCGCCGGGACGAGTTAATCTTATCGGCGAGCATGTTGACTATTGCGGAGGCCCTGTTTTCCCTGCGGCGCTTACCATGAAAACAACCATTGCCGCCCGCAAGAGAAGCGATAATATTATCCGTCTTAAAGCAACTGACCTTGATATTATGGTCGAAACAAACACATCCGGAATGGAAAAACTTAAGGGTCAACTCAAATGGGGAGATTACCAGATTGGCGTTGCGGTTGAGCTGTCCAAGGCAGGCTATGATATTTGCGGCTGCGACCTTTTGTATGACGATACAACTCCTCACGGCGGCGGTCTTTCTTCCTCTGCCGCAATAGAAATTTCAACCGCTCTTATGTTTGCAACTTTCTCGAACGAGAAAAACGGCATTTCAAGTCCGGTGGATATGATTGAAATGGCAAAACTGGGGCAGGCGGCTGAACATAACTTTATCGGCGTAAACTGCGGAATTATGGATCAGTTTGCTTCCGCCATGGGAAAAGCAAATCACGCAATCTACCTTGACTGCGCAACTTTGGATTATGAGCATATACCCCTCAATCTCGGCAGATATTGTTTGGTTCTTTCCAATACCAACAAAAAACATTCTCTCGGAAGTTCAAAATATAATGAACGCCGCATGGAATGCGAAGAAGGGCTTAATGCTCTTAAAACAGTTATGCCGGGCATAACACAGCTTGCGGATGTTTCAGTCTTGGATTTTGAAAAAAATAAAGCAGTAATAAAAAATGAAGTTGTCAGAAAGAGAATCAGGCATGTTGTTTATGAATGTGACCGCGTACATAAAAGCGTTGATGCTCTTAAATCGGGCGACCTTATAACCTTTGGACGACTTATGAACGAATCCCATACTTCGCTGCAATTTGACTATGAAGTTTCCTGTGACGAGCTTGACTGTCTGGCAAGCGAGGCTCTCAAAATAGACGGCGTTTTGGGTTCAAGAATGACAGGCGCCGGCTTTGGCGGATGTACCGTGAGCATTGTTGATAAGTCTTCTGTTGATACATTCAAAGAAATCCTCGGCAAAATTTATGCCGATAAATTCGGTTACGAAGCATCGTTCTATGTGTCAGAAATCGGTGACGGCGGCAAAGAAGTTAAATAGCAAAATAATAACTATCGGTTTTTCCGATAGTTTTATTTTGCCGCGCGAATCTTTAAAACATTACAATCGACACTACAAAGATTCCTATTTACTGAATCAAAATCGCCTGATAAATTCTTTAACATTATACAAAAATCCGAAACAAAAAATTTCGTTTCGGATTTTTCAGATACTAAATTATCAGTCAACTTTAACAACCCAGCCAAGCTCATCTTCAAGCTTACCGGTCTGAATCCCTGTAATTGTATCGTAAAGTTTTTGTGTAAGTTCGCCAATCTTGCCGTTGTTGATTTTCATAACATTATCCTGCCATCTGAGCTCACCGACGGGAGAAATAATAGCCGCAGTTCCTGTTCCAAAGCACTCCTCAAACTGCCCGTTTTTATATGCCTCGTAAATTTCTTCAATAGAAATCCTTCTCTCCGAGACAGGCACTCCCCACTTTTTAAGGAGCTCAATAACCGACATTCTCGTTATACCGCCCAGAATACTTCCGTTAAGCATCGGCGTAACAACCTCACCGTTGATTTTAAAGAAAATGTTCATTGCGCCGACTTCTTCGATGTACTTCTGTTCCACACCGTCAAGCCAAAGAACCTGGGAATATCCCTTCTCATGGGCAATAACCTGCGCTTTAATACTAACCGCATAATTACCTGCAGCCTTTGTAAATCCCATTCCGCCGCGAACTGCACGAACATACTTATCTTCAACATAGATTTTAACAGGCTCAAGCCCCTCTTCATAATAAAGTCCGCTGGGCGAACAAATTATAAAGAATTTATATGTATCGGACGGTCTTACGCCAAGAGATACATCTGTGGCAATGATAAACGGTCTTATGTAAAGCGAAGCGCCCTCCTGCTTCGGAATCCAGTCTTTTTCAAGTTCAACCAGCTGCTTCAGCGCTTCAAGACATAAATTTTCATCAATGGGCGGTATTGAAAGTCTGTCGTTAGAAACATTAAGCCTTGCAAAGTTCTTCTCCGGTCTGAAAAGTCTGACCTTCCCGTCCTCTGTCATATATGCCTTAAGTCCTTCAAATACAGCCTGTCCGTAATGAAAGACCATTGTCGCAGGGTCAAGCTCTATCGGTGCATAGGGAACGATTCTCGGGTCATACCAGCCCTTTTCCGCAGAATAATCCATAACAAACATATGGTCGGTATAAATCTGACCGAATCCCAGCTTTCCCTCAGGTTTAGCCTTTGGATGTTCAGTTTTCTTAACAACGATATTCATTGTCTGTCAACTCTTTTCTGTAAAAATATTTATTGCATAAATTATAACATATTTTTCTGAATTTTTCAAGTGCTAAACCGCAATTTCCGCGTGGTTATTGATTTATTTTTTTCGTTATGATATAATTAACCCATAAGGAGCAGATTACTCGTCTTTACATATTTTTGAAAGGTGATTAAGCCATGAAAAAAACAATTTCAGCAATATACCGCATATGTTACATATTTTTTGCTTTATGGGCGTTCGGATTTTTATTTTACCCGTTTGAAGAGGCTTTGCCTGTAAAATTTCTGAATTTTACTTCTATGGCTAACCTTTTATGCCTAATCTCCATAATCCCATTTTTAATAATCTCAATTAAGAAACAGCCTCCGAAAGGTATACTTCACTTTAAATATCTTTGCACATTTTTGTCAGCCATTGTGATTTTGTGCAATTATGATATTATACTCAGTCTTTCTTCAAGCGACCGGATAATGTGCATACTGCTTCCGCTTATGATTATTATAGACTGGCTTTTGTTTGACCGTAAGGGCAGCATAAACCCCGGTGACTTAATCATATGGCT
>JAEDLZ010000116.1 GCA_016303265.1 Clostridiales bacterium
GGAACAAATTCGTGAAGCGGCGGGTCAAGGAAACGAATTGTAACCGGGTTGCCCTCAAGAGCCTCATAGAGCTTCTCAAAGTCGCTCTGCTGCATGGGAAGAATCTTCTCAAGTGCAGCTTCCCTTTCCTCAACGGTATCGGAACATATCATCTCACGGAATTTTGCAATACGGTCAGCCTCAAAGAACATATGCTCCGTACGGCAAAGACCGATACCCTCAGCGCCAAGCTCACGAGCCTTCTTAGCGTCAGCGGGAGTATCTGCGTTTGTTCTAACCTTTAATGTTCTGAACTTATCAGCCCAGCCCATAATCTTGCCGAAGTCACCGCTGATTGTTGCGTCAACGGTGGGGATAATGCCGTCATAGATATTACCGGTTGAACCGTCGATTGAAATGCAGTCGCCCTCATGATAGGTCTTGCCTGCAAGGTCAAACTTCTTATTTTCTTCATCCATAATTATGTCGCCGCAGCCTGATACACAGCAAGTACCCATACCGCGGGCAACAACTGCTGCGTGGGAGGTCATACCGCCGCGAACTGTGAGGATACCCTGTGAAGCCTTCATACCTTCAATATCCTCCGGTGAGGTTTCAAGACGAACGAGAACAACCTTCTCGCCTCTTGCCGCCCAATCCTTAGCGTCCTCTGCCGTAAATACGATTTTACCGCAAGCGGCACCGGGAGAAGCGCCGAGAGCTCTTGCAACGGGTGTTGCAGCCTTGAGAGCCTTTGCGTCGAACTGCGGATGAAGAAGAGTGTCGAGGTTTCTCGGGTCAATCATAAGAACTGCTTCCTTTTCGGAAATCATACCCTCTTCAACCAGGTCGCAGGCAATTTTAAGCGCTGCCTGGGCTGTTCTCTTTCCGTTTCTTGTCTGAAGCATATAAAGATGCTTATCTTCTATTGTAAATTCCATATCCTGCATATCTCTGTAGTGGTCCTCAAGAGTATGGCAGATACCAACAAACTGGTCATAAACCTCAGGCATAACTTCCTTGAGCTGGTCAATCTTCTGCGGTGTACGAACACCTGCAACAACATCCTCGCCCTGAGCGTTCATCAAGAATTCACCCATGAGGCGCTTTTCGCCTGTTGCGGGGTCTCTTGTGAAGGCAACACCCGTGCCGGATGTTTCGCCCATGTTGCCGAACGCCATCATCTGAACATTAACCGCTGTACCCCATGAATAAGGAATATCGTTGTCACGGCGGTAAACATTAGCTCTCGGGTTATCCCATGAACGGAACACGGCTTTGATTGCGCCCATAAGCTGTTCCTTAGGATCTGTCGGGAAGTCCTCGCCGATTTTTGATTTGTATTCAGCCTTGAATTGTGCAGCCAGCTCCTTAAGGTCGTCAGCCGTAAGCTCAACATCCAAAGTAACGCCTTTCTTAGCCTTCATCTCATCAATGAGCTGTTCAAAATACTTCTTGCCGACCTCCATAACAACATCGGAGTACATCTGGATAAATCTTCTGTAGCAGTCCCAAGCCCAGCGAGGATTGCCGGACTTTTTGGAGATCGCCTCAACAACCTCTTCGTTTAAACCGAGGTTGAGGATTGTGTCCATCATACCCGGCATAGAAGCTCTTGCACCGCTGCGGACAGAAACGAGAAGCGGGTTTTCCTTGTCACCGAACTTCTTGCCGCAGATTTCCTCCATCTTTGTAATGTTTTCCATGATTTCGGCCTGAATATCATCGTTGATTTTTCTGCCGTCCTCATAATATTGAGTACAAGCTTCCGTAGAAATTGTGAAGCCCTGAGGCACAGGAAGACCGAGATTGGTCATTTCCGCAAGGTTTGCGCCTTTACCGCCCAGGAGCTCACGCATAGATGCATTACCTTCACTGAAGAGATAAACAAATTTCTTTGCCATTTTAGTTCCTCCTAAAATAATGTATATTAAAATTTAATCATTTGCATTTTTGTTTTTCCGCAAATCCCGGAAAAAGCTCTTGATAATTTCGCTGCACTCGTCCTCTAAAATTCCGCCGGACACATCAACCTTTTGGGTTATCCCCTCAAGATGAGGAATATCAATAAGCGAGCCGCAAGCGCCGCCCTTTTTATCATATGCCCCAAAATAAAGATTTTTAATCCTCGACTGAACAATAGCGCCGCTGCACATCAGACAGGGCTCCAGAGTAACATACATATCGCACTGAAAAAGCCGCCAGCCGCCCAGCTTTTTGCAAGCCTTATTGATTGCGGTGATTTCGGCGTGACACAAGGCATTTTTCTTTGTTTCCCTCGTGTTGTGGCCCCGGGCAATGATTTTGCCGTCCTTGACAATAACGGCCCCTATGGGAGTTTCACCTTTTTCATAAGCTTTTTTGGCTTCGGCAAGAGCCTTTTTCATAAATTTTTCGTGAATATTCATAAAAAATTACAGTATATAAAAAAGCGCAAAAAAACCAAGAGTTACCTCGCCTGCCGAATAAGCAGCCGAAGAACCTTCGTTTTCATGTGTTGAGTTTTGTCGGTACAATTACTGAATAAACGGTTTAAGTTCATCAATTAAAGCGTCGCAGCTGTCAGTATGAATTTCAACCTTTATCGGCTTGCTTAAATCCAAACTGAAAATGCCCATGATTGACTTAGCGTCAACAACATATCTGCCGGAAGAAAGGTCAATTTCGTAATCATACTTGCTTACAATATTGACAAAATTCTTTACATCGTTAATAGAACTCAGCATAACATTGAAAGTTGCCATATTTTCACCCCCCTTTGAATTTCTTTTTATATTATACAATTTTTTCTTGCAATAGTCAATAAAAAGTTGTATAATTTTATAACAAAATTTATTTTAATATTGATTGAAGATTTGGGTGTTTTATAAAAATGCGGGTAAAATTTATAACTTTAGGGTGCAAGACCAATATATACGAAAGCGACGCTATGGCAAAGCTGTTTGCCGAGCGCGGCTATGAAATAATAAAACAGGGCGCCGCCGATGTTTATGTTATCAATACCTGTACGGTTACGGGGACGGGCGCCCAGAAATCCCGTCAGGCAATAAATCGGGCAAACCGTGAAAATCCGCAGGCGGTTATTGCGGTTACCGGCTGTCTTGCTCAAACGGAAACGGAGTCGATTGCAAAAACGGAGGGCGTTGACATTGTCTGCGGCACAGACGGAAAGAGCCGCATTGCGGAACTGGTTGAGGAGGCTTTTTATAAAAAGCGTCAGATTATAGAGTGCGGTGATGTTATGAAGGTGAGGCAGTTTGAGGAGCTTGCCGTTATGAATTCACAGAGCAGGACGAGGGCAAATGTTAAAATTGAGGATGGCTGCAACAATTACTGCACATACTGCATAATCCCTTATGCAAGGGGGAGAGTCCGTTCCCGCGATATAGATAAAATCGAACAGGAGGTCAGGGCGTTAGCCGCAAACGGCTATCGTGAAATTGTCCTTACGGGAATACACATAGGCTCTTACGGACGGGATATTGACAACAGGTATACTTTAATTGATGTTTTGGAGCGCGTCTGTGCCTTAGAGGGAGTTGAGCGTGTCCGCTTAGGCTCTTTGGAGCCTGTTACCGTAACAGGGGATTTTGTCAGCCGTGCAAAGAAACTGAAGAACCTTTGCCCTCATTTTCATATGTCGCTTCAAAGCGGGTGTGACGAAACGCTAAAGCGTATGAACAGACATTATACTACGGAGGAATATCGCTGTGCGGTTGACCTTCTTCGCAAAAATATTCCCGATACGGCAATAACAACCGACCTCATGGTGGGCTTTCCGGGCGAAACGGAGGAGGAGTTTGAGAAATCCTATGAATTTTGCCGCAGTATCGGGTTTATGCAGATGCATATTTTTAAATATTCGGTAAGGAAGGGTACTCTTGCAGAAAAATTTCCGAATCAGGTTCCGGGCAGAATCAAGGATGAACGCAGTCATCGGATGATAGAGCTTGCGGAGCGGATGAAAAGTGATTATTACAAAAGG
>JAEDLZ010000018.1 GCA_016303265.1 Clostridiales bacterium
CGGGCGCGGCGCGTCTTGATGCAAAAGAGGAAACATATTATAAAATTCCTTTGAAAAAATGGGCAACTGTTGATGAAATAGGCAAAATAGCTGTATTCTTATCATCAGATGCCGCATCATCCATAACCGGTACAACAATTTTGGCAGATAACGGTGCCTGCCTTGTTTCGGATAAACGAGAGAGGTATGGTTTTTAACAATGAAAATAACATGGCTTGGACAGGCAGGACTGCTTTTTGAAACAGATGATATTGTAATTATGGTGGATCCGTATTTTTCAAATTGCTGCGAAAAGCATAATGCGAGATTAAAACGAAAAATGCCGATATTAGAAAGTGTTACTTCAATTAAACCCGATGTGCTGATATTGACGCACAATCATCTTGATCACACGGATCCGGAAACATTACCATATTTTATAAATGACACGACAAATGTAAGGGTTATTTTGTCAGCAAATGCACACGAATCCGTAAAGGCACTTGGCGGAGGAAGCAACGATTATATTATTTTTGAAGACGGAACAGAATGGACGCAGCGCAATGTTCGTTTTACGGGTGTAAAAGCATATCATTCTGAAAGCACGGCATTTGGAGTTATAATTGAGGCGGAGAATCGAAAATACTATGTAACGGGGGATACTTTGTACAACAAGAATATTTTTAAAACCTTGCCGGACGATATTTATGCAGTGTTTCTGCCGATAAACGGCTTCGGAAACAATATGAATATAACGGATGCCGCCAGGTTTGCCAAAATGTGCGGAGCTAAATATGCTGTTCCAATACATTTTGGAATGTTTGATACAATTGACCCAAATTGTTTCACTGCAGAAAATAAAATTATTCCGACAATATATAAAGAAATTTTATTTAATTAAGAGGATAACTTTATGGAAAATAGTATTTTAAAAATAATTGAAAAGGAAAAAATTGTTGTTATTGTCAGAGGAGTACAGTCCGACAAATTGATTCGTCTTGCTGAAGCAATGCACAATGGCGGCATACGGCTGCTTGAGATTACATACAGCGCAAACGGAAATATAAGTGATGATGAAACAGCAGATAATATAGCCGCATTAAAGAGATATTTCGGTAATGAAATGCATATAGGCGCCGGCACGGTTCTCAACGAAGAACAGGTTGAGCTGACAAAGAAGGCGGGGGGAGAATTTATCATATCTCCGGATACCGTTTGTGAGGTAATAAAGAAAACCAAGGAATTGGGACTGATTTCTATGCCGGGTGCACTCACCCCGAGCGAGATAAGGCTTGCTCACAGGAGCGGAGCAGATTTTGTAAAGATTTTTCCGGCAGTAAACCTTGGTACAGACTATATCAAGGCGGTCAGAGCGCCGCTGTCTAATATAAAACTTCTTGCTGTAGGCGGCATAAATTACAGCAACATGAGAGATTATCTCAATGCCGGCGTGTGCGGATTCGGGATAGGAAGTAACATTGTTGACAAAAAACTTTTGGCGAATAATGATTTTGATGGAATAACCGAGCTTGCAAAGCGCTATGTTTCGGTAATACAGGAATATTGATATGAGAAATTATATTACAATTGACGGCGGAACCACAAATACGAGGGTAAGTCTTGTTAAAAATCAACGCATAGTACAGACAGTTAAACTTTCTGTCGGTGCAAGGATTGGCATAGATAATAAAAAATTGCTTGTTTCTGAGATAAAAAAAGCAGTCTGCGGCCTGAGTGAAGGTGAACAGATTGAGAGAATACTTGCCTCCGGTATGATTACATCGGAATTTGGATTGTATAATTTGCCGCATATATCGGCGCCTGCAGGCATCGCACAGCTCCATGGGGGAATGTGTGAGGTTGTGCTTGACGGCATATCCGATATACCGATTGTGTTTATACCCGGCGTAAAGGTGTCGGACGGTACACTGCAAAATACCGATATGATGCGCGGTGAGGAAACAGAGCTTATCGGATTGGCTGAATATGGGTATAATGAATGTATATATGTACTTCCGGGTTCACATTCCAAGATAATAAGGGTTGATTCATGCGGCAGAATATCCGATTTTTCCACAATGCTTACCGGAGAGATGATAGCGGCACTTTCAGGCGCAACTATTCTTAAGGATGCAGTCAGCCTTAACCAAAGCGAAACTGATGATGAATTTCTTATCAAGGGTTATGATTATTGCTCCAGGTCCGGAATAAACGAAGCGTTATTCAAAATACGCGTGCTTAAAAATATGTTTGGAGCAACGGAAAAAGAGGTGTACAGCTTTTTCATCGGGGTTGTGCTGCAGGCTGAGATAAGTAAAATAGCAGACACAGATGTGAAAAAGATTATTATAGGCGGTAAGGAACAAATTAAAAATGCAATGTATAGGCTGCTGAGGCACAGTTGTGATAAAGAAGTGATACTTGTTTCGGATGAAATGGCGGACTCGGCTCCATCACTTGGTATGATAAGAATTTATGAATATGCATAGCGCCCGTAGGAGGAATCCAATAGGTATATAATTTATCGGCGGATGATTTTAAACATATTGGAGAAGGTAGGAAAAGACACGGTTTTGTATGTAAACATAATTGATGTCCCCGATACCGGAAATACAGGCAGCCCACTGAAGCGGGTTTTAAAAGATATGTTTTTATATGTAGGGGCATTGTTTGTTTTTTTGTTTTCTGTATTTTACGGCGGTATGCCATGTTGTTTGAGATAAAGACATAGATAAAACAGTTTAACGAGAATGTGAGAACGCCCATGACATACCGTAATTACAGCTAAGGCAGGAAAGCCAAAATATGGCTTTCCCGCCCATAAAAACGAATATTTTATCATAGAAAAATTAAATTTACAGAAAAACTACTCTCACACGGGGTTTGAACCGCGTGCCGAGGGCTAAAATTATTTGTCCTGCCGCATGGGGCTGTAGCAAAACGATTTTTTAAATCGGGCTCGCTACAGCTCCGTTTTATTTTTATAACAAAAATGAATAAAAAATACCGTCAAAAGTATAATATATGATAATTAAAGTTTTCTAAAAAATTACGGAAGGTTTTGTTATGAAAGATAAGATTTTTGGTGTACTTCAGCGCGTCGGAAGGTCATTTATGCTTCCGATAGCAATACTTCCTATTGCCGGGCTGTTTCTGGGAATAGGCGGCTCATTCACAAACGAAACTATGCTCAGCACTTACGGGCTTACTGGCATTATGGGCAAGGGTACGCCCATATATGCAGTGCTTATGGTGCTTAACGAGGCAGGTAATATTGTTTTTGCCAATCTTCCTCTTCTGTTTGCTATAGGCGTTGCCATAGGTATGGCAAAAAAGGAAAAAGAGGTTGCGGCACTTGCGTCTGTAATTGCATTCTTCATAATGCACGCGTCAATCAGCGCCCTTATCCATGTTAATTACGGCTCGCTCGCCGCCTTTGAATCCGCAAAGCATATAACAGGCGCAACTGCAAGTGTTCTCGGCATCGATTCCCTTAACATGGGGGTATTCGGCGGTATAATAGTGGGTCTCGGCGTGGCAGCTCTGCACAACAAATTCTATCGGATACAGCTTCCGCAGGTTCTTTCCTTCTTCGGCGGAACAAGGTTTGTTCCCATAATCTCCTCTGCCGTGTATCTGCTTGTGGGAATCCTTATGTACTTTGTGTGGCCCTTCATTCAGAATATTATCAGCCATATCGGCGATTTTGTCCAAAAAAGCAATTATATAGGCACATTTATCTACGGTCTTACAGAAAGAGCCCTTATCCCATTTGGTCTGCATCATGTGTTTTATATGCCCTTCTGGCAGACAAGTGTCGGCGGCGTTATGCAGGTGGGGAGCAGGCTCGTTGAGGGTGCGCAGAATATTTTCTTCGCCCAGCTTTCCGAGCCGTCAATCAAGCATTTTGCGGTTTCGGCAACCCGCTTTATGTCCGGTAAATTCCCGCTTATGATATTCGGTCTCCCCGGTGCGGCGCTTGCTATGTACAGGTGTGCAAAACCCGAAAAGAGGAAAATAGTGGGAGGACTTTTGCTCTCTGCGGCTTTGACCTCCATGCTTACGGGTATAACAGAGCCCCTTGAATTTACCTTCCTGTTTGTTGCGCCTTTGCTTTATGTTATCCACTGCATTTTCGCGGGGCTTGCCTATATGCTTATGCATATTCTGGGCGTTGGCGTAGGCATGACCTTCTCCGGCGGCATTATTGATATGGTGCTGTTCGGCGTTATGCAGGGGACCGCTAAAACAAGCTGGTACTGGATACCTGTGGTCGGGGTTATTTACTTCATTGTGTACTATTTCCTGTTCTCGTTCCTGATTAAAAGGCTCAATCTTAAAACCCCGGGGCGCGACGAAGGCGATGTCAAGCTATACACAAGGGCGGATGTAAATGCCAAAAAAGCGGCAGACGGAGTTACGGACGAAAAATCCGCTCTTATTGCAAAGGGCTTAGGCGGCAAGGCTAATATTTCCGATGTAGACTGCTGCGCTACCCGTCTTAGGGTAACGGTCAAGGACAGCTCGCTGGTCGACAAAAACGCCCTCACAAATTCCGGTGCAGCCGGGGTTATCGTCAAAGGCAACGGAGTTCAGGTTATATACGGACCGTCAGTTACGGTTGTAAAATCAAATTTTGACGCCTATCTCGATTCCGCTGATGAAACGGCGGTCAATCCTCCGCCGCGCCCCCGTATGGGGTCACGCCCCGAAATAACCGTATATGCCCCTTTAAGCGGCAAAGTTCACCCTCTGTCGGAGATAGGGGACGGGGTTTTCTCGGAGGAAATACTCGGCAAAGGAATTGCAATTGAACCGAGCGAAGGCGCTGTTTTTGCTCCGTTCGACGGCATTATTACAACTGTTGCCGACACAGGTCACGCCGTCGGATTGGTGTCAGAGCTTGGAACCGAAATTCTCATTCATGTGGGGATAGATACCGTGGAGCTTAAAGGCAAGTATTATACCGTAAAAGTCAAAAACGGTGACAGGGTCAAAAAAGGCGATACGCTGCTGGAATTTGACCTAAACGCAATAAAAAAATCGGGCTATAAGACTATAACTCCGGTTGTTGTCGGTAATTCCGAAAACTACGGAGAATTTGCAGCAGAAACAGGCAAATCCGTAAATCACGGTGACCCCGTAATAAAGCTAAAATAGCGAGAAGATTTTCACCGGCCCGATTCCCGGCCAAATTTCAGGGAGGAGCAGTTCCTGCAATAATTTTGCCGCAATGCGGGAGGCAGTCCCCCTCAGCGCTGTTAATATTTCAAAAATTATATTATTGAAGCCTCATCGTTATTGAATCGGTAAATCAGACAGCAAAAACGGGTCGCCGCAAAATGCACAGACCGCACAAAGCATAAAAAACGCCATAATATAACTGTTTTATAAAATACAAAAATCAAAAATGAAATCAAAACCTAGGTGGAAATTCGTTATATAACGAATTTCAATTACAAATGCTTTGCGTTTTGAACAAACTTCGCCTCTCGCAGTATCCATATACGGCCTTTGGACTCAGTTTGGTAGGTCAGCACTATTTTGCGTCCACCCCAAAGGAGCTGCCGCATTTTGCGACAGCTCCTTTTAAGTTTATAAATTATTCAAATTCAAATATGCCTTTTCTGCGGATAAAATACCAAATGTTGAAGATGTTAACAGCGGTCACAGCAACAGCAAAATAGAAAATATATTTATAGAAAATGCTGACTTCCAAAACGCCTCTTGCAAGAACCGTCAATGCAAACACGAGCAACCCGTGAAATACGGCTCTTATAAAGAACAGAATCAAAAACAGACCAAAGCTGCGCTTATCTTCCTCAAAGAAAATCTTTCTGGTAAAGAAAACAACAAGCGTATATACCAAATAATAAACCGACATAACCGCATCAACAATCTTAAGAATCGGGTATGTAACATATATTTCCGGTCTGTAGAACTGCCCCAAAAATACAAGTATAAAAAGCAGCAAAGAAATTATAACACTTATATACAGTCCTGCGGTAAGATGATAATCAAACCACTCCATGCCATAATCCAACACATTTCGTTTAGTATTTTTTGCAGTCTGCTTACTCATTTTTATATCTCCTTACTATATACTGTCCTATTATCTCATGTAAGATTATTATACTACATCAATTTCCAAAAGTCAAGCAAACGCCGCTAAAACTTGCCCCGTCATTTTAACTAAAAAAGGCAGTCTATAATATGTATATTGCACAAAACCGGCTACCGAGTCTTTATAAAAAACAGTTTTTTTGCCGCGCTGAAAAGTACAACCAAAACTACAACGCATATAATAAGCTCCGGCAGCATATATGTTCCGTTATAAATGACGGAATAAACCCAAGGATTCTGACCCTCCGGCGCATATTCCGCAAAAAGAACCGCCCCCGAAATAAGCGAGCATACAAAACGAAGGGCAACGCCGACTACGGTACCGGCTATAATTCCCGGGTAATTTTTCTTAAAGAAGCCTGCAACTCCCAGTACTCCAAAAGCCAGAGTATAGTCGAACAAAACCGAAAGCGGGTGATAAATAACGCCGTCAATCGTCAGAGAAATTACGCCGAAAATAATCCCGGAAGAGATTCCGCAAAGCGGTCCCCGTCTGAACGCAAGAAGCAGAATCGGAATCATCGCAAGAGATACCGACCCGCCCTGGGGCATCTGCAAAATTTTGAAGAAGCTGAGCACGACTGCCAAAGCTATCATAATTGCACTTTCAACCATTACCTGTACATCTACTTTTTTATCCATAAAAATCCTTCTTTCCTCCGCCCAAAAGCGCTATGTGCCTATGCGGAAATTTATTTTTTGCACAGGATTTTCGTAAAAAAATCGGTGCATCGCAAGATACACCGACAAATGGCAAATAAAAACTCCCTCCGTTGGCATTATCCAAATCAGGTTATAGGGTCGAAACAAAATTTCCTCTCAGCCATAAAGCTCCCCTGTGCATTATTCATTTTTTACATTATATCCGTTTTTCCGCTCTTTGTCAATACCTTTTGGAATAAAAAGCTATATTATGTCAACATCCGACTTTTGGGGCATGATAATCGCCGCAATTATGTACGCAATAATGCCGCAGCCGAACCCGAAAGAAAAAATCACCCAGATAATTCTTATAAGAGTCGGGTCAATACCAAAATACTCTCCTATTCCTCCGCACACGCCGCATAATTTTTTCCCCTCTTCAATTTTGTATAACCTTTTCATAAAAATATCCCCTTTAAAATAGAAATATATCCGGCAGCCGCCAAATTCCTCGTAAAAGGTTCCGGCTTCGCCGCTTTTTATATTGATTAACCGCGTTCAAGGATTGCCGATGGCAAAAATTCTCCTTTTCCCCTGCAAATATATTATTTATCAAGATAAACCATTAAAACGGCGATGTCTGCCGGTGAAACGCCTGAAATTCTCGACGCCTGACCTATGGACTGCGGTCTTATTTTGTTAAGTTTTTGCCGCGCCTCAAGACGAAGCCCCGCTATCTTCTCATAGTCAATTCCCTCGGGGAGCCGTCGCTTTTCAAGGCGGCGGAACTTACTTGCCTGGCTCATTTGCCGCTTGATATAGCCCTCATACTTAACGCTTATTTCCACCTGATTTGCAACCGAATCGGAAATATCCGCCGGTCTTTCTTTATCAATAACGTCCATAGACGCATAGTCGATTTCGGGGCGTTTGAGAAGGTCCGAAGCATGAATCCCCGTTGTAATCTCCGAGCTTTTTCGCCCCCTCAGATAGGCATTAACCTCATCTGACGGCGAAAATGTGAGATGGGTCAGCCTTTCCTTCTCCTCCTCGATTTTCGCCTTCTTATCAAGGAATTTTTTATATCTATCATCCGAAATCAGTCCAAGCTCATGACCTTTTTCGGTAAGTCTGAGGTCCGCATTGTCCTGACGGAGAAGAAGCCTGTATTCCGAACGGGAGGTCATCATTCTGTACGGTTCGTTTGTTCCCTTTGTAACGAGGTCGTCAATAAGCGTCCCGATATATGCCTCGCTGCGGTCTAACACAAACGGCCCCTCACCTTTAAGCTTTCTCGCCGCATTTATCCCGGCCATAAGCCCCTGCGCCGCCGCCTCCTCGTAGCCCGAGGTGCCGTTGAACTGCCCCGCTCCGAAAAGTCCGCCGATATTCTTAAATTCAAGGCTTGCCTTAAGCTGGAGCGGATTTGCACAGTCATATTCTATGGCGTAGGCATTCCGCATAACCTGAGCATTTTCAAACCCCGGCAAAGAACGCAGCATTTCAAGCTGAACTTCCTCCGGCATACTGCTCGAAAAGCCCTGAATATACATTTCATCCGTATTAAGCCCCATAGGCTCAATAAAAAGCTGATGCCGCCCCTTGTCCTTAAATCTGACAATCTTATCCTCAATAGACGGGCAATAGCGGGGCCCAATTCCCTTTATATCTCCTCCGTAAAGAGGGGAACGGCTTATATTGTCAAGAATTATTTTGTGGGTTTTTGCGCAGGTGTAGGTAATATGACACACCGCCTTATTTTCAAGTTTTCCCTCGGTTTCAAAGGAAAAAGGCGTTATATTTTCATCACCCTCCTGAACCTCAAGGCAAGAAAAATCAATGGAGCTTTTTGCCACTCTCGGCGGAGTTCCCGTTTTAAACCGTACAAGCTCCACACCGATATTTTTAAGCGACTGCGAAAGCTCCGTTGCCGGAAATACGCCGTCAGGCCCGCTCTCCTGAGAAAAATCACCGATAATTATTCTCGATTTCAGATAGGTTCCCGTGCATATAACCGCCGCGCGACACGGAAAGCAAGCTCCTGTCTTAGTGTAAACCGCCTTGACGCAATTGTTTTCATCGGTTTCAATACGAACAATTTCGCCCTGACGAAGATGGAGGTTCTCCTGCATTTCGATTGTATGCTTCATAGTTTCCTTATATCTGTTTCTGTCAATCTGCGCACGCAGAGAATAAACCGCAGGACCTTTGCCGCGGTTGAGTATCCTCGACTGAATAAAGGTCTTGTCTGCCGCACGCCCCATCTCACCGCCCAAAGCGTCAATCTCGCAGACGAGATGCCCCTTTGCCGTGCCGCCTATACTTGGGTTGCAGGGCATATTCGCCACGCCGTCAAGGCTTATGGAAAATAAACAGGTTTTCATCCCCAGTCTTGCCGCCGCAAGCGCCGCCTCAACCCCTGCATGCCCCGCACCGACCACAACGATGTCATAGCTGTCTGCTGTAAACAACGGTATTCCTCCTTTCCTCTATGTAATTACATATGCAATATATATTTCAGACGCCGTCAAAATATTTGCTTTTTACTTGTCCCATCCAATAAAATCAACCTCACCCTTATCCGTTTTGAAGGTTTTGGCCTCATTAAGCCGCGGCTCGGTGCCGAAGGGGATTTTTACCCTCGCTTCACTTTCCGAAACGGGGAAGGCAATCTTAAACTCCGCCTGTTTTTTAGAATTTAATGTCAAGATGCACATTCCCGATAAGGTACGGTTTTTTCATAACGCGCCCCCCGACAAGCGCCTTTTATTTCCCCGGCTCTAAGTCTTTTCATATCAAATCGGCAACAAAGGGAGACCGCCTGAGCGACCCTCCCTTTGTGTTAATATTAGCCCGGAGGCCACTGAAGACTTCTTCCGGCAAGCAGATGAAAATGCAGATGTCCAACTGTCTGACCTCCGTCATTCCCGCAATTGTTGACAATGCGGTACCCGTTTTCCGCAAAGCCTTCCATTCTTGCAATTTTTGCCGCAGCGGCAAAAACCGCCCCCACAACTTTGGAGTTTTCCTCGTCTATCTCGTTTGTTGACGCAATATGCGTCTTAGGAACAATAATAATATGCTGAGGAGCCTGCGGCTCTATGTCGCGAAACGCATAAACCTCGTCATTTTCATATACCGCCGCTGACGGAATTTCGCCCTTTATTATTTTGCAAAAAAGGCAATTTTCATCAGTATTATAACTCATTTTCTCTTCACCCTTTAGATTAAATCTTTGACAATTGCAAGAGCCTCGTCAATCTTTGACGCATCGCGGCCGCCCGCCTGCGCGTTGTCCGGCTTTCCGCCGCCGCCGCCGCCGGTCACCTTGGCAACCTCACGAATAATATTGCCCGCATGGACGCCCTTTTCAACCGCCGCTTTTGTCGCCATTGCAATAATGTTGACCTTGCCGCCCTCATCGGACGCAAGCACGATAATGCCGCACTCCACTTTCTGCTTAAGGCTGTCGCCAACATTCCTGAGCGCATTCATATCAAGGCCGTCGTCCATTTTCTTGGTAATAACCTTTATCCCCTTGACCTCGGCTGCGTCAGACAGGACATTCCCGATTGAGCCCTGCGCCATCTTGTTCTTAAGGCTTTCAATTTCGCGCTTTGCCTCTTTAAGCTCCTCAGGAAGCGCCGCCGCCTTTAAAGCGACCTCACCCGGGTTTGTCTTAAGTGCTGACGCAACGGCGTTTATTGTATCTTCACTTTTCTTGATAAGCTCCAAAACGCCCATTCCCGTAACGGCCTCAATTCGCCTTACGCCTGCCGCAACGCCGCTTTCGGAAATAATCTTGAAAAGTCCCACATTTCCGGTGTTTGCCACATGAGTACCGCCGCAAAATTCTATGCTGTAATCGCCCATTTTGACAATTCGAACCGTTGCGCCGTATTTCTCGCCAAACAGTGCAGTTGCGCCAAGCTTCTTCGCCTCTTCAATCGGTGCTTCAAAGTTGTCAACGGGAATACACTTCATAATAACCTCGTTGACCTCTTTTTCCACTTTTTCAAGTTCCTCTGCCGTCATGGCGGAGAAATGAGAAAAGTCAAATCTCATTCTGTCCTCGGAAACATAAGAACCCGCCTGAGCAACATGGTTGCCGAGGATATTTTTAAGCGCCGCCTGGAGCAGGTGTGCCGCCGAATGGTTGCGCCTTATGGCATCTCGTCTGTATGTGTCAATTTTCGTATGTGCTAAGTCGCCGGCGCAGACTGTTCCGCTCGCAACAACCGCCTTGTGCAGGAACTTTCCGTTCTGCTTTTTAACATCCGAAACCTTTAAAACAAAGCCGTCGCCGCTAATTTCACCGCTGTCGCCCACCTGACCGCCGCTTTCGGCATAAAATGCCGTTCTGTCAAGAACAAGAATAACCTCATCACCCTCGCAGGCAGTCTGAACAAGAGCGTTATCCTTTGCGATTGCAATAATTTTGCCGTCCGTTTCAGTCTTTTCGTAGCCCTCAAAAACCGTCGCTTCCTTGATTGTTGCAAAAACATCCTCGTCCCAGGCAGCGTCCTCCATATCGCCTCTGGCAGACCTTGCCCTTTCCTTTTGCTTGTCCATAAGGGCGGTAAAGCCCTTTTCGTCAATTTCGATTCCCGCCTCTTCGGCAATTTCCCTTGTCAGGTCAATCGGGAATCCGTAAGTATCATAGAGCTTGAATGCCTTTTCGCCGTCAAGCAGATTTTTCCCGCTCTTTTTAATCTCGTCTATATATTCGTTTAAGATAACAAGCCCCTGGTCGATTGTTTCCGCAAAACGCTCCTCCTCGTTCCTGATTACCTTTTCGATATACTCAAACTTCTCTTCAAGCTCAGGGTATGCACCCTTGGACTCCTCCATAACGACCTTGGCAATTTTGTATAAGAACGAACCGCCTATACCCAAAAGTCTGCCATGTCTTGCGGCACGGCGAAGAAGTCTTCTTAAAACATAGCCTCTGCCCTCATTTGACGGGAGCACCCCGTCGGACACCAGAAATACCGTACTTCTGATGTGGTCTGTTATAACACGGAGAGAAATGTCCGTCTTTTCCTCCCTGCCGTATTCAACATTTGCAATTTCTGCCGCATAGTCAAGCACCCGGCGGATTGTGTCGACCTCAAAAATCGATGTCACGCCCTGCATAATGCACGCCATTCTTTCAAGGCCCATACCCGTGTCGATATTGGGATGCGCAAGCCTGTTATACACGCCATTTTCGTCTTTATCGAATTGGGTAAACACCAAATTCCAGAACTCAACATATCTGTCGCACTCACAGCCAACGCCGCAATCGGGTGAGCCGCAGCCGTATTCCTCGCCTCTGTCAAAGTAAATTTCAGAGCACGGCCCGCAGGGTCCCGTTCCTATTTCCCAGAAGTTGTCCTCTTTGCCTAAATAAACTATCCTGTCAGGGCTGACGCCAACCTCTTTTGTCCAAATGTCAACCGCCTCTTTGTCATCCTCGTACACGCTGACCCAAAGACGGTCGACCGGAATTTCAAGAACCTTTGTTATAAACTCCCATGCCCACGCAGTCGCTTCATGCTTGAAATAGTCACCGAACGAAAAATTACCCATCATTTCAAAAAATGTACCGTGACGGGCAGTTTTACCCACACGCTCAATATCGGGCGTTCTGATACATTTTTGGCAGGTTGTAACTCTTTTTCTCGGCGGAACCTCTTTCCCCGTAAAATATGGCTTAAGCGGTGCCATGCCTGCGTTAATAAGAAGTAAACTTGCATCATTTTGGGGAACAAGAGGAAAGGACGGAAGCCTCAAATGCCCCTTGCTCTCGAAAAACGCAAGATATTTTTCACGAATTTCATTTAATCCCATTTTTTCCATAAAAGTACACCTTCATTCAATGTTTTCGCATAATACACTAACCCAAATTATATCAGCAAAATCCCTATTCGTCAAGGTTATGCCGCAAATTTTATTGATTTTATTGATTTTTCATTCTGCTCATTCCGCCATAATTTTTATTGATTTTTTATTCTGCCGCATCCTGTGCCGCCGCAATTTTTCTTGACTTTTCATCTGCGGCAAAGATGTTCTGCGCACAATACGGCACGGTATTGTAGGGGCGATTCATGAATCGCCCGCTTTTTATCATTTTTAGAAAACCTACTATTTTACCAATAACAGATCGACGGTATTGTAGGGGACGATGCCCCCATCGTCCCGTGAAGAAATATAATCAGATGTATGTGATTTGGCATAATAATATATTTATCAACTGTTACATTTTTGTATTTACTGTTTATTTTATTTATATATTTATCGCATATCAAACCATAATTCGATATGCGATTTTTCGGGACGATGTAGGCATCGTCCCCTACAACAAAAGGCAGAAACGAAATCAATCGTTTCTGCCTTTTGAATTACTGTCCTTAACGGCACATTCCTTACCCGTGCCGCTTTAAATCACATATTGTCTGAAATCAAATCCGATTAGATGCTGAAAGAATCGTTCCAATCTGAATTCCATGTTGTAACAACATCAACGCCTGTATCGCTCTTGAAAGTATCTTCTGAAACGAGAGCAGAGCTTGCTGTGATAACATCCTCAACATCGAACTTTGTAAGCTCAACTGTAGGCATCTCATATAACTTTTTCATAATTATATCACCTTTCTGAAATATTTTAGGATTAAACTCAATTATCCTTCAGATTACTCCCCTGTTACAGTAAAGTTAACTGTAGCAGTTGCAGCTGTACCGTAAGTATATGCGTCGTCCTTAAGAATATAAGGTCTTACAACCATCTTAATATCCGTTCCTGCAAGGCCTGCGGGAATATTACGGATAGCAGCCTTGATTGTGTATGCGCCTTCACCAAGAAATGCGCCTTCTTTGTAAGCATTTGCAACTGTAGCGGTTTCTACTGTTAATTCATTGCTGCCAAGAACAACCTCCGGAATGAAGAGAACGCCTGCGCCTGTGATAGAACCGGCATTGGAGAATGAAGCTGATGTAGCGAAAGCATTGTCATACTTCTTACCTGTTCTGTCGCCGTTTATAATTTCAACACCGCTTGTGTCGCCTGTAACAACATTATCTATAACCGGCTCTTTCTCAGGCTCTTCTGCTGTACCCAATGTAATTGTTTCCGGGTGCCAGTAAGCAAATGTATCCGTAAGGAACTCTGCCCCGTCTGTACCGGTTTGCTGATCAGCGTTATAGTTATTTAAAAGTACAACGCCGGAAGCTTTTGATGCATATGTGGGATCATTAACCTTCAAAACGGTTCCCGGTTTAGCATATATTAAAAATGTTACAACATTTTCAACGCTTGCATTTTCAATTGTACCGGTTGACTGCGGATAAGAAGACTTCGCAGAAGTGCCGTAGAATTCAAACTTTATTGTTTTTGCATCTTTATCGTTAGCATTTTTGAAATAATCAGCATCATTAGCATCCTCATATAAGTCTGTCTCTAAGAAATCGCAGAATAAATACTTGTCATCAGAGCTTAATACAAAGTTTATATCACTAATAGCATAGCCGGAATAATTAGTTTTAGCGCCAACCTTCTTTGATGACTTTACAAGTGTGCCGAGATTTTCCATGGAAACGGTAACCATGTAACCATAGTCCTTCCATTCACTTGGAACCTCATAGCCTAAATCATCGAATTCTGCCTCTGCTACACCAAAATATTCACAAACTTCTTTAGCGGTCATTGCCTGAACATCAAAGTTCATTATAACACCATTCGGATCAGGTGCAACACCGGCACGAGCCTGGTCTTCTTTAAAAAATGCTGCACTTGTACCATTCTGTACATAATCTTCATACCCTTCCGGAGCAGCAAAAGCTGTCATGCCGAAAGCGGATACAATGGTTGCTACCATTGCCACTGTCAAAAGCAATGATAATACTCTTTTTGCTTTCATAATAATTTCTCCTTTTTTAATGAAATATAAATATAAGCTTTTAATTTTTTCAGAACTTAATATGTAACATCGGCCGTAAAATTCAGATATTATACAACCCTTGGATAAAATTCATTACAGATACTTATTGCAGCAGATACCTATTGCAAATTAAAGGAAAATACCGCTCATATCGGGTTTTACCGACTTCATAAATCTGTCTTATGGTTTGCTCTATCCGCCTTATAAATCGCTTTATCCGTTTTATGGACTGCTTTATCTGCTTTATGGGCTCTTTATCCGTTTTGTGAATTGCTTCACCTGTCTTATGAATCACTTTAAATGTCATAAAAATAGGAACGAAATAAGAACGGATATACTTGCTTTCTCCGATTTCGGAGGGGCTTTGTTTAACCTATATCGCAAAATTAAACTATTCTCAGCCGATAATACCTTAAGTATATATTAACAAATTTTTTATGTTTTGTCAATGATTTTAACCTTGTTTAATTTAGATTTTTTTGTCAATTGTTATCAAAAATATCACTTTGAAAAATTGAAAATCCATTAAAACCGCATAATATCAAGGCTTTTATGCGAATTTCACAAAAATATTTTTCCAAAATAGGCAAGTTGCCCAACCCCTATTTTTAGATATATCCGTCTGAATCAGCTTATAAATAAATTCTATTAAACAATTCTATTTATATGACCTTTCTCTTTATTTTCATATTCCTGACAGCCCTTTTAGCCTCTTACCCCGACAGGCGCCTTGAGTTCCTACTGCTTACAATTGTTTTTTGGACTCCTATGTATAGCTGTGCCGCCTTCCTGTTGCTTTCTTAAATAATTAAGAAAAAACAGAGCCGGCAAAGCCGACTCTGTTTAATTTTAGCTTAGATTTAAAATCCTTTGCTACGACTTCAATTACTCAACATCGTAATCAGCGCTGTCTATACCCTTAATGATTACAGCTTCAACTGTATCATTGTCATATACTCTGAAGATTACGATATCAGCAACTTCGTCAGGATCTACTGTATCACCGTTGTCAAGTGTAACCTCAGCTGTTGTCCAGTCACCATCTTCAATCAAGTTAGAATCGAAGTAGAAGTCTGCAGCAGAACCTACATAGAAGTCAATCTTTCTGCCTGTATTGTCGATTACATAAATGTTATCGCAATCGCTGAGCTTATACTGATTACCGTTGAAGAGCGTAACCTTCTTACCAGTCTTGCTGTAAGCGGATGCATAGCCACCGTCGAAGGACTCGAGAGATGATGCGTCATATACATACTTGTCTTCAACATCAAGAGCTGTGTACTTATCTCTTACATCTTCATCAAAGTCATATACGAGTGTTAAAGCTGTGATAACATTGTTGCTGTTAACCTTGAGCTTAACAATATCGCCAACTGTTATATCACCATGGATATCTGTGTATACATCTGCATCTGTGTTGAGCTCTACTTCCTCGCCGTTATAAAGAACTGTGAGAACATAGATGTCATCACCATCTTCGTCAGAACCGTCTTCGATTTCTGTGATTACTGCCATACCGGAAGAAGCACTTGTGGATGTACCCATGTTATAGAGAACAAGGATGTTAGCATCTTCTGTGTTCTTGGAGTTCTCGTAAGCCTTAGCGCCTGCAATTGCTACATCATCTTCAAGGTCTGCAAGAGTTCCAACATAGCACTTGCTGTCAGAATTGCTGTCAACATAGAATACAACTGTATCCTTTTCAAATGTTGTTCTGCCTATTTCGTAGCTGGAAGCGTCATAATTACCGCTTATTGTACCAACTACTGCAAACTTATCTTCATCATAGCCTGCTGCATAAATCTTGCTGATCTTACCGCCGGATAAGCTGTAGTCAATAACTGCAGCACCGTAGTCACCTAAGAACTCACTTCTGTATGTGTTTTTGTCAAGATCATCAACATCCTTGGTATACTTTTCACCGACTGCCGGATAGATTGTAAACTTATCTGCAGCCTGGTATGTCTTAACACCTTCTGATGTTAACATCTTAATTTCAAATGTCTGGTTGTCCCAGCTGTCTACATCAACGAGAGCGTCAAGAACGTATCCGTATGTGCCTGTGCTGCCTGCAACTGTCTCGTCATAGTATGCAATGTAGCCATACTTGTCGATATAGAAGTTTCCGGCATCACCTGCTGCAACCGTACCGATATCAGCACCAGCTGCTACATCATACCATGTTCCGTCAATCTTATATGCATATCCGTTAGAAGAAGTTGAGGATGCCTTTCTTGAAGATACTGTACCTTCAACAACATTAGACATAACATCAACTACTGTGTATACAGCGTTTCTAACGCTAACGATAGAGAGAACATCATCTTCGTTAATATCGCTTGCGGAGATTTCCTTGCCGTCCTTTGTAAGAACAACAATTACATCGTCATCGTCTGTGTTAATCTTTGAAACAGTACCGCCGGCAGGAAGGCTTACTGTATCCTTAAGAGTAATCTTCTTACCGTTTACTTCATCAACAACTGCAGATACAGCAGCTTCAATGATAGCTAAATCATAACCGGAGGTCTTGTTTGTGTCAACGAGTGTTACCTGACCACCGAAGTTGCCGTCAGCCAAGTCTGCGATTAAGCTAACGAGGTTGCCGGAATAGTATGCATTGTTGTAAAGTACATTAACATCCTCTTCAAGCTTAAGCTTTGTGCCTGTTGAAGAATCATTCTTGTAGTAGTAAATGCTGTCAGCCGTTGAGTCATCCTCATCAAAGTCAGCAAGCGGGAATGTTACGCTTGTGTTGTATGTTGAATCTTCTGCGATAGAAATGATTTCCCAATCATCGTAATCATTTTCCTTAGCGAAGAAGATTACAGCCTTACCAACAAAATCTTCAGCGTCGGAATCGCCTACCAAGAATTCGTAACCCTGTGCATAGTCATAACCATCATAGAATTCATCATTGATTACTTTGTAAGTATTTGTGATGTCAATCTTAACGGTCGGATCATCGTCCTTGTCGATAGTAGAAACTGTGTCTTTGATGTTCATGTAAGAGTTAGCAACAACTACACCCTTCATCTTTACAACATCAAGATATTCGCTCATAAGCGTCTTGTAAGCATTGTTGCCTGTACCGTCGAACTTAGTATATTCGCCGGAGCCATCCTTTTCCCAAGTTGTCTGTTCAACTAAAGGAGTGTCGATAGCGTTAAAGAGAAGCTGTGCGATTGTGCCGCGGTTTGCGTTTGTACCAACTGTTGCGTTGGAAACACCGTCTGTAACCTTAGCAGAGATAGCTGCTGATACATAACCCATCGGGTAACCGCCCTTGCCGTTAGCAATTACAGTGTAGCCGAGTGTAGCCATGATCATCTTAACAGCTTCTTCATACTTAACCTGTACATCAGGTCTGAATGTGCCGTCGCCATAACCATCAATAGCTATACCTGTTGCGTTTGCAATATAGCCGGATGCCCAGTGCTCTGCCGGAACATCTGTGAATACTGTTGATGTCTGAGCTTCAGCTGAAGAGCCATAACCCTGAATGCAAGCCAAAAGCTTAGCCATTTCAGCTCTTGTAACGGTCTGCTCCGGCTTGAATGAGCCATCTTCATAACCGTCAATGATGCCTAATTTAGATAATGTTTCTACCCCTTCATAGTAAGCACTGTCTTCAGCTACATCAGAGAAGCTGGCAGCACTTGCAATAGTTGTCAATGCCATAGCGAACACAGCAACTAAAGCGATAAGTCTTTTGAGATTTTTCATAGTCCCAAATCCTCCTTATAAAAATTTTTAATTTTTTTCAAAATTATTTATATTCAAAGGCTTTCGCCTCTAAATATCAAGACGCTAAAAAAGTATATCCCGCCTTTTTAGCTTAATATGATTATATACCAAAACATTTTTTCTGTCAATATCAAATTGAAAATGTAACAAAAATGTAATACTTTGCACAATTTAATGAAACATACGACATTTTTATTTGGATTTCACTATAGTTTTCCCCTGTAATTTCCCTGCAGTACACTAAGTTTCAGTACAAAGTACCGCATTTTTATAATCATATCTTACATATTTTAATACTTTTTTTTTGATATGTCAAGTATTTTTCTCCTTTTTTCCTCAAATTTTATTTTTTACAGAGGCCAAAGGTGAGCTGCAGACAGTCTATATGCCCTTATGCCTTTATATCTTTATGCCTTTATGCCTATATGCCTTTTCGCAGAAAAACGGAGCAGGAATTTTCCTGCCCCGTTAATTTTTATTATATTCCGATAATTTTAACTGCCTCTTTGGCAATTATTTTTTAATTGTAACCGTTTCACCGATTTTGTATTTGCCGTAGGATGTACCACCGCCGGTTGTCGAACCCATGATATAGGACGCGTCAACACCGTTTGCAACACCGTCGCCGTTTACATCGCCGCAGATGATTCCGTCTACGATTTCTTCGCCGATTTTGTATTTGCCGTAGGATGTACCGCCGCCGGTTGTTGAGCCCATGATATAAGACGCATCAACGCCGTTTGCAACGCCGTCACCGTTTACATCGCCGCATACGAATGTAATTTCTTCGCCTTCCGTGGTTTTTGCCGTAGCCTTAAAGATAGCCTTGATGATAAGGTCTGCCGTTACACTTGTGAAGTCGGTATCCCATTTTTCAAATTCATAAGTATATTCGTCATCTTCAGCTCTTGTCGGGTTCGCGGGAGCAACTGCGCCCTTACCGTCCTCAACTTCCTGTGTATCGAGGATTGAATCATCCCAGTTCTTAAATGTTACGGTATGCTTGATAATCTTTGCAATCGCATTGAACTGTGCGGTAGCTACAAGATCTCCTGTTACATTTGTAAGCTCTACATCCCAACCCTTGAATTCATATGTGTAATTGTCATCTGCGTCCTTGGTCGGGGTTTCGCCTGTGTAAACAGCCGTGCCGCCCTCTTTAACCTTAACTTCAGCAAGAACTGTATCGCCGTTCTTAAATGTTACAGTATAAGTCTTGGTTTCAGGCTCTTCATCACCTGTATACGCTGCATTTGTCGCATATACATCGTCAACTGCATAGTTCGATGTGCCGCATACTGTGCCGCCCATACAGTTAAATTCAATAGCGTCAACCGCCGTTATCGAAGCCGCATTGCTGAACGGGAAAGTTCCCTTATCTGCGCCGTCAAGATATACGGTATAGGTCTTTTTAGCGGGGTCAATGCAATATTTTATGCTGTGCCATGCGTCCGTTCCAAGAACATCTGCCGCTGCGATTGTTGTCCAGCCCTTTGCCACCCCTGTTCCTTCGTCGATCGTTTCATCATACACCGCATAGCCGTAGTTACTATCAAGTCTTGCCTTAACGATTTTATCGTTAGAGTTGTACTTACTGCCGTAATATTCGCCATTGATTGAGCTGTCCGCAATTTCGCCGAATCCGCCGGCCT
>JAEDLZ010000117.1 GCA_016303265.1 Clostridiales bacterium
GGCATAAAATATCGTTCGACATACATTCAAAGCCCCATTTACCCTCCGCTCTCTCACAGATTATCTTTATTTCATCGCCTTTTTTCAGGCGGTAATCCTCGGCTTTATCATTATTAATATATACCTCGCACTCGCTGTGCGGTTTTATATTAAGCCTCCCGTCACAGCGCGCAACGGAATACGCCAGGGCATACTTTCCGCTTTCGCTTTGATATAATCCGTTAAAATCTATTACCTCATCCTCTTTCGGCTGCCCCGGGAACGAAACGGCACAGGCATTATATTCCCTGCGCTCTCCGCCGCTTACCAATTCAGAGATACAAAAGCCCTGTTCTCCGGCGTATTCGTCCAAAGGGATTGTATCCCGCACCCAAAGCAAATAATCACAAGTCCAATACTGCGGCCAATAGATATGCGCACAGGTGTAGTCAAGCCCGAACACATTGCCTTCACATACGCATTTGAACACCACCGCGTTATCGCCCTCGTTCAAGTCTATATGAAATATCTCGCCATCCTCACAGGTTCTGACAGATTTCCCTCCGTTGACCTCGTATGGCTTACCGTTCACTGTAAAGACCTCGGCTCCTTTAACCGTCAGCGCCGCCACCGCGGCACTCTGACATTTTAAATTAACCGAAACATAGGCAAAATCCCCCTCCGATGCACCGGTGTAATACTGCTTTAAGTCGATATGCACGCCTCTTCTCAGCTTCCTCGACGCAAAATCGGGCTTTATATACGGGCGGAGTATAACCTCCTCCCTCGGCCGCGTTTCAAGCATACGGTCGGCTATATGTATGATTTCTTTTATATACTTATCTTTATCAATATACTTGTTTTTAATATACTTGTTTTTATCCACCTGAGATTATTCCCTTCGTAATATTTTATTCGCTGATGCAGTCACTGTTATTTTTCCTGTTAAAGCTCTCTCTGTAGGCAGCCGGAGTCATTTTTACCTTTTCCGCAAATTTAACATAAAAGTAGTTCGGATCGTTAAATCCAACCTCGTGCGCTATTTCGTATATCTTTCCGGTATTGTTTTTAAGCAGCTCCTTTGACGCCTCAATGCGAATATCCAGGAGGTATGCATTAAAGCTTTTCCCCATACGCTCCTTAAACATTTTACCGAGATAGGCGCTGTTTATATAATAATTATCCGCAATTTTCTGCAGCTTGATATCTGCATCCATATAGTGCTCCTTAAGATAATCGACAATCTCTCCGACAACCCCGAGAGAATTTTTCATCTTGAGCGCACCGAGAAACTCCTGCAGCTCGACCGCGTTTTCCTTTAAGAAAGAAGAAACAATTTCAAAATTGACAAACTCCGAATTTTTAAGCATGGAATATCTGTAGAAAAACTTTACCACATCTCCGCCTATTCCCCCTGCTCTGTTGCCTATATCAAAAATAATATTGTAAATACAGACAAACACAACCTTGGGATTTACGTTCTCCGCCTTTATCTGCCGGCAAAACTCATCAACCGCCCTTTCAACATCATGTGCGTCGGAATTTTTTATTGCGTCCGAAATTCTTAAATAAAAGGAATCCTCCGAAAGCCCTTGGGCAAAGGAGATATCCCGAATCAAATCATATATGAAAATATGCTTTTCCGTCTCATAAAAAGCCGCGGCTCCGGCTTCCCGAGCGGTATCCCGGGAGCGTCTGATGTTTTTTACGCAATCAGCCTCTTCTCCCACAAGAATGACAAAGTTATTATCAATTGCGTTTTTTATGCTGTTTTCTATGTTCATACAATATCTTTTGATATTATTCCCGTATGCTCGTGAGCCGATAATAAGCTCGATACTGCCTTTATCATTTTTCGAAATATATGCCGCCCTGTCCTCGGCAAGCGCAGCGCTCAGCTCCTCGAACACCCTTTCAACGGCTTCGGCATTGTGCATTTTGGAGCCTGAGGCAATTATTTCCTCGTCAAAAATGTGTATAAGTATATACCTCAGGCCGGCATCGTTTTCGAACGACTTGTCGCTGTACCCGCACTCCGTATCTCCCGAAAGCATTTTCTGTATATACTCGTCACGCTGATGCTTGATATACTTATTCTCATCGGATATTTCATTCTTAATGCGGCACAAAAGTCCAATCAGTTCCTCTTCGTCCACAGGCTTGAGCAGATACCCGTTTGCCTGATAATCCAGTGCCGCTTTGGCATATTCAAACTCCGCATATCCGCTCATTATAATAAACTTAACCCGGGGGTCAATCCGCCTGACCTCTCCAATCAATTCCAGTCCCGTTATACCGGGCATTCTTATATCACTGATAATCAGATCAACATGATTTTGCTCAACAAAGCTTATGGCGTCTGCGGCACATCTTAAAGCCGCCGCTATTTCATAACCGTACTCTTCCCAGTCAATCAAATACTTCATGCCCTCGACTATACTCTTCTTATCATCTATCAATACAACCTTAAGCATAAATTTCTCCCCTCCGACGAAATAATTTATTGATGCTTAATCGGTAAAGTAAGCCTTATCTGCGTTTTTTCATAAGGAACGCTTGAAACGCATATCTTAAATTCATTATCAAAATAGAGTTTAAGCCTTGTAATCACGTTTTTAATACCGACTCCTTTATTTTTCGGATAATCCTCTATGCTGCCCGAATTAATCGCATCGACCAGCTCCCCGTTGAAGCCTTCGCCGTTGTCACATATTTCAATACATAAATTATCATCCGCAATATACGCCGTCAGAGAAAATGTCTTATTATTGCTGATGCTCTCCAGACCGTGCAAAAACGCATTTTCAACAAAAATCTGAACCGACATCTTCGGGAGATAGCACTGCTTTGCCTCCTCGTCAACGGATATACTGATATTTACCTCGTCGTCCATGCTGTACGACTGTACATCTATAAAGGCGTTTACAAACACCATTTCTTCGTCAAGCGTTATCATATCCTCCTTCCAGGAAATGAGATGCCTGAACATTTTTGAAATTTTCATCAAAATTCCTGCCAGCTCTCTGTCCTTCTTCTTCAATGCCTTCATCCGCATAACCTCAAAAATGTTAAACATAAAATGCGGATTCACCTGTCCCTGAAGCGCGCTGAGCTTTGTTTTGTAGTGCGCTTTTTCGATCTCGGTATTCTTTATTCTTTCTTTATATACCTCGTTGATCAGCGATTTGATTTTTACAATTGCGTCATTAATTCCGCGGGTGAGCGTACCTATCTCATCCTTACCCATATTTTTATCGTCTACGGTTTCAAAAACTCCGCGCTGAATTTTTAAGGCGCACTCCGTAAGCCTGTTAAGCTTTGTAACCTGTGAATTTGTAATCATAAAAATCACAATTGAGGACATAAACAGTATAAAAAATATAATCGCTATAAACGTTATTATCTCCGTCCCGAACATATCCGGCGTCTTACGCGGATTGTAGAATGCCGCAACCTTATACCCTGCCGGAAAATCAAGCTCCTTAAAGATAATATTATCATCCTTCGGATTGATTTTGTCGCCGGCCTTATACTCAAGCTCCGGCAGAGCTGCACCGTATTTTCTCGCGGCTATCACGCTGTCGTCGTTCACGAGATATACGTTGCTTTTTTCCGAATGCATATAAAGCGCCTGCGAAATGTCGGCAAGCGACAAGTCCAGCTTCAGTATATTGGATTCGTCATCATACTTCTTCTTATTCATTTTTCTGAGAATAGAAATCTGACACCTGCTTAGTTTTTCGTCATAATAGGTGAGCACATTCGTATTTTTATCAGCGGCAATAAAATCATTGAGCCATTTTTCATCCTTTACGTCGGACATCTTTTTCAGCGTTGTACTTCTGTACAGATAGTC
>JAEDLZ010000019.1 GCA_016303265.1 Clostridiales bacterium
GGACTCTTAAGTCCATGCCGGAGGAGAAACAGCGTGAAAAGGCGAGAGAAACCCTTGAGGTATATGCTCCGTTGGCGCATCGCCTCGGTATGTCGAAAATCAAGTGGGAGCTTGAGGATTTATCCCTCCGGTATATTGACCCTATAGGATATTATGAAATTGTTGATAAAATTGCCCAGAAACGGGAAGAGCGAGAGTCCTTCATAAAAAATATAATGGCAATAATTGAGAAACGACTTAAGGAAATCCACATAAACGGTCATATAGAAGGCAGGGCAAAGCACTTTTACAGTATATACAGAAAAATGTTTATGCAAAACAAGAGCATAGACGAGCTTTATGACCTGCTTGCCGTCCGCGTTATAGTTGATACGGACGCAGACTGTTATGCGGTTCTTGGCATGGTGCACGAACTATTCAAGCCTATACCGGGCAGATTCAAGGATTATATAGCTATGCCGAAGCCGAATATGTATCAGTCGCTTCATACAACGGTTATAGGTCCTGACGGGACGCCCTTTGAAATTCAGATAAGAACATGGGAAATGCATCATACGGCGGAAAACGGAATCGCTGCCCACTGGAAATACAAAGAGGGCAAGAGCGGCAGCTCTGACATGGACCAAAAGCTTGAATGGATAAAGCAGCTTCTTGAAATACAGAAGGATATGGCGAGTACGGAAGAGTTTATGCAAACTCTTAAAATTGATATGTTCAGCGATGAGGTGTTTGTATTCACGCCAAAGGGTGATGTTATCAGCCTTCCGGCGGGGGCGACTCCCATAGATTTTGCCTATGCAATCCATAGCGCCGTGGGAAACAAGATGTCGGGCGCAAAGGTAAACGGGAAAATCGTTACATTGGACTATAAGCTGATAAACGGTGATATAGTGGATATAATAACATCAAATGCCGTTCACGGACCGAATCTTGACTGGCTTAAGATTGCAAAAACCTCTCAGGCGAGAAATAAAATCAATCAATGGCTCAGAAAAGAGAACCGTACCGAAAATATTGCGAAGGGCAAGGAGTTTTTGGAAAAGGAATTTAAGAAGCTTAATCTGCCGCTTTCCTATGTAAATGACGAGAATTTTGTTGCCCCGATACTTAAGAAATACGGCTTCAAGAATCTCGAGGATATGTATGCCACACTGGGATACGGCGGGGTTAATGCGCATAAGTTTTTGGCAAGGCTGAAGGATGAAGGCCGGAAAAAGCTTCAGGAGAGTTCAAATATTGTGGAAACTCCCGAAATTTTTGCGGTTAAAACCACAAGCAAGCCAAACAGCAGCGGCATTATAGTAGACGGCATAGACAACTGCTTAATAAGGCTGTCCAAATGCTGCAATCCTGTACCGGGTGACAAAATTATCGGCTTTGTGACCAGGGGCAGAGGCGTTGCAATCCACCGTGCCGACTGCATAAATATGACCAACATACAGCATACTGACCCGAATCTTAACAGATTTATAGGCGTTCACTGGGCGGAGGAAATTTCGGGCAGCTTTCAGACGAATATATCAATCAGCGCGTCGGACAGAAATTCTCTGGTTGTGGATATAACAACCTTTCTGTGCAACCTCGGCGTTCCGCTTAGGGGGATAAATGCAAGTTCGACAAAGAACGGGCTGGCGGTTGTGGATGTAATAATAGAAGTAAGCAGCGGTACGCAGCTTCAGAAAGCCATAAAGGGTCTTAAGAAAATTGAGGGAGTTCACTCCGTTGTAAGACGGCGGGGATAATCAATAAAACGGGAAGAGAAGAAAATGCTTTATTTAAAAAAATTTGTTACGGGAAAATTGTATACCAACTGCTATATTTTGGGAGATACAAAAACTAAGGATGCTTATGTTTTTGACGCACCCGCTCACGGTAATGAGATTTATGAGTTTGCCGAAAATCTGGGCTACAGTATTAAAGCCGTTATACTGACCCACGGCCATTTTGACCACATACTGGGACTTTCGGAGCTTGTGCAAAGGAGCGGCGCTCCGGTATTTATGAGCGAGAGCGAGGCGGAACTTATAAACAATCCCGAGTTTAACCTGACGGCATATTTTATAGCACACCTCAGCCCTATAAAAGCAGATAAAGTGCTGAGGGACGGTGATATTTTGCCTCTCGGCGAATATGAAATAAGGGTTATTCACACGCCGGGACATACTATAGGAGGACTTAGTTTTTATACCGATAATATACTGATTAGCGGAGATACACTGTTTAAAGGCTCAATCGGCAAAACGGATCATATGACGGGGGATACGGAGATGGAAATTATGTCGATTAAGGAAAAACTTCTGACCCTGCCTGATGAAACGAAAGTCTATCCGGGACACGGCGAGGAAACTACCATAGGAAGAGAGAGAAAGGAAAATATATTTTTAAGATGAGCGAGATGAGGCCGTGGGGACTTCTTACCGGAATACGCCCAGTTAAGATTGCTATGAAGCTTCTTTTCGAGGGAAAGACTGACGAAGAGGTTGTAAAATATTTTAAAAACGAATATGAAACGACGGATGAAAAGGCTGCTCTTGCATTGTCAATTGCAAAGGTTGAAAAGCCCATAATCGACAGTATGCCGCAAAACGGAATAAGTCTTTATGTGGGGATTCCGTTCTGCCCGACAAGATGTCTTTACTGTTCCTTTGTGACAAACAGTATCCGTCATTCGGCAAAACTCATCCCAAAATATCTCGAATGTCTTATGCGGGAAATTGAGTATACGGCGGAAATCGTAAGGGAAAAGGGATATACGGTAGAAACGGTTTACATAGGGGGAGGGACCCCGACGACCCTTGAGGCATTTCAGCTTGAAATGCTTATAGATAAGCTGTATAAATCATTTGACCTTAAAAACCTGCGTGAATTTACGGTTGAGGCGGGACGCCCGGATACAATAACGGAGGATAAGCTGAAGGTAATAAAGAGCTTTGACATTGACAGGATAAGCATAAATCCCCAGACCATGAATGAGCAGACGCTCAAAATCATAGGCAGAAATCACACGCCGCAGCAAATTGTAAAGGCGTATGAAATGGCAAGAAAATGCGGAATCGATATTATCAATATGGATATAATTGCAGGGCTTCCCGGCGAGGATTTTGAAATGTTTAGGCATACGGTTTCTGAGGTGGAGGCTCTTGAGCCGGAGAATACAACGGTTCACACAATGAGTATAAAACGCTCGTCAAGACTTCGGGAAACGCTTTCAAAGTACAGTCTGGCAGAGGACGGCAAAATTGCCGAAATGGTGGATTACGCCAGAGAAACCCTGATGGCAAAGGGAAAGCATCCTTATTACCTGTACCGCCAGAAAAATATGCTGGGCAATCTTGAAAATGTCGGATACAGCAAAAAGGGGCTTGAAAGCTTATATAATATATTCATTATGGAGGAGGTTCAAACTATAATAGCTCTGGGCTGCGGCGGTGTTACGAAAACCGTTGACAGGGAAACGGATAGGATAGAGCGGATATTTAATGTAAAAGAGCCGCATGATTATATTGAAAGAATAGACGAAATGCTGAAGAGAAAGGACTTTTTGAGGGAATAGCTATGAAAAGAGATTTTATTGATTATAATGTTGCGGGAATGCGTGATTCTTTGAATGTTTTGATGAACTCTGTAAATGTAATTCAGCGGGAAAAGATGCTTTCGGCAAAAGGTATGGAGGCTACGGAGGCGGCGAAATATGCGCTGACGCTTATATGCAGAAGCCTTACGATGATGGATGATGTAAAAGGTATGGCTTATTGCCCGGGCTATTACAATATTAAGGACTACCTGGACTCTGTATGTACGGGATTTCAAAGTGTGTGCAGGCTGTTTAATACCGATATAGATGTTAATGTCCGTCCTGAGGACAATGAGAATATTGTCTTTGACGGGGAGGCAATGGAAAAAGTATTTTATAACTGCATATATATTCTCATTGCAAACAGCAGCTGCGAAAAATGCAAGCTGGCGCTCTCGGTTAAAAATTCCTTTAACACGGTGACCTTTTGTGTAAAGAGCAATGCGCCTTTTATTGGCAGTGCAACAAGAAAAGAAATGATAGATAATTTAAGCATCCGCCATGATTCCGTACAGGATTCGGATAAGGCGTATCTTGACAAGGTTGTGGAGCTTATGCGCGGCAGCGTTAATTTTTGCTCCGGAAAGAAAAGCGCAAAATTTGAGATTTGCATACCGAAGGATTTAAAGCTTGAGGCAACGATTATGAAAGAGGCTGAGGCAATTTTTATAAATAATGAATATGTTATGAAGTACGAAGCAAATCCGAGAAAAAATATCAGTATGTTTATGAGGCCGTTGCTTCGCAGTGAGGAACCGTGCATAGCGCATAATAAAATAATCAGTTAAACGGAAGGGCTTTGAGTATGAGGATTTTGACCATAGGCGATATAGTCGCTTCTGACGGCAGAGAGTATGTTTATAACAATCTGGGGAAAATTCGGAATAAATACAGGATAGATTACTGTGTGGCGAACGGTGAAAATGCGGCGGTGACAAACGGCATAACCGCAGACATTGCAAGAACGCTTATTGAGTCGGGCGTAGATGTTATAACAATGGGAAATCATACCTTCTCAAATAAGGAATATCCTATAGTTTTGGAAGATAATCCGAGGGTAATACGCCCTGCCAATTATCCGCCCGAAACGGAGGGAGAGGGCTATTTTACAGAGGATATAGGCTACGCAAGGATTGCGGTTATAAATGTTATGGGAAGAATGAATATGATGCCGCTTGACTGCCCGTTCCGCGAAACGGAGCGGATTATCGAAAAAATCAGAGATGAAGCGGATGTTATAATAATTGATTTCCATGCGGAAACCACAAGCGAAAAGCTTGCGTTCGGATATTATTTTGATGGCAAGGCAAGCGCAGTGTTCGGCACGCATACCCATGTCCAGACGGCAGATGCGCAGATTATGCCCAAAGGCACGGGGTATATAACCGATGTAGGAATGACAGGCGTCCGCGAATCTGTTCTGGGTGTTAAGAAAGAGGCAATTATGGAAATGTATTACACCCGTAAACATACCCGCTTTGAAAAAGCGGAGGGGGAAGTGTGGTTTTCGGGCTGTGTATTCGATATAGATGAAAAAACAGGCAGAACTGTTTCTGTGGAGAGATTGTATTTTTCGGAAAAGGAGCTGTAGACGGAAAAGGTTATTTTCGGCATAGACAAAGAGAGGTCAGAGCCGTTTTTAACCGTTGTTTTCCTGAAACAGCCGAAATATAACGGAGGTGCGGCTTTGGTTAAAACCGAAATTTATGACCGATGCTATATAAAAGATGAAAAGATAGAGAAAATCGGAAATATCCGGCACGGGTTTACAACGGCGAAGGGCGGATTCAGTACGGGAAGAATAAAGGGGCTTAATCTTGGCTTTCGTGTGGGTGACGACAAAGAAAGCGTTATTCGAAATTACCGTGCGGCGGCGGCCGATTTGGAATTGACATATGAAAATATGGTGCTTGCAAGGCAAACTCACACGGATAATATAAGGGTTGTGACAAAGGCTGACTGCGGCAAAGGTCTGACGAGAGAAAGCGATATTTTTGACACGGACGGACTTATAACAAATGAGAAAAATATTCCCATGGTAATATTTTCGGCGGACTGCATACCTGTTCTGCTTGCCGCAAAGGACGGCAATGCAGTCGGTGCGGTTCATGCAGGCTGGAGGGGTACGGAAAAGAAGATTCCGAAAAAAGCAGTGCGGCTTATGGAAAAGAATTACGGAGTCCGCCCGGAAAATATAATTGCGGCAATCGGCCCGGGAATAGGCCCCTGCTGTTTTGAAGTTGGGGAAGAGGTCGCTGCACAGTTTGACGAAAGATTTGTTATACCAAAGGGCGGCGGTAAATTTTATGTGGATTTGTGGCAGGCAAATGTTGCTTCGCTTCTTGAGGCGGGCGTTGCAAAGGAGAATATAAGCGTAGCGAAAATCTGTAACAAGTGCAGAGAAGATATGTTTTATTCCTATCGGGCGCACAGAGAAAAAACGGGCAGACAGGGAGCGATTATTGAAATAGCGAGGTAAAACGGAAAACGATAAATCATAAAATCTGCAAACCGGTAAACCGTCAACCGGAAAATCCGGATAATAGATAACAATAGCCGGGAGCGGCAAACCCAAAGACAACAAACCGGGAAAGGAGACAAAGCGTATGAAAAAGCTTATGTGCATAATAATATCGGCAGCTATGCTTTTTTCGCTGACTGCTTGCAAGAAAGACAGCAAAGAAGCGAAAAACAACAATACAGCCGTCTCCGAAAGCATTGCAGGCGATACCTTAACGATATATTCTCTGCGTGATGATACGCTGTGTCCGATTTATACGGATAATGAAGCCAACAGACAAATGCTCGGCATTGTATATGAAAGCCTTGTAAGGCTGACGGACAGCTTTGAAGCGGAGGGCGTTCTGGCAGATGAATGGAGCGTCAGTGAAGATGGTCTTAATTGGACATTTAGGTTAAAAGACGGAGTAAAATGGCATGACGGAGATGCTTTTACGGCGCAGGATGTTGTTTATACCATAAATATGATTAAGCTTGATGAGAGTAGCAGTTATTATAACAATGTCAGAAGGATTGAAAGTGCAAAAGCGGCGGATGGCAGTGTTATTCTGACCATAAACGAGCCCTGCGCAAATTTTGTCAATCTTATGACTTTTCCTATAATTAAAAGCCGGAGCGATGATATAGACAGAGGGACATATGTTCCCTGCGGAACGGGTGCGTATGTGTTCTCGGACGAAAATGAGGGAAATATGTACCTGCTCAAAAAGAACGAAAACTGGTGGGGCGGAGAGGCAAAAATCGACAAAATTCAGGTAAAGCTCCTGCCGGACAGCGAAACGGTCATGTATTCATTTTCGTCGGGAGATATAGACCTTGCGGACACGGAAAGGGGTCAATGGGGAAAATTTGTGAGTCGGGACTCGGTTCGCACCGTACCGTGCAGTCTTTCGGTTTATGACTTCGTCGGCGTTAACCATGGCAATACGGCGCTGGCGTGCGAGGAGGTCAGAAAGGCAATTGATAAGGTAATAGACCGCTCAAAAATAGTTGATGATATATTTGCAGGGTCGGCTGCTGCGGCAAACTGCCCCATAAGACAAAATTGGTTCTTAAACGGCGATTCGGAAACGGACTATAAAGCAGATAAAATTGAAGCCGAGAAAATTCTGACGGATAAGGATTGGAAAAAGAGCGGAGGGGTTTACGGCAAAAAAATTGACAAGGCAACCCAAAAGCTTAAATTCAGCCTGATTGTAAATGAGGAAAACAGCAGCCGTATAAATATAGCCGAAAGTATAAAAACGGATATGGAAAGCATAGGAATGTCGGTAGAAATCGAAACACTGCCTTATGAGGACTATGAAAGCCGCATTGCAAGCGGAAATTACGATTTGTTTATAGGAAGCGTTATGCTTTCCGGGGAGCTTGATTTCAGGTTCTTGCTGGGTGAGGGAAATATGTTCGGATATTCCGATAAAAACATGGATAAAATTCTTGAGAAAACTCAGACGGCAGCAGGAAAGGAGAATATAACGGCACGGTACGGGTCATTCAAAAAGCAGTTTAACTCATCAGTCCCAATAATCGGGTTATGCTTTGAAAATTTTGATATGCTGTATAACAGCAGAATAGAGGGCGAGCTTAAAAGTTCGCAAAACAGCATTTATGACGGAATATTTGACCTATCGCTAAAAGGAAGTTAGTCCCTATGGATAGAAAAATTATTCATCTTGATATGGACGCATTTTTTGCGGCAGTTGAAATAAGAGATAATCCCGCTCTTAAGGGAAAGCCTGTTATAATCGGAGCAATACCCGGGACAAGAGGGGTTGTTTCGACTTGCAGCTACGAGGCGAGAAAATACGGAGTGCATTCGGCAATGAGCGTTGCGGAGGCGTACCGTCTTTGCCCAAACGGCATTTATATAAGACCGAATATGGGGAAATACGCCGCCGAGTCCGAAAAAATTCACGAAATAATGGAAAGCTATACCGATATTATTGAATATATTTCTCTTGATGAAGGATATATGGATGTGACCAACTCGGAAAAGCTGTTTGGTTCTGCGGAAAACATTGCAAAGCAGCTCAAAGAGAGAATAGTGGAAAAAACGGGACTTACCTGTTCGGTCGGCATAGGATATTCCATGATGTCGGCAAAAACCGCAAGTGAGGAGAAAAAACCCGACGGTTTTTTTGTCATTCCGGACAGACAGCATTATGTTAATCTTATAATCGACCGAAAAATCGGAGTTATATATGGAGTGGGAAAGAAAACCGTTATGCGTCTTTGCGAAAAAGGGATTGTTACGGTGAGGGATTTGCTGAGCGCAAAGAGCGGCAGCCTTGATTTCCTCGGAAAAGCGGGCAAGGAAATTCTTATGTATGCCAAAGGGATAGATAACCGGGAGGTTACTCCAAATGAGGAGGCAAAATCGGTCGGCAGGGAATATACCTTTCAGCAGGATTTGACGGACAGACAGGAGATAAATCAGATATTGCATTTTATATCAAGGCGGGTTGGGTATCAGCTTAAATCAAAGGGACTCCGCGGAAAAACGGTTACGCTAAAAATTAAATTTTCGGACATGAAGCTTATAACCCGTTCAAAAACGGAGAGCTATACAAATTCGTCAAGGAAAATCTGTACTGCGGCGACGGAGCTTTTGAATCAGCTGGAGCTTACCCGGGCGGTAAGACTTGTCGGGATAAGCGTCAGCAATATGGAGTGCGATGACAAGAACGCACAGATGACCTTTGAGGATTTTTTTGAAAAAACACAAGAGAGCCGTGAGGATAAACTTGACGATGTGATATATAAGCTTAATAAAGCCGCAGGCAGCGGAACAATAAAAACGGGCAAGGAAATGCTTGCCGAGCAGAGTTTTAAAAAGCACCGCGAAAAATAATAGAGTTTTATCAAAGGAACTTTAGCTTACTCTGCGGCGGATATACGGCGGAAAAGGAGGAGAAAAATATGGATGTTTATATTGAACACATGGTGAAAAGGAAAAAGAGCGGTCTTGATATTATAACTGCCGTTATGATAATTCTTATAGGACTGGGTCTTATATATTTGACGGGGTTTTTGGCAATATTCCCGGTTATTATGCTGCTTCTGGTTGCCGCAATAGTTTATGTTGCATATAAATTTGTTATGCGGATAAACACGGAGTATGAATATATAGTAACAAACGGCGAGCTTGATGTGGACAGAATCATAAATAAGCGGACAAGAAAAAAAATCGAGACCGTTAATCTCAGGCTGATTGAGGATTTTGACAAAGGCGGCACCGATAAGGAAAGCCGTTATCTTTCCGATAAATCGGTTAAGAGAATAATTGCCTGCGAGAATGTCAGGGAGGGCTATTATTATCTGGTTTACACTCAGGAAGATAAGCGGAAAATTTTATTTTTCACCCCCAGTGAGGAAATGATAGAGCATATAAGAAAGGTTAATCCGGGTAAATTTCAATGAAAATCGGAATAGATGTGACCGAAATATCAAGAATAAAAGCCGCAGCCGAGAAAAATGCGAATTTTCTTGAAAGGGTTTTTTCTGAAAATGAAATTGAATATTTTTCTAAAGGCCGTATAAAGTGGGAGAGCGCGGCCGGCAGTTTTGCCGCAAAGGAGGCGTTTTCCAAATATCTCGGGACAGGAATAAGAGATATAAGCTTTCGGGATATAGAAATTTTACATGACGAGCCGGGTGCCCCTTATATAAAATTTAAAGGGGAGCGCACAGATGCTGCGGTCAGCATAACCCATTCGGGAAATATTGCGGTTGCAGTTGTCAGCGGTGCAGACAGAAAAAATTCAACCCACAGCGATTATATAAAATCTCTTGTTCCGAAACGAAACAGGGATGCCCATAAGGGTCAGTGCGGCAAAGTATTTATTCTTGCCGGGTCAAAAGGAATGACGGGCGCGGCATATCTTGCGGCAATGGGAGCACTGCGGAGCGGAGCCGGGCTTGTTACCGTGGGTACTGCCGAAAGTCAGCGGGAGATTCTCGCAGTAAAGCTGAACGAAGCAATGACAGAGGGCTTTGCGGAGCGGAGCGGCTGCATTGGTCTTAAGGATAAAGAGAAAATCCTTGCCGCTGCCGATAGTGCGGATGCTTTCGTAATCGGCCCCGGGCTGGGCAGAGAAATCGAAACAAAGGAACTTGTTTTATATCTTGCGGAAAATGTAAAAACAACAATGATTATTGATGCAGATGGTCTAAATGCGCTGTCTGCGAATATAGATATATTGAAAAAACGGAAAGGGAAAACCGTTCTGACTCCCCACGAGGGCGAAATGGCACGGCTCTGCGGCTGCGAAGCTGGAGAAATCCACAACAACAGGCGCGCCGCTGCGGAAAAATTTGCCAAGACTTACAAAACGGTTTTGGCACTTAAGGGTCACAAAACCCTTGTATGCGGAAACTGTGAAACTTTCGTTAATCCGACGGGCAATCCGGGAATGGCAACAGGCGGCTCGGGGGATGTTCTTGCCGGAATTGTCGCAGGCTTTTCGGCGCAGGGGCTTAACCCGTATGACGCAGCGGTTCTGGGCGTTTATGTCCACGGCGCCGCAGGAGATCTTGCCGCGGCTGATAAGGGAGAACACGGCTTGATTGCCTCCGATATAGCGGAAAATATTTCCTATGCCGTTAAAGAATTGATGGAGGACTGAGCATGTGAAAAGAGGTATAATTGTATTAACGGTTATACTGATGATGACGCTGACCGCCTGCGGCAAAGAAAGCCACGGGGATTACAGCAGAATTTACGAAAGCTACAGCAATATTAAAAATTACACAGCCGATATTGAGGTGACGGTCTTAGCGGGAGAAAATATCTCGGATTATAAGGCGAAGCAGTATTATATGGCGCCGGATTTGTACAGGGTTGATTATCTTTCGGAGGAAATGGAGGATATTTCCTGCGTGCTTTCGGGAAAGACGCTGAAATTCAGGTCGCCCGACGGAAAAGTTACGGATTTTGACGGATATATCCCCGGCGAAAAGTATTATATTTTTATAACCGATTTTATGGAACGGTACTGCAAAAGCGAGAATGCAAAGAGCGCGGCGTCACGGGGAAGAACCGTTCTGGAGCTTGCGGAAACGGGCGATAATCCTCAGCGTGCGGCCATGAAGCTGTGGATAAACAGCAAAACGCTCCTTCCGGAGAAAATGATTACTTATAATAAAGACGGAGAAGAGGCAATAGTCGTTAAATACAGCAACTTTAAAATGAATGAAAAAATGAGTAAAAAAATATTTGAACTATAGCGTATTATTAACTCCGCAAGTGTCAATAATAGGATTAACGGCAGGAACGAATTACCTTTGCAAGCCGATACATAAAATGTATTCCCGTATTTCGGCAGACTGCGTATAGTATAATAGGCGGCAAAGGCAAATTTGTTTAGCCGGCCTATTAAAACTTGCGGAGCGTGAATAAATTGGTAGTAAAAAGAGGAGATATATATTATGCGGATTTAAGCCCGGTAGTGGGTTCTGAGCAGGGCGGAGTAAGACCTGTTTTGATTATCCAAAACGATGTGGGCAATAAATACAGCCCCACCGTTATTGCAACGGCAATCACATCGCAGGTCAATAAGGCAAAAATGCCTACCCATATAGAGCTTGACGCCAATGAATACGGGCTGTCCAAGGATTCCGTCGTTCTGGCGGAGCAGATAAGAACAATTGATAAACGCAGGCTCAAAGAGAAGATAGGGCATCTTGACAATAAACTTATGAATAAAGTGAACGAGGCGCTGGAAATAAGCTTCGGACTTTAAAAATATACAAGAGGTGAAATTTATGAAACTTCATAATGGATTAAAATTTGGAATTACGGCAGGGGTGTGCGTTGCGCTCAGTTTGGTTATGCCGGCTCTTGCAACTCCGGGAACGGAGAGCGACCCGCTTATATCTCAAAGCTACATAACATCAACGGTTATGCCTCAGCTTGAGGAATATATAAGGGAAGAGGTTGCCAAACAGGCAGGAAATACAACAGGCTCAGCAGCGGAACGCTTTGAGGTTGTGAAGCTGGATAATGGTGACAGGCTTGTGTGCGAAAATGGCACCGAGCTTATACTCCGGATGGGAACTGCAACAATAATTGCCTCAGAGGCAGGGGGAATTGCCGATGTAACTGTCGGAACGGATTTGGCGGAGGGAACAGCGATGCCGTCGAATCACCACCTGATTGTCCCGCTCTCCGACGGGAGGGGCATAAAGGCAACATCAAGCGTCCTTGTTATGGTTAAGGGCGGTTACAAAATCAAATAAGCCCCAACAAATAAAGAACGGTATATTGCACAAAAGGGTTGCGGCAAAATGATTTTTAATCGGCAATTTACGCAAAGTAGTTTCCAAAAACAATGAAAATATCCCCGAAAACAGTTTGAATCCGGCTGTTTTCGGGGATTGTTTTTATTCAATGTTTTGTCAGTAAGCTGCTCCTTTTCAGTTTTTCAAAGATAATAACCGAGGCGGTTGTTACGGCGAAGATGATAACTGCTGAAAAGTGGATGTAAATATCAAAAATACCTATGCGTTTCATCAGAAAATTGACAATTCGGATAAAAACCGGGTGGATAATATATATCGAAGAGGAATATTTTCTGCCTATATCCGCAGCAAAGCTTTCCCACACAGAAGGCGTTCGTTTTTTATAAACCGAAATAAAAAGAATAAACAGTGAAACAGACAGGAATAAAATGCTCATGCCCTGATCCCGCAACGAACAGGCATTTTTTGACACAAGAAAAAGCCGTTCCAAAACAGCGGTAATACAGAAAAGCACAGATAAAACGGAGCATTTTGTATTCAGATGGGGTATAGAAAATATTTTGTCTCTGAAGCGGTATATAAGGTCACCGATACAAAAATACGGTATTCCCACAAATAAAAAATTGCGTACAAATCTTCTGGGAAGCACTAAACCAAACAAAAATTTTGAATAACTCCCTAAAAGCTGGTCGCCGATTAAAAGGAACGGCGTAAGTATGTAAAGCACTTTCATAAGGTTGCGCCGCTTTGCAAAATATACAATGACAAGAACATAGAGAATTGCAAAAAGATACCATAAATGACCGCATATAGGGGTGTAGTTTAGGAAAATGAATCCCAAAACCGACCGCAGAGAAAAGCAGTTTGCAAGATATGCGTCAAGGTCTCCGGCAAGACAGTAAACGAACACTTCCCAGATAAAGAAGAAAATACTTCCGGATACGGCAAGCCGAAGAATCTTTTTAATTTGTAAAATTTCTCTGTTCCGCTGTTGTGTTCTGCCGTAAAAAAAGCCGGTTATCATAAAGAAAATCGGCACGGCGGCACGGGTGACGGAAATAAAGTACTGCACATAAGCCCCGGTCATATTTGAATGGATGCATACGACAAAGAAAGCGCATATAAATTTAAGAATATCCGGTCCTACATATCTTTCTTCAGAAAGGTCGGATAAAATACAATTATTATTCATAGAAATACTCCCAATTCCGTATCTTACCGCAAATATTTTATCACATCTTGATAAAATTTTCAATAATTTGTGAATAAAATTTGACAAAACTATTGAAAAAATCTTTTAATTATGGTAAACTAAGTAATAATGATATTCTGGGTTGGCAGGCGCCGGACAGAGCGGCAAACGGTTTTGGAATATTGCAGGAGGGGCAGATATGAAAAAAAGATTGATAATGATTGTTACAGCGCTGATTGTACTGACAAACTTTGCATTTGCTGCAGAACTCACGCTGACAGATTTTGCGGTTTCCGGTTCGCATATTACCGCAAAGGGCATAATTGACGCGCCGTGCTCGAGAGCCAGCCTGTTTATTGAGAAGGACGGCAGCGGCGTATATGTTGCTCAGGCAGAGGCTGAAACGGACGGGACATTTGATTTGTCTTTTGACACTCCCGCCGGATTTGAAAGCGGAAGCTATACGGCTTATTTCGGGGGGACGGATATAGATTCGCCGAAAAGCGTAAGCTTCTCTTATCCCGGAGATAATGTATATGTAAATTATACACCGCCGGAGGATGGAAATAATGACGGTGACGGTCAGAAAGACGGCAATATTGACTTTTCTGCCGTTAAGAGGGTAAGCCGCATTACTGTATCGGGACAGGTTAAGGAAAAATCGTCGTCGGACAATGATGTCTTGCTGGTTGTGAAGAAGGCGAATGCATCATCCGATGTTCAGGCAAGCGATATTGCTTATATGGATCAGACAACTCTTGATGAAGACGGAAAGTTCAGTTTTGAGTTTATTTTTGTGGGAAGCCTGAGTGAATATATGGCTTATCTCTATGCGGACGGTAAAAATATTTCCGATAGCATCGAGTTTGCGGGAAGCTTGAATGATTATGTTACGGCGGAGTTGAGTCTTACTCAGAAAATCAATACGGCGGTGCTTTTGGCAAATATAAAGAATACATACGAAAATGATGTACCGTATGTTATGATTATAGCAATGTATGATGAGAATAACACAATGGTGGGAATGAAAACGATGACGGGCAGTGCGGCAGGTCTTGCCGAAACGGCGGATAATATGGAGCATGATATTCCGTCCGGGACGGTAAAGATTAAAGCGATGCTCTGGAATTCTCGGGAGGAAATGCTCCCAATAGCAAAACCCGCAGCGCTGGAATATTAAAATATACGGCGTACAAAGCCGACTGCTGTTCGGTGGGCGCCGCCGGGTAAAGATATAGGTCACAAATGTAAATTTTAAAGAGGTTGCGGCAAAATAGTTTCTTGACAAACAATGAACAAAGTAATCCCCGAAAACAGTTTGAATAAAACTGTTTTCGGGGAATTTTCTTTGTTTTGGGAAATTATTTTGTGCAGATTGCCGATTAAAAATCATTTTGCCGCAGCCCCTTTAAAATTCATGAGGAGAATAGTCTGTTTTATGAATAGTCAATCCTAAAAAGCCGAATATTTGATTTTTGGATTTTCTGTAAAAGCATAATTGGTGATATTTAACAAATTAAATCCGGATAATTTCACAAAATCAACTGAAAACATAGAAAAAATTGTGAAAATCATGTGAACACAATTAAAAAGTGTAAATATCTGTAAAAAGTGTAATTGATATTTTATGGCGCTTATGTTATAATATGCTTGTATAATATGTACAAGAATTGCAATGGTTGTTTTGTACATATTGGTTAAAACAAAAACTGGAAAGAAGGACAAAAAATGAAAAAAACGCTACTCACGGCATATCGGCAGCGTGCACTGCTCTGCATGGCGCTTCCGGCAATCATCTTAATTATTATGTTCAATTATGTTCCGTTGTACGGAATAATTGTAGCCTTTAAGAATTTCGACTTTTCACTCGGCATCGGAGGAAGTCAGTGGAATGGTCTTGAAAACTTCCGCTACCTGGTAGGCATGGGAAATAAAACATGGAGAATACTCCGTAACACGATGGGTTACTGGGCATTGAATACATTAACAGGCATGGCGTGTAATCTTATTCTGGCTCTAGCCATCAATGAGTGCAGAAAGAAATATTTTACGAAGGTTACGCATACGATTATGATTTTCCCTACATTCATATCGTTCGTTGCGGTAACATTCATGGTTGAAGCGCTGCTCAAAACCAACGGCGGCTTGATTAACCAGATACTTGCCATGTTCGGCAAAGCGCCGGTTTCATGGTACAGAGAATCCAAATATTGGCCGTTTATACTCACAATAGTAAACTTGTGGAAAGGTACAGGTTATGGATGTATCCTTTATGTTTCGGCTCTTGCCGGCATGGATACTGAAATTTTTGAGGCTGCCGAGATTGACGGAGCTTCAAGATTCCAGCAAATATGGCATATATCCATTCCGCAGCTTATGGCGCTTATATCGATTAAGCTTATTATGGCCGTTGGAAGCATTATGCATTCAAATACGGGTCTTTACTATCTTGTTACCAAAAATCAGGTTCTGCTTCATCCGACGGTTCAGACAATCGACGCATATGTATTTGATTCGTTGAGGGGCACCGGTGAGCTTTCTTCCAAGTTCGGTATTCAGGCTGCGATTACATTCTTCCAGATGATTATCGGATCAACGCTGGTTATTATAACAAATGCTATCGTTAACAAGATTGAACCGGCTAACGCATTATTCTAATCGGAAGGGAGATATACATAATGGCAGAAAATACTAAAAGGAAAAAATCAAAAGCTAAGGTTGAAGGCGTAAACGGTCGTTTGTTTAAGCCGCAGCCGGTGCTTATGTTTAACTTATTGTTGTTTACAATTGTATGTTTGGTACCGATGATTCTGGTTACCATCGTGTCATTCTCAAGCAAGACAAGTATTGCAATTAAAGGGTTTACTTTCTTCCCGTCGGGATGGTCGCTTGATGCGTATAAGTTTGTATTTAGTAAATGGGATATATTGGTTAAGGCGTACGGCGTCTCTCTTTACGAAGCTTTGTTCGGGACTGCTCTTTCTATGTTCCTTACAACATTGTTTGCATATACGATCAGCCGTAAGGAGTTTTTCCTTAAGAAATTCCTGACGACATTCATGGTTATAACCATGCTGTTTAGCGGCGGCTCCGTTTCAAGTTTCATTGTAAACTCTAATGTATACGGACTCAGAAACAACCTGCTGATTCTTATTTTGCCGGGTTGTGTATCGGTTTTCAATGCGGTTGTAATAAGAACCTTTATTCAATCAAATGTTCCGAATGAGCTTGTAGAGGCTGCCCGTATTGACGGCGCAGGGGAAACTTACATATTTTTCAAAATAGTTTTACCGCTTCTTGTTCCCGTTATTGCGTCGCTGGGATTTATGGGCGCTGTCACCCACTGGAACGAATGGCAAACCGCAATGCTTTATCTTGACAATCAAAACTTCAGAACATTGCAGCTTGTCCTTAACAGTATAGAAAACGATATAGAGCAGATAAGAAAGCTGGTAGAGACAGGTCAGGCAGATGCTACGATGATTGAACTGTCCGAGAACCTGCCTACAGATGCGTGCCGAATGGCGTTCCTTCTGTTAACGCTCGGTCCGGTTCTCGTTATATATCCGTTCTTCCAGAAATACTTTATGAAAGGTCTTACAGTCGGCGCTGTAAAGGGCTAATAAAAACAGGAAATGAATCAGCTCTTATGTACTAAGAGAGAAAAATAAAAAATTTTAAAAATAGGAGAAAAAAGTATGAACAAGCGATTTGGTAAGTTATCAATTCTTGCAGCGTTGAGTTTATCAGCGGTTCTGATTGCAACAGGCTGCGGCGGCAACAAGGAAAACGCAGACAACGGAAAAAAGACGGCTGAGCAGGTAGCGGCCGAATTTGAAAAGGAGTCCAAAAGCATAAGAGTATTCTTTGGCGATACAAAGGGTACGGATAATGATGAGGTTTCCGAAGCGGTTTCAAAGCTTTCTAAGGAAAAAATAGGCGTAGAGGTTGAAATGGTATTCTTCGGCGCGGGGGAATATGCTCAGAAAATGCCGAAACTCATGGCAACAAATGAGCAAATGGATATCGGATTTGACTCAGGTGATGCATTTGTATCCCGTGCAAGAGATGGCGCTTACTATGATTTGAGCGCAGATCTTGACCAGTATCCTAAGCTTCGGGAACTCTTTGGAGATGAATTCCTCGGCGGCGTAACAATCGACGGCGGTATTTACGGTATCCCGACGCTTAAAGAAATGGCTGAAACATGGGTTATCTACATTGACCAGGAAACTCTTGACAGGCACAATATAAAAGCTTCTTCAATTAAGACAATTGCGGACGCGGAGGTTATTCTTGAAGCTCTTAAGAGTGAAGGCAGATTGGGCTTTAACATTGGTAAGGCTGGTGAGCATGTTTCGTTTGGCAGAAACCCCGAATATGATACTATTACAGGACCGTTTGTAATTTCTAATGATGACAGTATTGCTCCGGAGAAAAAGGAAGTTGTAAACTACTATGAAACAGACGATTTCAGAGAATATGTTGAACTTCTGCACAGCTGGTATGAAAAGGGCTATATATCAGAGGATGTTCTTGAAAACGGAACGATAACATACACGAATAAATTTAATACCGATAAATCATTACGCGGTATTTCCTATATTTCATATGCACCGCTTAACGAGGTTTTAACCTCCAAGGGTGCCGGAAAGGAAATGACGCCGATTCCATTAACACCGACAACAATATCTAATGTTTCAACAAGAGGTTCTGTATATTGTATTTATAAGAAGAGTAATAATGTACAGAGCTCACTCAGATTCCTGCAGCTTTGGAACACAGATAAGGAAGTTAACACTCTTATTAAGTTCGGTATTGAAGGAAAGCACTATAACTTCATTGAGGAAGACGGTGTTAAAAAGGTTAAAAAGGTTGACGGGGCAAGTTCAATGTATCTCAACCAGAACTGGAGATCAGGAAATGTTCTTATCAGTCAGCTTGAAGCAGGCGAACCTGCTGATAAGTATGAGCAGTACAAAAAATACAACAAGAATGCCAGAACATCAGTTGTTTTAGGATTTACACCTGACCTTTCAAGTCTGGATGCAGAGCTCGCGGGCTGTAATGCAGTTGTATCAACAAAGGCTGCTGCTCTGTTAACGGGCGCTATTGACCCGAACGATAAAGAAAACGGCGTTGATGCTGTTGTTAAGGAAATGAAACAGGCAGGTTCTGCAAAGATAATAACAGAAATTCAGAAGCAGTACCTCAGCTGGATCAAGAATAAATAATAGAATATAAGATTTAATTGCTGTACCCGCCGCTAAGGCGGGCGGGTACAGCAAGGTGGTAATTCGTAAAGAACAAAAAAGTTGGTTTTAATTGGTAATATTAAGCGGTATTTAGAAATTAAATCAAGAATTAAGCAAGAAATTAAACTGGATTAAAAAATATTATTAAAGAAGAAATGGGCATAAAGCCCAAAACAGGACATTGATAAATATGAGGAGGCTATTTTAAATGAAGAGATTGAGCTGTGTATTACTTGTATGCCTATTCTTATTTACAATTTGTTTCCAGACGATTGCAAGTGCTGCAGCATTGGATATAAAGGGCGCAAGTGCGCAAAATATGGCAGCAGGCGAGTATATCAACGCTAACACAATAAGCATTTGGGGTAATTACATATTTGCCTCCACTGTTGATAACGGTCTTGAAATAATTGATATGGAGGATAGTTCAATTGTTGCCACATGGCATCTTGACAGTACGGATATTATTCCCGGACTTAACTCTTTTTCATCAATACAGACGGTTGTAACGGATGAGTATATTATCTGTGCAAACACAATGTATGTGATTGTATTCCCAAATGAGGGAAAGTATACAGATACGCCGCCGGAAGTTATTGCAAGAATTACACCAAATCCGGCGAAAGCTAAAAGGACATTCAATCAGTTAAAGAGAATGTTCGTACAGGATGGATATTTATATCTTTTTGACCTTACTGCAAAGAATGAGTTTGACGGTGTAAGCGGCGCGGCTGACATGGCT
>JAEDLZ010000020.1 GCA_016303265.1 Clostridiales bacterium
GCTCTTGAAACAACTTTACATAACACTTTCAGAGGGAAAGAAGTAAATAAGGTTAATTTAAAAAAGGAATTTTATAAAGTTTCATTAGACGAAATAGAAAAAGTTGTAAAAGAAAATCATAATGCAACCGTAACATTTACTAAGGTTGCAGAAGCAGCTCAATACAGAGAGACTTTAAAAATTGAACAAAAGCAACAACATGATTAAAAATTACACATACAAAGGAGAAAGAGTTATGAAATGTTCAAAATGTGGTAGTGATAATGTAAAAGTGACATTAGAGCAGACAGGGGGCAAAACCCGTACGCGAAATACCGGCTGTTTATGGGGTTTAGGGCGTTTAATGCTTATTTTCTGCACATGTGGACTATGGCTCTTAGTAGGGAGACGCAAAAAAACAAGTAATACCAGTTTTAAAAACAAAACAGTCGCAATATGTCAGAATTGCGGAAATAAGTGGTATGTATAGTCCGTCTCACAAATATACTTGCTATATGGATATAAAATGTGTAAAAATTTGTCTAAAAACTGCAAGCAAATATTTAAAAGATAATTAAAATTTATACATACTAAGGAGAAATTATGAAAACGGTTAAATCAGAGAGATATAACTTCTTAATGGTTTTTAGCGCATATTTTCCGTTATATTAACCAAATAGGCATATAATAAAAATATAACACTCGATACCTGATAATACAAGGAGGTTTTATTTATGGAATATGTTGTAAACTTAGACTGGGATAATGAGGCAGATGTTTGGATTGCAACAAGCGAGGATATTCCCGGGCTTGTATTGGAATCAGGCTCATACGACGCACTTTTAGAAAGAGTGCGGTTTGCAATCCCCGAGCTTCTCGAAATGAACGAAAAAGCTCCCTCTCCTCTTGCATTGACCTTTCTCTCTAAAAGACAGGAAAGGATTATTTTGTGATGGCTGAATACGAAAAGAAAGTCCGCGAGATTTTGAAACAATACTGCTGCACATTTGTCAGACGCAGAAAAGGCGATCACGATATATGGTACAGTCCTTTGTCTAACCGAAATATAACTGTTGACACAAAGATAAAATCACGCCACACAGCAAACGCAATATTAAAACAAGCGGGAATAAACTACAAATTTTAATATAAAAAAAGCCTCCGTTGTTACAGCAACAGAGGCAAGATGAAAAAATTTGCTCAAAAGTATTGACAAAATGAATTTTGGGGTATATTATAATTGTGTAAAGAAATTTACACTGTTAATATGCCCACGGGAGTAGTCCTTCCACCATACGGAAAGTGACGAAACCTTGGGTTTTTTTATTAAGAAAGGTATGATATTTATGATAAGAGTTGCTATTTTGGTTGACGGCGGTTTTTATCGGAAAAGAGCCAAATCACTTTTTGGAGAAAAATCAGCGCAAGCTAGTGCAGAAGAATTGGAAAACTATTGCAAGGCACATTTAAGGCAAGGCGAAAAAACTGAGACTTGCTTATATCGTATTTTTTATTACGATTGTCCACCATGCGATAAAAATATTTATCATCCATTTACCCAAAGCAATGTTTCTCTTAAGAAGAGTCCCATGTATGAATGGATGAATACCTTTATAAATGAACTTAAATCAAAACGCAAATTTGCTTTAAGAATGGGACGCTTATCCGATAATGAAGCTGGATACATACTAAAACCCGATATATTAAAAGCCCTTTTTTCTGGCAAGAAAAAATTTGAAGAAATCTCCGATAATGACTTTCGCCTAGATATAAAACAAAAAACGATGGATATGAAATTAGGGACAGATATTGCATCTATGTCCTTAAAAAAGCAAGTTGACCAGATAATTTTAATTGCAGGAGACAGTGATTTTGTTCCTGCCGCAAAACTGGCTCGTCGGGAAGGAGTTGATTTCATTCTCGATCCTATGGGCAATAAAATCAATGATGACTTAAACGAACATATAGACGGTATTAGAAGCAAAATCAAAAAATTCCAAGCTTTAGAAACAAATTAAAATAAAAGCCTCGCTATGTTGGAGCATGGCGAGGCAAGTGATACGGCAAGGAAGTGCTTCCTTACAATACCTATTAGCAAGGATATTGTAACACAAACACTTCTATTTGTCAAGCAAAGGAGTGTTTACTTTTATGAAAAGACGAGCTGACGGAAGATATTTAAAGATTATAACCGTCAATGGGAAAAAACTATACTTCTATAGTCGGGAAACCACCGAAAAAGCAGCCGAAAAAGATATTCAGGCGCAATTGCTCAGATACCGCGAAAAAGAAGAATGCGGACGGCTTTTTAAAGAAATCGCAAACGAATGGAGCGAAATAAAGCGAAACGAACTTGCCCCTATGGTATGGGAGAAATCTTATAACGCATCTTTTGACCGCATTGTTAAGCATTTCAACGGTGAATATATAAAATCAATAACCGCAAGGGATATTGATTATTTTATCAAAGGCCTCGCTTTTAAACGATACTCCCAAAAGACAGTAACCACACATAAGAATATTTTTAACATGATTTTTAATTATGCTTTCATAAACGGTGACATTTCCATTAACCCGGTGCCAAGCATTAAGGTTCCTTCAGGACTTCCGAAAGCTGAAAGGCTCATGCCTAAAGACAGTGAAATAGAGATTATCCGCACGCATTACAAAGGCAACGATTTTCTTGCCTATTTTCTTCTGTATACAGGGTTAAGAATATCAGAAGCTATGGCGATAACCGACAAAGATATAGACCTTAAAAACAAACTGATTTCGGTAAATAAAAAAGTAATCTGGCAAACCAATGCTCCCGAAATTATTCACAAGACAAAAACAAAAGCCGGCACAAGAACCGTTCCCCTTTTGGATAAGCTCGCCTGCAGACTTCCCAAATTCAAAGGTTATCTGTTCAGTACCGACGGCGGAAAGACTCCGTACACAAGAAAAGAACTAAGATACAGGTGGTCACATTATCAAAAAGAATATGGCCTGACCGTTACGGCTCATCAGCTACGGCACGGATTTTGCACAATGGCATTTGAAGCAGGGCTTGAGCCTAAAGAACTCCAGGAAATAATCGGACATGCCGACATCAATACTACCATGAATATCTATACCGAACTTCGGCAAAAACAAAAAGATAAAGTCAGAGAAAAACTAAATAACTATGACTTTTAATCTGACTAACTTTTGACTAACTTTTTTAAGCATTTTTAAGGTTTTTTATGACCTTTTAAACACGAAATAAAACAGCAAAAAAGCTGATAACAGCGGGATTTTCCCATTATTATCAGCTTTTATTATTGGTCGGAGTGACAGGACTTGAACCTGCGGCCCCTAGACCCCCAGTCTAGTGCGCTACCAACTGCGCTACACCCCGTAATGTAAAACCGCACAAGCACCCTGTACGGACATTCGTGCGATAATAACTCAATACTAAATCTGCCAAACTTTCCACATTAAAATACGAAAGTTCTGGTCGGGGTGACAGGATTTGAACCTGCGACCTCTGCGTCCCGAACGCAGCGCTCTACCAAACTGAGCCACACCCCGTTTGACCTACCGCATTATTATATCACAAATTTTTCTTCTTTGCAAGTATATTTTGCAAATTTTTTGAATTTTTTTATTTTTCTTTTATTATATCCTTTATAACTTCTCCTGCAATTATAAATCCCATTACCGGCGGGACAAACGAAACGCTCCCGGGCGGCAGCTTTTCCATATCCTTACCGCCGGTCTGTTTATGTTTTATCGGTTCTTCCTCCGAGTATACCACCTTAAGCTCTTTTATATTTCTTTTTTTCAGTTCCCGTCGCATAACGCGACACAGGGGGCACACTCTTGTACTGAATATATCTGCAACCCGAAATTCCTGCGGATTGAGCTTATTTCCCGCTCCCATCGCACTTATTTCAGGTATATTTTCCGCCTTACACTTCTTTGCAATAGCAAGTTTTGCCGCAACGGTATCTACTGCATCCACAACATAATCTACTTTCTCTGTAAAAAACTCGTCAATGTTGTCGGGCAGACAGAATTTCTCCTGTACGCAGACGCAAATTTCCGGATTGATTTCCTCAATGCGTTTTTTCATTACCAACACCTTAGGCTGACCTATGGTTGTTTTCAGGGCAACTATCTGGCGGTTTATATTGCTTTCCGAAACCTTGTCGCTGTCTACAAGAGTTATTTTGCCCACGCCCGCTCTTGCAATTGCTTCTGCCGCAGAGCCGCCGACACCTCCTATACCGAAGATAAGCACATGGGATTTTTCTAATTTTTTAACCGCCGCATTACCGATAAGCAGCTCCGTTCTTTGGTGTATTTCAGACATATTGTTCCTTTCGAGAAAAAATCCGCCGCATTGCGGCGGAGAAATTTCTATTTTTATTTATTATTTGGGGTGATTTACTATTTTTTGGGATTTACTATATCACGCCAGTCAAGGTCGCCTCTGTCAAGTCCTCGTATCAAAACCTCTGCGGTTGCAACATTTGTTGCAAGCGGAATATTATGAACATCGCACAATCTGAAAAGTGCGGACACATCAGGCTCATGAGGCTGAGCCGTGAGCGGGTCCCGGAAAAACAGCACCAAATCAATTTCATTATATGCAATACGGGCGCCTATCTGCTGATCCCCGCCTTGCGGTCCGGATAAAAACAGGCTCACATTAAGACCTGTTGCGTCTATTACCATTTTCCCCGTTGTCCCCGTTGCGCAAAGGTTGTGCTTTTGCAATATTGCCTTATAAGCTATACAGAAATCAACCATAAGTTCTTTCTTTTTGTCATGCGCGATAAGAGCTATATTCATAAATCATCCCTCCATCAGTTATTTTCTTTTCATTGCCTTAATCGGAATATTCGCGGTAAGAGCCGGCACTTCCGACTTTCCGTCTTCACTTTGGGCGGTTGTTATATGAATATCAAGTCCGCTGTCGGACACATCCATATATTTTTCAAGTACTTGCATAATTTCATCTTTTATTTTTTCCAAAAACTCTGTATCTGTGTTTGCACGGTCATGCACCAAAACAAGCTTGAGCCGGTCTTTTGCCAAATCCTTTGACGCAACCTTGCGGCGACCGAATATTCTTGACAAATCTATCATAACGCTTCTCCTTTAATGTTACTGATTTAAATCAGGGTATTATTTCTTTTTGAATATCCCTTTTAATTTTCCTAAGAATCCGCCCTCATCAAGCTCCATAAGCGGAACATTTTCGCCGTTTAATCTCTTGGTTATGTTGCGGTAACCCTGACCCGCTTTTGATTTCATATTCACAACGGCAGGCTCCCCCTTATTTGTTGAAACGATAATATTCTCATCGTCCGGGATAATGCCTATAAGCTCAACATTAAGTATGTCAAGCACATCGTCAATATTAAGCATTTCTCCGCGTTTAACCATATCGGGTCTGATACGGTTAATTACCAGGAAATGTTCGTCAATCTCATTTGCGTCAAGAAGTCCTATAATCCTGTCAGCGTCACGAACAGCGGAAACCTCCGGGGTTGTAACAACCAACGCCTTGTCCGCCCCGGCAATTGCATTCTTAAATCCCTGTTCAATTCCTGCCGGACAGTCAATCAATATGAAGTCAAACTCTTTTTTGAGTTCTTCGCACAAATTTTTCATCTGATCCATACTTACTGCGTCCTTATCCTTTGTCTGAGCGGCAGGAATAAGGAACAGACCCTCATATCTCTTATCCTTTATGAGCGCCTGCTTTACCTTGCAATTTCCCGAAACAACATCAACAAGGTCATATACAATACGGTTCTCAAGACCAAGCACAACATCGAGATTTCTGAGTCCTATATCTGTATCTATAAGCACTACTTTCTTTCCGAGAAGAGAAAGCCCAACTCCGAGATTGGCGGTGGTTGTTGTTTTACCTACTCCGCCCTTGCCTGAAGTTATAACTATTACCTGTGATTCAGTTTTTGCCATATTTAACCCTCCATATGTAAAACCATTTTAAGATTTATCAACAAAATTATAACCATTCTTCGTCATTATATCATATCATTTCTAAATTGTCAAAATATTTTATTTTCTCTTTTGCAAAAATTCCTCAATATATATTTTATCTTCCCTAATATATGCAAGCTCCGGGCTGAGATAATCCTTTTGCGCGCCTTCGGGAGATCTGGTTATAAGGTCCGCAATACGGAGCTGCGTCGGCGAAAGATTAAGGGCAATCACCACGGCCTCACGGTTGCCGTCCTTTCCTGCATGAACCATACCTTTAACCGTTCCCATTACAAAAATATTTCCTGCCGCCTCAACCTCTGCTCCCGGATTTACATCGCCTATTATTACAACATTCCCTTTGGATTCAAGAAGCTGTCCGGAACGAAGGGTTTTCTTGTAAAATTTTGTATATTCGTCCTCCGCTTCAACGCTCATTGCGCGGTTTAATATTTCCCGTGCGTTTATTGCTTCTTTCACCTTTTCCTCTGTCGTCTGTTCCGGCGTTTCGGGATTTTCCCAAAACTCAACCTTGTCGTTTAAAATGTCCGAAACCTTTTCCGCAAGGCTCTCATACTCCTCATGAGTAAGCGGAATTCCTTTAAAGCCTATCTTTTTGACGCCGCGGAAAAAGTTTTTGGACTGTTCAAACTTGTCCGCAAGATTTTGCTCCACTTCTTTATAAGGCACATTTTCGTTTATATAAACTACCATGCCGTTTTTATAAAGCTTAAGCGCCAATACTTCCTTTTTGTCTGCCATTTTTATCACTGACCTTTCTATTTCAAAAGTTTGTTAACTGATACTATACTGTCTGTAACCTCGCTTAGTCCAAGATATGACGCAAACATTTCTCTTCCTATGGTTGCCGCATAACGGCTGGAGGCTCCATGTTCTATTACTACCGCAACGGCTATCTGCGGATTGTCGTACGGGGCAAAACCCACAAACAGCACATTATCACTTCCCGTACCAACCTCCGCCGTCCCCGTCTTGCCGCCGACGGCAACAGGAAATTCATCAAAGACCGCCGACGCTGTTCCGTCATCCGTAACACGGCCCATACCTTCTTTGACCGCAGCTAAGGTGCTGTCCGAGATTTTCGCCTCCGACAAAACCTTTGGTTCGGATTTATATACGATTTTGTCCGTATTGTAATTTCGGACTTCCTTTACTATATGCAGGGAATATCTCGTTCCCTGATTGAGTATTGTTGCAACATAACTTGCAAGCTGCGCCGGCGTAAACATATTGTCCGACTGGCCGATTGCCGCTTGAATCGTATCTCCCGGATACCATTGCAAGCCTATTTTTTCCCGATACTCAGGGCCGGCTAAGATTCCCGTTGACTCGGAAAGCTCTATTCCCGTTTTTTCTCCCAGTCCGAAAAGTTTCGCATATTTGTTCAATTTTTCAATGCCTGTACGCCTTCCCGCCTCATAAAAGAAGTAGTTGCAGGATACGCCTATTGCCTCCGAAACATTTATAGGGCCGTGAGTTCTTCCGCTTTTCCATATAAGACAGGTTGGCGTAAATCCCGAGGATGCGTAATATTTATATACGCCCTCACAATTTATGGTGCTCGCAGGAGTTATTTCCCCCTCCTCCAGAGCGGCAATCGCTGTCAGAGGTTTAAAGGTCGACCCCGGAGTGTATGCGCCGTTTAACGTTCTGTTAAACAGAGGGTTTGTTTTGTCCTTTAAAAGTTCGTCATAATTTTCCGTATATGTTGAAGGGTCATAGGTCGGATAAGACGCAATAGCAAGAACTCCGCCCGTTTTTATATCAATAGCAATTGCGGCGCCGCTGTATGCGTCAGGTCCTTTATAGGCTCTTGCTGCGGCAATATTTTCCTCAAGTGCTTTTTCCGTTACTTCCTGAAGCTTGGAATCAATTGTAAGCACGGCATAATTATCCGTCACGGGAGGCTTCTCGCTCAGCACCTGCTCAACGCTGCCCTTTTTGTTCTGCTTGACCATCATCATTCCGTCTTCGCCCTTTAAGTAGCTCTCCAGAACCTTTTCAATCCCGTCTTTGCCTATGACATCATTCATGCCGTAGCCCGAATCCTTTAGCTTCTCATATTCCTCTGCATAGATGATTCCCGTTCTCCCTAATATATGCGCCGCCATTGAGCCGTTCACATATTCGCGGACAGGCTCCACCTCAACAGAAACCCCTGACATCTCATAGCTGCGCTCCGATACCTGCTGAACGGTTTCCATTGATACATCCGTTGCAAAAGTATACGGTGCGACTATACCGAAATTTTTCTTCTCCATTTCAAACCGGACGGCAACAATATCTCTCGCTCTTTCCCTGCTGTACTCATCCGATATATTATATTTTTTAACAAGCGATGACATTATCTTTTTCGGCGTGTCACTTTGCTTGAAATCGTTTTCTTCCTTCCATCGGCTGATTTTCTTGTCAGGGTCGCCATCGGTCGGAAAGTCAAATTCATAGGGACTGCCTTTTATGGGAAATTCATCCACAAAACCAGCGTCATCCGATTCCATTATTTCAAGTAAAGTTGATATTGTTTCGTTAAGCCCGGCGTCATCCGCTCCTATGTCCTGAATCTGAATATAATATCCCATTCGATTTGTAACAAGCGGTCTGCCGTAGGTGTCAAGTATTTCGCCCCTTGACGCTTTAATCGTATAAGCACGCTCCGTCTGGTTTGTTATGTTTTCAAGATAGCTGTCGCCGTTTATAATTTGGAGATTAAAAAGCCGGCATATGCAAATAACAACAAATGCGCCCAGAAATACCGCCAATATAACATAGCGATGCATTAAACTCTTACTTTCCAATTTACTCACCCTTTGTAACCGCTGTCATAAACCGTACCGATTCTCTGTACCCCTGCGGCTTTGTCATTACGCACTCAAAGCCATATTTCCTCTTAAAAGCCGCAGCAAGCCCCTCGAAGCGGGCGGCTCTGCTAATTATCGGCGCTGACCCGGCGGAATATCCGACTCAGAGGAATACAGAGCAAAAACGCAAGAACTCCGTTAAATACAGCCTCTATACCTATAACTCTAAGACTGTATAAAAAGCCGATATTCTCCGAAAAAAAGCTTCGCACCAGCCCTGATATACCCTCAAATATAACCGTCCCCACGGCGGTACAGAGCATAATCACCAGGGCGTTGCTTCTTCTTATAAGATTTTCGCAAATAAGCACCGTGAAAAATCCCGCAAGCATATACAAAATTCCGCAAAGACCGATTACCCTGCCGACTATAATGTCATATACTAAGCCAAATATAAGCCCCAGCCATATACCTTCCCGCTTTGTTGCGTAAAACCCTGCAATTATGACATATATAAGAAATATGTTTGCCTTGACCCCGAAAATCCGCAAAAAGGCAAAAAGCGTCGGAGCAAGCGCTACGGCAATCACCAGACATATTGCATGAAGAGTTACTTTCATTTAACAACTACTCCTTTAATACTATTCCTCGCCGAGCGAATCTTCTTTATTGGTTATAACCATTACTTTTGTTATGGATTCAATATCTGCGGTGCTTTCAACTATTGCATACCTTGAAATGCCCTGAACATCGGGATTTATTTCAACCACCTTCCCGATTTCAATGCCCTTGGGATAAACTCCGCCAAGACCCGAGGTTTCAATGTAATCGCCTGCAACAATATCATTATTTTTCGAAATAAACGAAAGTCTGAATTGATTTTTGTCCGCAAGAGAAGCGTCACCCTCAAGAACCACCAGCTCACCGGAGCGGATAATCCTCGCCCCTGCGCTGTGCTCCGGGTCTGTTACGGTTGTTACTCTTGCCCAGGTTGAACCAATATCGCTTATTCTCCCAACCAGGACATTATCCACCGTTATAACCCCCTGATTGAGTTTAAGCCCATCCGCTGTGCCCTTATCTATTGTGAAATTTTCATACCAGTTTGAGGCGCTTCTTGAAACTACCTCCGCCGCCACAAGGTCAAACTCCGGATATGCCTCGTCGAGCTTTAAAAGATTGCGAAGCTCATTATTTTCCGCCTCAAAACTGTCTGCCCTGCGATTTTCCTGTTCCAGCTTGTGATTTTGCGATTTCAGCTCTTCATTCTCACGCCGAAGTGCGTCTATATCTCCGAAATATCCGAAAAATCCGCCAATCTTTCCGCCTATCCACGAAAAGCAGTTTTGTATCGGGGTTACAGTCACCATAGCAATATTCTCAATAACCGTCGACCTGGTTCGGGTTGCGTTTATAACACCCAATATAACACTTACGGATATTATTATCGCAAGTATTAAAACCAAAACCCTGTTTTTGAAAAACTTTTTCATTGAAACTACTCCCGAAAGCTTAGACTAAACTTATTCGCCTATAAAAATATTTTTCATACTCTTTATATCCTCTGCCGCGCGACCTGTTCCGAGAGCTACGCATTGCATGGGCTCCTCGGCAATATAAACCGGTATGTCAATATTCTTGTTTATCAGCTTGCCAAGGCCTCTGAGCGTTGCGCCTCCTCCGGAAAGCACAATTCCCGTTTCATATATATCTGCCGCAAGCTCCGGCGGCGTTTTCTCAAGAACGGATTTAATTCCGTCTATTATCATTTCAAGGCTCTCGGAAAGCGCTTCCCTTACCTCGGAGGAATCAATTTTGACATTTCTCGGAAGTCCGGTCACGCTGTCACGGCCGTGAACCTCCATTGAAATTTCATCCTTCATCGGGCAGGCTGAGCCTATCTCCACCTTAACCGCCTCCGCAGTTATCGCGCCCAGACTGAGATTATACTTTCTCTTCATATATTGAATTATATCCTCGTCAAAGCTGTTTCCTGCGACCTTAACAAAATCGGAAACAACAATTCCCCCAAGAGAAATAACCGCAATTTCAGTAAGTCCTCCGCCTATATCAACAATCATAGAGCCTACCGGGCGGTTTACTTCGATTCCGGAGCCTATTGCCGCCGCCATCGGCTCTTCAATAAGATATACCTCCTTAGCGCCTGCCGCAAGACCCGCCTCGCGGACAGCTCTCTTTTCAACCTCTGTCACACAGGCAGGTATTGATATAACAATTCTCGGGCGGAAAAACGAATTTTTTGTCGTTTTCTTTATGAACGCCTTAAGCATTGATATTGTTGTGTCAAAATTTGCTATAACGCCTTCTTTGATTGGGCAAACGGCGCAAAGATTTTTATGGGTTCTTCCCAACATTTCCTTAGCTTCCGTTCCTGCCGCCGCAACGCTTCCGTCATTTTCGTTTATTGCCACTACTGACGGCTCGTTAAGCACTATTTCTCCTTTTATACATATCAATGTGTTGGAAGTTCCAAGATCAATTCCTAATTCTAATGCCATGCTTTATCACTCTTTCGTTTATATTTTATCATAAAATACGGATTCCGAAATCCTCTTTTAATAATTTACACACCTTACAAACGGGAAGCCCGACTATATTAAAATAGTCGCCCGCAACACTTTCGACAAACATAGAACCCCGGAGCTGAATCCCGTATGCCCCTGCCTTATCAAAGGGCTCACCTGTGGCAATATACCGTCGGATTTCCTCATTCTCAAGTTCTCTGAATTTTACCTCTGTTTTCTGTGTTCCCGAAACCGTTTCCCCCTTTTCCTTATCGGTTATGCAGTATCCCGTCAGCACATAATGGGTATTTCCGCTTAAAAGTCTAAGCATTTCAAAAGCATTTTCTTCGTCCTTCGGCTTTCCCATTATTTTATTATCGCACACCACCATGGTATCCGCAGTTAAAACGACAGCATCTTTCGGGCATTTTTCGTCACGGCAGACTGCCGCATTTTTCTGCTTTGCAACTTCCTTTACCGTATCGGCAAAATCCATCTCCTCATCAATTACCTCATCACTGTCGGAGGTTATAACATCAAATTCTATCCCTGCATTTTCCAAAAGCTCTCGCCGCCTGGGCGACTGCGAGCCAAGTATCAGCTTTTTCATAGTCAGTCTATCCCCACCTTATTTAAAAACGCTTTTGCGCCATATCCCGTTGCAAGTCCGCCTGCGATTCCCACAAGGGTCAAAACCGGCAGATAGGTAAACAAATATCCGTTTCGAAATATCACTGCCGCAACCGCAATCTGCGCAGCATTATGCGCAAATGCACCTATAACGCTGATGCCCACCTGGCTCACCTTCGGATAAAGCGCCGCCTTTAAAAGCCACATACAAAGCGCACTTAAAACAGCGCCGCTTACGCTGTATGGCATTGCGGCGGCTCCGCCATAGAGCAGACAGCCCAAAAAGGACCTCAGAAACGAAACCGCAACCGCGTTCGCCCCGCCCAATATGAACATATCTATAAGCGTGGCAATATTCGCAAGTCCTATTTTCCCGCCGGGAACTGCGAAAATATCAAACATACTCTCAACTATTTGAAGCACTATTCCGATTGCAATGCAAAGAGCCATAATAATAAGCTTTTTGCTGCCCGTTGTTTTTTTTGTGGTTAATATATTCATCAGTAGGTCACCCTATCAGCCTTTGTTTCTCCGCCCTTTATCTCTACCATAAGGCGATTCGGAATGCAGACTATCATCTGATTTGTTTTACTTATTTTCCCTGCCTTTATGTCAAGCTTATCGGGGCAGTCCGATTCCTCAATCCACGCAGAATTTTTATCTATCTTCACCGTATTACAGCCAAATTCGGTTTTTACTTCCACAGTTTTAACTCCGTCTATGTCCGAAAAATTATAGCTTGCATAATTTTCGCCGTTAACACTGATAACCACCCGTTCTCCGCCGCTTCTCACGATAAACAGGCTCGAAAGCAGCATTGCCGCCACCAATATTAAAGCCAGAAGCACCGTAATAAACTTATCCGCCGCAGTCATTATAAAACCCCTTTATAATAATGCAATCTTGTATATTTTTCGGGTCTTTCCCTTCCCGAAAAGAACATTTCACATATTTTCCCGATTTTCGCCCCGTCCTCCGCTGTGAAGTACAAAAGCATCCGGCAAGCCCCGCTTTGTCTTATATCCTCAAGCTTATCCCCCATAAAGGTGGGAAGAGAGTTAAGCACAACGCTGCGGCACTCGCCAAGGTCGCGCATAACCGGGAATTTCATTCCTTTTCGGTCTGTCAGAAAATTAACCTCCCTATTACAGCTGCACTTTTCACGATTTCGTATGACGCAGTTTTCCGTTATCATAAGCGGCAGACGGCCGTATACCATAACCTCGGTTTCTACAGGCTTTTCAAGAGCCTTTATCTGAGCCAGGTTTAGCTCCGGGGAAAGCATTACGGACAAAAACCCCTTTTTCTTCAGAAACCACAGCGACCGGCTGTTGAAAACATTCAGCCGAAATCCTCCGAAAAGGTTGAAGCCGTCAAACTCCGAAAATCCTATATTGTTTACCGCCAGATTTGAAAATCCCAAATTCTTCAGCTTTTCAAGCTGAGCCTTGATTGTTTCTGTATTTTTAACTATAGCCGGTGTTTCTATAACTATTTTATCCCTATATTTCAAAAATTTTTCACAGTTTTCAAGGATTGTATGAGCAGGAGCATAAATGCTCTCAAACTCCATGCCTTTTACCGTTTCAAACTGTACAATATTTGCCACCCGACAGGTAAAAACCGATTTTTTGCAGTTTTTACGAAAAACCCCTTCGGGCGTAAACCCTTCGTCCTTATTTTTATCAACAGCCTCGGTAAGCACATAGCGCCCGTTTCTTTCGTATGAGGCAGTTAATTTATCCTCATATTTTTGGACGCCATCCCTGCGAAGCTTGTTAATCTGCCCTGCCGACATAAACGGTCTGCCATCTATTCTAATATCAATTTTCTCAAATTCGTAAGGCGTTCCGCCTGTTTTGCTCAGCTTTTCCCGTACAAGCCCTTCCTTAAGAATTTTCGTTTCGCCTGTTTGAACAATCTCATCGCCTCTGTGTAAAACGCTTATTGCTCCGTCGGAAATTTCTATTTCGGGAAGTGAGCCCTCCTTTATAACCGCACTGCAATAAAGCTTTTTCTTTCGGCTGAATTTTGGGATAGCAATACCGTCTTTTCTTTGCTTCTCGTATGGATTATCGGGCTTACTGAAGCAAAACATAGCCCTGCCGGTCTTGCCGGTCAGATAACCGTCGGTAAGTCCGCCGCGGAAAAATATCCGGTTTAAAATTTCCGTATCATCTTCGGTCGGAATATTGCCCGAATCCATATATTTTCTGTAAATACGGACAACTGCGGCAACATACTCTTTCCCCTTCATCCTTCCTTCAATTTTAAGAGAAGAAATTCCGATTTTTCTCATTTCATTTATATGGCTTAAGGAACACAAATCCTTAAGACTCATATAAAAGCCCTTCTCGGGATAATCATTTATTTTATATTCAAGCCGGCAAGGCTGAGCGCATTTACCTCGGTTCCCGGATCTTCCGCCGAGAACACTGCTTAAATAGCATTGACCCGAATAGCACATACAAAGTGCGCCGTGGGCAAATACTTCAAGCCTTGCCGATGTTTCTTTCTTTATTTTCTCTATTTCTTTAAGAGACAGCTCCCGGGATAGCACAACCTGCTCCATTCCCATTTTTTCAAGAGCCAAAACCCCTTCCGTATTGTGAACCGTTATCTGAGTGCTTCCATGAATCGGAAGTAATGGAAAATTTTCTCGGATAAGCGCGGCAAGTCCCAAATCCTGAACTATAACCGCGTCAACACCGATATTGTTCAGAAATGTCAGATACTCCATCGCCTCCGGGATTTCTCTGTCGGAAACCAGAGTATTTACCGCTATATATACCTTAACGCCTCGTAAATGGCAATATCTTACCGCTGACCTTATTTCATCATCGGAAAAATTGTCTGCATAGCTTCTCGCGCCAAACAGCTTTCCCGCAAAATAAACTGCGTCCGCACCGTTTTCCACTGCCGCATAAAGACACTCTGTATTGCCTGCCGGAGCAAGCAGTTCCATCTCACTCACACAGTCATCCTCACTTTTTATACTTGGTCTGTTTCTCAAGCTCTGCTATTCGTTTTTTGAGCTGTTCATTCTCATTCACAACATTTCTCACCTGAGTGCTGCGCTTCAAAAAGTCATCAGCTATATTAACCGCTGTCAAAACCGCTTTTTTCGTGCTGTTAAGACTGCTTTGCATTGAGCCGATTTCCTCCATCTTTTTATCCACAAGGTCGGCAACCTTTTTTATATACTCCGTTTCATCCTCGCTGACCAAGGCGTAATTCACACCGCCAATCATAACCTCAACCCTGTTTTTCTCCACATTCGTTTCCCCCTTTGAGCTTCTCCATTGCCTTGAAAAAGCCGATAACGGTTTTCGCATCGTTTATTTCGTTATTCATTATCATTTCAAGAACCTTTTCAATTTCAAAATACTCAATATCCAGAAATTCGTCCTCATCAAAAGCCGTTTCGCCGGGTTTAAGACCTGTTGCAAGATATATATGTGTGAGCTCGTCATCAAAGCCCGGAGACGGGTACATATAGCCGAGATACTCAAAGTTTTCGGCGGTATAGCCCGTTTCCTCTTTAAGCTCCCTTATTCCGCAGATTCTATGATCCTCGCCCTTTTCAAGCTTGCCGGCCGGGATTTCGTATATCGCCCTTTCTATGGGCTTGCGGAACTGCTTAACCATTATGATTTTTTTATCCTCCGTAACGGCGACAACTCCGACGCCGCCCGGATGCTCCACTATATCCCGCCGAGCAATTTTCCCGTTGGGCAGGGAAACCATATCAACTCTGACATCAATTATTTTCCCTTTGAAAACCGTTTCCGATGATACTGTTTTTTCTTCAAAAATCATGGTTTCCCCTCCCTTAATTCCTACTTGCTTAAATATTCGTCAATGGACTGTGCCGCCGTCTTTCCTGCGCCCATGGCAAGAATAACAGTTGCTGCGCCCGTCACTGCGTCGCCGCCTGCATAAACTCCCTTTTTGCTGGTTTCGCCCGTTTCCTCCTTGGCAACAATGCAGCCCCACTTATTTGTTTCCATATCCGGAGTTGTATTTTTTATCAGCGGGTTAGGAGTCTGACCGATGGCTATAACCACCGAATCAACATCAAGGCAAAACTCGCTCCCCTCTATGGGAACCGGTCTGCGTCTGCCCGACGCGTCAGGCTCACCCAGCTCCATTTTTATACATTCAATGCCCTTTACCCAGCCTTCGTCGCCGAGAATTTTTGTGGGGTTGCAAAGGATTCTGAAATCAATTCCCTCCTCCTTTGCATGATGAACCTCCTCAAGACGGGCAGGCATTTCCTCTTCGCTTCTCCTGTATATAATGTAAACATTTTCCGCGCCCAGGCGTTTTGCCGACCTTGCCGCATCCATTGCAACATTTCCGCCGCCCACAACGGCAACATTTTTGCCGAAATATATTGGCGTGTCGTAGTCGGGGAATTTATACGCCTTCATAAGATTTATTCTTGTTAAAAATTCATTTGCGGAATAAACCCCGTTAAGGCTTTCACCCTCAATTTTCATAAAGCTTGGCAGTCCTGCGCCCGTTCCTATAAATACCGCAGAAAACCCCTCGTCATTTAAAAGCTCGTCAACGGACAAAACCTTGCCGATAACCATATTTGTGTTAATTTCAACTCCGTATGCCTTGAGCTTTTCAATCTCCTTCTGAACAATCTTTTTCGGCAGTCTGAATTCCGGAATACCGTACATCAAAACGCCGCCGGGGGTATGGAATGCTTCAAAAATCGAAACATCATATCCCATTTTTGCAAGGTCGCTCGCACAGGTAAGTCCTGACGGACCCGCGCCGACAACGGCAACCTTTTTACCCTTCTTTTCGGGAATTTCAACTTTGTCCTCGCCATGCTCCATATGCCAGTCGGCAACAAAACGCTCCAGCCTGCCTATTCCCACGCTTTCGCCCTTTATTCCTCTCACGCAATACTTTTCGCACTGGCTCTCCTGGGGACAAACTCTTCCGCAAATCGCCGGAAGTGAGCTTGTTTCCTGAATTTTGTTATACGCCTCTTCAAATTTTCTTTCTGCAACAAGGGCAATAAACTCGGGAATTTTAACGCACACGGGGCAGCCCTTCATACACGGTCTACTCTTGCAGTTTAGGCATCTCTGTGCCTCCTCAACCGCCATATCCTCCGTATAGCCCGTTGAAACCTCCATAAAATTCTTGTTTCTTACATTCGGGTCCTGTTCCGGCATGGGAACCTTTTTAAGTGACATATTAGGCATTATTCATTCCCTCCATTCGGCATCTGTGATTTTTCCTTGCGCTCTCCTCCTGGGATTTGAACATTTTTGAACGGAGAATCGCCTGGTCAAAGTCAACCTGATGACCGTCAAAATCAGGACCGTCAACACAGGCAAATTTCGTTTCGCCGCCGACGGTAACCCGGCAACCGCCGCACATCCCTGTTCCGTCAATCATAACAGGGTTCATGCTTACTATTGTTTTTATATCATACTTTTTCGTAAGCTCACACACAGCCTTCATCATAACAAGCGGACCGATTGCGATAACCATATCGTACTTTTTGCCGCCCTCTATAAGCTCCTCAAGCTTTGCCGTAACAAAGCCTTGATTGCCGTTTGACCCATCGTCTGTCATTGTATAAAGATTTGTGCAGGCCGCTTTGCAAAGGTCCTCTATTATAATTAAGTCCTTATTCCTAAAGCCGTTTATCATATCAACCTCTGCTCCGAGGCTTTTCAGCTTTTTCGCCTGCGGATAAGCAATTGCCGTTCCGAGGCCGCCGCCTATAACGGCAACGCTTTTCACATTTTCAAAATGGGATGCAACGCCAAGCGGCCCCACAAAATCCAAAATAAAGTCGCCCTCGCCCAGAGTATCGAGATACTCTGTTGACGCCCCCACTTTTTGAAAAATAACCGTTACGGTTCCCTTTTCGCGGTCAAAATCCGCAATTGTAAAGGGTATTCTTTCTCCCTTTTCATCAACTCTTAATATTATGAATTGCCCGGGCTCTGCCTTTTTTGCTATATATGGTGCTTCAACCTCAATCAGCGAAACTGACGGATTCAGCACTTCTTTTCTTACTATTTTAAACATTTGTTTGCCTCCCTGATACGATTTGGTCTATATAATATTCGCCAAATACCCTAAGCTACATTATACCACAAACCATTCCCGTATGCAAGATATTTTTATATCATTAACCGACAAAATTTAGACAAAATTTAAACGCTCTTTCCTGCCGCATATCCCGTTGAAAATGCTATCTGAAGATTAAATCCCCCTGTATAGGCGTCAACATCTATAATTTCTCCTGCAAAATATAAATTTTTGACAATTTTCGACTCCATCGTTCCCGGGTCAATTTCGCCTACATCAATGCCACCCGAGGTTACGATTGCTTGCTCAACGGGTGCAAAGTCCCGAACGGTCACCGTCAGTCCCTTTACGGCTTTAATCAGGCTCTGCCTCTCTTCCTTTGTTACCGAATTGACCTTTTTCTTCGGGTCAATTCCCGCAAATTCTATAACTATGGGAATAAGGCTTTTCGGAAGCAGTTCGTCCAGAGAATTATCCAGATTTTTATTGAGGTTTTTTGCAAAATCTCTTTGAATACGCTCGTTTAACTGTTTTTCGTCAAGAGCGGGCTTAAGATCAATTATCACCTTATATTTATCCGGTTCCATTGGGCGAAGATGCGCCGAGGCGCTTAGTACAACGGGTCCGGTTATTCCTGTATGTGTAAACATCATTTCGCCGAAATCCGTATACACCTTTTTTCCTTTTTCATTTAATACCTTTATTGCGATATTCCGAAGGGAAAGTCCCGCCGCCCTGCTTACCCATGCCTCCTTCGTTTCTAGAGGAACGAGGGACGGCACAGGCTCATTTACACTGTGGCCCAGCGCCTTTGCCCATTTATAGCCATCTCCTGTTGAGCCTGTTGCCGGATAGGATATGCCGCCCGTTGCGATAATCACACTATCGCACATCATCCTGCCTCGGTTTTTGCAGAACACTCCCTTGACCATATCTTTTTCTCTTAATATATCAATAACGGTGTCATGAACTATCCTGACCCCGCTCTTTTTCACCCATTTTTCAAGGGCGCTTACAACGGTTTGGCTTTTGTTGGTTACGGGGAAAACCCTGTTCCCTCGTTCCACTTTGGTCTTAGCGCCGATACTGTTGAAAAATTCAACGGTCTGAAGATTTGTAAAGCCATAGAATGCACTGTACATAAACGCACCGTTCTTAGTCATATTATTTATTAAATCTTCCGTATCCTCGCAGGCGTTTGTTATGTTGCATCTGCCCTTGCCGGTTATAAGCATTTTTTTGCCGACAATAGAATTTTTTTCAATAAGTATCACGCTTTTGCCGTCGTTTGCCGCCGTTCCCGCCGCCATAAGCCCTGCCGCGCCGCCGCCTATTACTATAATATTCCTCATATCATTCTCCCGAAAACTAAAGGCGGCAAAATCTGCCGCCTCTATCTCATTAAATAT
>JAEDLZ010000021.1 GCA_016303265.1 Clostridiales bacterium
AATATTATCCACCTTATATACAGGGAAGCTAAGCTTTAGCCGAAAAATATGAAGAAACTTAAATATATGCTTATCGGACTGCTTGCGCTGCTGCTTGTTTTGGGTTTGTGGTACGGCAGAAGGAGCAAGGCAAGGGAGTATACAAAAACCGAATATGTGCTGGACACGACTTGCAGCGTGACCTTTTACGGCGACGACGCAGAGGCGGCGGCAAAGGAAGTCTTTGATGAAATAAGACGAATAGACGACCTTATGAGCTTATATAAAAAATCCTCAGATGTGGCAAAAATCAACTCGGCAAAGGCAGGGGAGGCGGTCACGGTCAGCGAGGACACATATAAGGTAATAGAAACCGCGCTAAGTATCGGCGAAATGAGCAATGGCGCATTTGACATAACGATTGCACCGGTTACCGAGCTATGGAACTTCGAGGCTGAAAACCCTGTTGTACCGCAGGAAAGCGAAATTGCAGAAGCGCTTTCAAGGGTGAATTATAAAGCGATTGAGCTGTGCAAAAATCGCACCGTAATAAAGCAAAACGACGACACTATGATTGACCTTGGCGGTGCTGCAAAGGGCTATGCCGGGGATTGTGCGGTTAAAGCTGCCGAAAAGTATAATTTAAGCGGCGGCATAATTGACCTTGGCGGAAATATTCTGTGTTTCGGCAAAAATCCGAAGAGTGAGAACGGAAAATGGACGGTTGGCATACAAATTCCCTTTTCGCCGGCCGGAACATATGAAAAAACTGTTGAAATAAGCAGTGGCGCAGTGGTAACAAGCGGAACATACCAGAGATATTTTGAAGCCGGGGGAAAAAAATATCACCATATCATAGACCCGAAAACGGGACGGCCCGCAGAGCAGGACTATGACAGCGTAACTGTGGTTTCGGACAATTCGCTTGAGGCGGACTGCCTTGCAACGGCGGCGTATGTTATGGGGGAAAATGCTGGAAAAAATCTTGTGGAAGAATTTGGCGGTGAAATATATTTTGAGCAAGGGAAGAAAAATCAATAAATATAAGGCCGCCGCTGCTGTAATTGTGGGAGCTGCGGCGATTTTCTGTGCGGCAAAGAGGTTTATTCCGGGCGATAAAGCCAATGGGGCGATTGAAAATCCGGGAATGCTCGTGCATTATATTGATGTAGGCGAGGCGGACAGTGAGTTTATACAGCTGCCCGACGGGAAAACAATGCTGATTGACGCCGGGGAAGCGGAGAACGGCACACAGATTGTGGAGTATATAAGAAACTGCGGCGTTGAAAGGGTTGATTATGTTGTAGGAACCCATCCCCACGCAGACCATATAGGCGGAATTGAGGCGGTTATAGAATCCTTTGATATAGGCGAAATATATATGCCTAAAGTCACTCATACATCAGATGTTTTTGAGGACCTTCTGATTGCGGTTAAGAATAAGAATATGCAAATAAACACGGCAAAAGCAGGGGTCGGCATATTCAAAGATGATGAATATTCGATTGAAATTCTTGCGCCGGATAAGGACAAATACAGTAACTTGAATAATTACAGCGCTGTCATAAAAATCACCTTTGATGATGTGTCGTTTCTGTTTACGGGCGATGCTGAAAATGAGGTGCTTAAAACCCTGACAAGCGGAGTTACGGCTGATGTTTTGAAAGTTTCTCATCACGGCTCGGACACGGCCGACAGTAAGAAATTTTTGCAGAGCGTAAACCCAAAGTATGCGGTGATTTCTGTAGGCAAGGGCAATATGTACGGGCATCCTGACGAGAGCGTTCTGAATAATCTCAAAAAAATAGGCGCAAAGGTGTATCGGACGGACGAAAATGGGACAATCGTTGCAAAGACAGACGGTAAAAGCATTGTTTTTGAGACGGAGAGGTAGATATAATGAGAGTTATAATTGACAGATTTGAGGGCGAATATGCCGTGGTTTTAACTGAGGAAAAAAAGAGCGTTGCCGTGCCTGCCGTCCTTTTTGAGGACGGAAAGGAGGGCGATGTTTTTGACATATTCAAAAATACCGGCGAAACCGAAAAGCGCAAAAACAGAATAGAAAATCTTGCAGAGGAACTTTGGAAGTAAAGACGAAAAGAAAAAAGAGTTTGAACAATAAAATCAAATACAAAGATGCCGGGGCTTAAGCAAAACAATTTTCAAATATTACAATTTTTAAAAAAGTTTTTAAACCAATGAAAATAATCCCCGAAAACAGCTTGAATTTAGCTGTTTTCGGGGATTATTTTGTTCAATTTTTGCGGTGTAGCGTTTTTGTATAGCATACGATCTGTAAACACGAATAAATAATGACCTTTGGAAGCTGAATACAAAAGATTAGTTAGTCTTTTGAGATTTGCATTTGCAATATGTTTTGCAGATGAAAACTCTGAAAGGGGGTTGCCTTAGGCGACCGCTTCAAAATCAATGATTTAATTGCGGACAGCGGAGGGAAGAACCCCGCGGAATTTTTTGAAAAGCGCGGAAAAATATGAGTCGCTTTCAAAGCCGCAAAGCTCCGACACCTCGTGAACGGAGTATTTGCCGGTAGACAGAAGCTGCTCCGCATAAAAACATTTGAGATTGTTGGTATACTGCAAAATGGTCGTTCCGGTAACCTCCTTAAAGATGCGGCAAAGGTGAAATTTGCAGTATCCGAGTTCATCTGCCATAACATCAACATTGATGCCGTCTCTGAAGTTGCGTCTTATGTACTCAATAACGGAAGAGGCAATGTGATATTTGCGGGAATCAACATCATTTGCTTTTGACTGAAAATTGCGGTGATTGCGAAGCAGATGAATAATAAGAATATTTATATATGCCTTTATACACTCTTTATAATAAGGCGTGTCCGTTTTCTGACTTTCGTCAAAAATTTTATATCCGAGATTCATCACGGTTTCGTCCGTTACTTTATTCTCAAAAATTTTGCTGTTATACTCCACATCATAATTTTCGTAAAAGGAGCTGTGGGTAATAAGGCAAATATATTTAACGGGCGAAAAGGGAGATGACTTCATTGAATGAAATCTGTAGGGATTAACAATAACAAGGTCGCCGCACTTTGCTGTGAAAGATTTATTATCAAGGGTAAACTCGCCCGAGCCTTCGGTTATGAAAAGCATTTCGATATTCTTGTGACAATGGAGTCCGAAGCTCTTCGTTTTAGTATAATAATTGCAGGTCATCGGAAGAATGGGGTCAATGTGGTCATGCATTTCGTAAAAATATTCCATAACAAAATTCGGCAAACTCCCGTGCCGAAACCTCCTATGCCAAAAATAAGCTAATTTGTATCAAAATAAAAACTGGAGTTTATACATAATATAATATATAATAAAACCGTAAATGTCAAGTAGAAAATCAAAGAAAAGAGGGGAAAACTATGTATAATTTTCCGATAGGTGTATTGCTTGAGTCGTTTAGAGAGAACCGCAAAACTGCGATAGAAAAGGCAGCGGCTCTCGGTCTTAACGGAATACAAATGTTTGCTACTAAGGGTGAAAACTCTCCCGAAAATTTAAGCAAGGCTGACAGGAAAGAACTTTTGGATATGGTTAAATCCAACGGAATGCGCTTCAGCGCTCTTTGCGGAGACTTTGGAGAAGGCTTTTTCCGTCCGGAGAGAAATCCGATTCTTATTGAAAAATCAAAGAGAATAATGGAGCTTGCAAAGGAGCTTGAAGCTGATGTGGTAACAACTCATATAGGAGTTGTACCGGCGGATAAAAATCATGACAGATATAAAATTATGCATGAGGCGTGCCATGAGCTTGCCGAGTATGCGGATTCAGTGTGTGCGCATTTTGCTGTTGAAACGGGGCCTGAAACTTCTGCGGTTCTTAAAAACTTCCTGGACGATTTGGGTTCTAAAGGCGTTGCCGTAAATCTCGACCCGGCAAATCTTGTTATGGTGACGGGGGATGACCCGGTTCAGGCAGTGTATAATCTTAGGGATTATATTGTACATACTCATGCAAAGGACGGAGTTCGGCTCCGCAAGGAGAATCCGGAGATTTTGTACGGCGTTCTGCCAAAGAGCGGAACGGACATTGAAGCGGAAATCCAAAAAGGGGCGGCATTTAAAGAGGTTCCTTTGGGGACAGGCAATGTTCCCTTCGAAAGTTATCTTAAGGCGCTTGAAGATATTGGTTATAAGGGATTTTTGACAATTGAAAGGGAGGTAGGCGAAAATCCCTCCGCCGATATAGAAACTGCGAGAGATTTTCTCAGAAAATTTTATTAAAGAGGTGAAAGAAAGGAGAAATAATTAAAACCACCCCTTTCGAGACGGTTTTAATTATATGTGCAAGAAAATGAGTGATAAGGTTAAAATAGGGATTATAGGCTGCGGCGGAATTTCGGGGGCTCATCTTGATGGCTATAAGCAGTGTGACGATGTTGAGGTTTACGCATTCTGCGACATCAATCCCGAGCGGCTTAAACAGCAGACGGAAAAATACGGAGTGGAGCATACATTTACGGATTATAACGAGATGCTAAGGCTCCCGGAAATTGACGCGGTAAGCGTATGTACGCCCAATGCTGTTCATGCGCCGGCGACCATTGCTGCACTTAATGCGGGAAAGCATGTTCTTTGCGAGAAACCCATGGCAACCTCTGCCGAAGATGCAAGAAAGATGAAGGAGACCGCTGATAAAAACGGAAAGCTCCTCCAGATTGGTTTTGTGAGAAGATACGGTCAGGATATGGCAATATTAAAGGATTTGATTGCCAATGACAGATTCGGTGAGATTTACTACGGAAAGGTATGCTATCTCCGCCGTAACGGGAACCCCGGCGGCTGGTTTGCTCTGAAGGAAATTTCAGGCGGCGGTCCGCTTATCGATTTGGGCGTTCATGTTATTGACTATATAGTATATGCGTTGGGCAACCCGAAGCCTGTTTCGGTTTACGGGGCGACATTTAAGAAGCTTATGAACCGTCCCGGCATAAAAACTCCGCCGCCGTACATTGCAAGATCTGCAAAGGAATACAGCGGCTGTGATGTTGAGGACTTGGCAACAGCAATGATTAGATTTGATAACGGATTTGTCCTTCAGGTGGAAACCAGCTTTGCCCTCAATATGAAGGAGGACAAAGGGGCTATTGAGTTGTTCGGAACCAAGGGCGGAGCAAAATTCTCCCCTGAGCTTGAAATTTATTCCGAAACGGACGGATTTATGTCAGATGTAACGCTTAAGGCGGACACTAACTTTGATTTTGCTCCTGCATTCCAAAGAGAAATAAGACACTTTGTCGACTGCGTAAAGGGCGAATCAAAGACGATAGCTCCGGCGGAGGACGGAATTGAAATTATGAAAATTCTTGACGGAATTTATGAGTCCGCAAAAACAGGACATGAGGTATTGCTTTAAAACGACATAATTTACGGCTGATGCCGGCGTGCAGGAGGATAAATTAAGAATGAGATTGATAGTTTGTGATAATTATGAGGAGCTGTCGGAAAAAGGCGCAAAAATCATTTCAAGCCAGATTATGCTCAAGCCGCAGTGCGTACTGGACTTGCCACGGGTTCAACTCCGGAGGGGCTGTACAAGAGGCTGGTTGAAATGTATAGGCAGGGGGAGATAGATTTCTCAAAAGTTACGACCTTTAATCTTGATGAATATTATCCCATAAGAACTGAAAATGAGCAAAGCTACAGATATTTTATGAATGAAAAGCTGTTTAGTCATGTAAATATTAAAATGGAAAATACACATATCCCGAGCGGCGAAACGGAAAACCCTACGGAGGAATGTGAAAAATATGCAAAAATGATTGCGGATGCAGGCGGGATAGACCTTCAGCTGTTGGAAATAGGGCAGAACGGGCATATAGATTTCAATGAGCCGGAAGATATTTGGTAATTATATTTTAATTTAAATATTCTTCGTGCGATTTTCTGTAATTTTCGGGAGATTTTCCAACATGAGATTTAAATATCCTACTGAAATAAGAGGCACTTTCATAGCCAAGCTTATCGGCTATTTCGGAGATATTAAGAGAAGAAAACAAAAGCATTTCCTTTGCCTTGTTAAGCTTTATGCCGATAAAATATTTAAGAGGCGGAAGACCCGTAATCTCCTTAAACTTATGGGAAAATCGGCTTTGACTTAAGCCGCAGATTTCCGCATATTTTTCGGGATTATATGGTTTGCCGAAGTCCTCGTTCATAATGAGAATAACCCTGTCAATATCGGAAAGTTCATCAATAGAACATTTGGAAATCTGTCTGGAAATACAGGTAAGAAGATATATAAGCAGGGCATTTTCAGCGGATTTATGCATATGCTGGCAGAGCTTGTGTTCCTGAATCATATCGTTGAAAACCGATGAAATTTTCTGTGAGGGTTCACATTTATAAACTCCGCCGGAAAGGTTTAGCGCTGCGAAAATTTCATTTAAAACTCTTCCCGTAAAATGTGCCCACTGCGAAAAACAGTTTTCCCGGCCAAGAAAGGTATATTTCTGCGGGGCATACGGAGGATATAAAACTATATCCCCTGCTGAAAGACGATACTGTTTATCATCATAAACTGCGGTGCATTCCCCGGAGCAAATATACAAAATATGCCAATCGGGTCTGCCGCTATTGCGAATAACCGTGTAATCGTAGCTTGGGTATCTTTGACGGCCGCAGGAGTTGAGATGTATATATTCGTACGATACGCAGCCGGTTATGTCATTTTCGGATTTGTGGTAAAACATAGTGCCTCCCCCCTTTTTAAGTAATTTTATCATGGATTATACAAACAGTCAATAGTAAATTCGGCTGTTTTGTGCATGTAATGAGCTGAATTTGTTATTGAACTAAGACACATTAAATGATAACATAAGTTTATAAAAACAAACGCATAAGAAACAAGAACATAAGAAAGGCTGATGTATTATGAAAAAATTTGCATTCATAGGCGCAGGGAGCTTTGTTTTTACGAGAAATCTTGTAGTGGATTTGCTGACATTTCCCTCTTTTGACAACTGTGAGATAGCCCTTATGGATATTGACCGGGAGAGATTGGATCTTATAGGCAAAGTATGCGACAGAATAAATGAAAAAATGGGAACCCATGCGAAAATTACAAGAACAATGGATCGCCGTGAGGCGCTTGCCGGGGCGGACGGTGTTGTTTGCACGGTGTTTAACGGAGATATGAGCATATGGCGGCAGGATATTGAAATTCCCATGAAATACGGGGTTGATGTCTGTGTTGGCGACACGAGAAATGTAGCGGGAATTTTCAGAGCGCTGAGGAATATTCCTCTTATGCTTGATATTTGCCGGGATATAGAGGAGTGCTGTCCGAACGCAGTATTTTTAAATTACACAAACCCCATGTCCATTCTGTGCAAAGCAATGCAGACATATTCCAAAGTTAATGTAACGGGTCTTTGCCACAGCGTTCAGGGAACGCCGCCGCATTTTGCAAAAATCCTGGGGATTCCCGCAGAGGAAATTGATTATACCTGTGTAGGCATAAACCATATGGCATTTTTCACAAAGGTAGAAAGAAACGGTAAGGATTTATATCCCGAGCTTAAGGAGAAGATGCTTGCTCCGGGATTTTATGAAACAGATAAGGTAAAGCATGAGGTTATGAAGCATCTGGGATATTTCGTAACGGAATCGAGCGGTCATTTCAGCGAATATGTTCAGTGGTTCCGGAAACGCCCCGACTTGATTGAAAAATACTGTGTTCCCGCAGAAGGACAAAAAGGCGGGAACCCCGGCGAGCACGCTTATTCAATTAAAGTGAGGTCGGAGCGCAACTGGCGTGAGGACTTCAGTAAAATATGGAATGATGAGAATTATGAGTATAAAAAAAGTCCTGAATACGGTGCGGATATATTCAATGCCTGCTTCGGAGACGGAAAACCGTTCAAATTTAACGGAAATGTCATAAATGAAGGCTGTGTAAGAAATCTTCCTTATGACGCCTGCGTTGAAATTCCGGTGTATGCAAGTCGAAGCGGATTTGAGAAGGTGTATGTAGGCGCAATGCCGGAGCATCTTGCTATATTGGTAAGTACAACCGCACGGATTGAAAATTTGGTTGTTGAAGCGGCAATGGAAAAAAGCCGGGAAAAGGTATTTCAAGCGGTTTGCCTTGATCCGCTGTCGTCGGCTGTTTGCTCTCTCGAAGAAATTAAGCATATGACAGACGAACTTTTTGAGAAAAACAAAGATTTTTTGGGCGATTATAAATAAAATTAAAAAGCTCCGCAGGTTATGCGGAGCTTTTTAATTGTTTGTGCTAAGGCTGAATAATCCGCTTATTCAGAATTTAATTATGCGGCTTGAGCATGATGGCTTCATGGCTATAAAAACGGACGGATTTTTCCGTCCGTTTTTATAGCTGTGCGGACTTGCACAATGGACAAAACCGTTACATATATAATATTTATGGAGGTGTCTATCGTGCTTGAAGCTTTTGAAGCATTGCTTAAACCGCTGATGGTGCTGCTGTCCTTTGTGTCGGGCGAAACTGCATTTCCGAAACCGCTGACGGCAAAGGAAGAGAGCGAGTATATTAAAAAATTCAAAAACGGTGATATGGAGGCAAGGAATAAGCTTATTGAGCATAATCTGAGACTTGTTGCCCATATTGCGAAAAAATATTCAGGAAATATAAGCGACAGCGAGGATTTGATTTCAATAGGAACGATAGGTCTTATCAAAGGAATAAACAGCTATGATGAAACGAAGGGAACCCGCCTTGCTACCTATGCGGCGCGGTGTGTGGAAAACGAGCTGCTTATGCTTATGAGAAGTAAAAAGAAAACCCAGGGCGAGATGTCGCTTAATGACCCCATAGGAACGGACAAAGAGGGTAATCAGATATATCTTATTGATATTATGAAAAGCGACGGCGGCGAAATTTTTGATGAAATCCAGAATCGGGACGATGTGAAAAAACTGTACGAAGGCATAAAAACCGAGCTTGACGAAAGAGAACGGCTGATTATACGCCTGCGGTACGGTCTTGCCGACGGAAGGTTTCACACTCAGCATGAGATTGCAAAGCTCCTCGGAATTTCGCGCTCCTATGTATCCAGAATTGAGAAAAAAGCTATATCAAAGCTCAGAGCAGGACTTGAATAGTACATATAGATTTTATTAAGCACGGCACAGCGCAGGCTTGCCGTGCAGTTTTTTTAAGCTGAGTTTTCTGATATTATTTTTTTAATAAGATTGTATAATAATAACAGGTGTAAATAAAGGAGCGAATACATTATGTTCAAAAAAATAAGTTTGCTGCTGATGTTGGTTGCGTGCTGCGCATTGTGCTCCTGCAAAAAAGAGGGCGGCGCACCCGGATTGGCTGTGCCGGAGGTAACGGGGAAGTTTTATGTTTCAATTCTCGATATAGGAAAGGCGGACGCCATAATCCTCCGCACGGACAGCGGTGCGGCGATAATAGACTGCGGCGAAAAGGGGGACGCGGAAAAGATTATTGCCTGTTTATCGGAAAATAATATCGAAAAGGTCGACTATCTTTTTATCACGCATTTTGACAAAGACCATGTAGGCGGAGCGGCGGAAGTGATAAAAAATATGAATATCGGGAGAATTATAACCCCCGATTATGAAGGGACTAAGGATGAATACATTGACTATATCCGGGCCGCAGAGAAAAAGAATATAATGCCCGTAAGGCTGAACGAAAAAATTACATTTAAGCTTGGCGATGCGCAGTTTGAGGTATTTCCGCCTCGAAAAGAGTTCTATAATGAAGAGGACAACGACTATTCGCTGATAATCAGCGTAACGCACGGAGAGAATAAATTTCTGTTTGCGGGCGACGCGGAGAAAGAACGGCTGTCCGAGCTTTCCAATCAGCTTGAGCTTAAGCACGATTTCCTGAAGCTGCCCCATCACGGGCTCTTCACCGATAACATAGAAATGTTCTTGGTGCGAGTAAACCCCGGATATGCGGCGGTAACCTGCGGCCGGGACAGCCCGCCGTCAGACAAGGTGCTGGATATTCTCAGGGCGCTTGAGAGCAAAGTATATCTTACACAAGACGGAAACATAGAAGTTATAAGCGACGGGAAAACAATAAGCGTAAAACAGTAGATTTTTTTAAAAAGATATGGTATACTGATAAAACAATGAAAAGCGAGGTATATCACATATGAAAAAGGTTGAAATATTCACGGACGGAGCGTGCAGCGGCAATCCCGGACCGGGCGGCTACGGCGTTATTCTGCGTTACGGGGAGCATGAAAAAGAAATTTCCGGCGGAGCGGAGGAAACCACCAATAACCGAATGGAGCTTACGGCGGCAATTGAAGGACTTGGGTGCCTGAAGGAAAGGTGCGAGGTGACTCTTTACAGCGACTCGAAATATCTCATAGACGCAATCGAGAAGGGCTGGGTCTGCAAGTGGAAAGAAAATGGCTGGATGCGCAATAAAAAAGAGAGGGCGCAAAATCCCGATCTTTGGGAGAAGCTGCTTGATTTGCTGGAAAGGCACGAGGTGAAACTTGTCTGGGTCAAGGGACATGACGGGCATATAGAGAACGAACGCTGTGACGCTCTTGCGGTAGCGCAGTCGCAAAGGTTCAAAAAATAATATTATGATAAATTTTCTTTATTTGGGAAAAATACTTTACAAAATTGTATTTTGATAGTATAATGTTAATTGGTGTTTTAGGGCTTATTTTGCCGCAGAAATAAGAAAAATCAAACCCTGCGGATTGCGGCGCAGGACCTGGCGGCTGTATTTTTCGCGTAATGCGCCAAAGTAAACCGAAAACTCCGCAAAGTATAGAGACGGTCTACTTTTCATAGATTTTTCTCTTAAATAAAGAAAGGTAGGATAAAAATGACAAAAAGGATTTATGCGGATCATTCTGCAACCACGCCTCTTCGCAAAGAGGTTCTGGATGAGATGATGCCGTATCTTACGGAGAATTACGGCAATCCGTCCAGCATTTATGCCGAGGGGAGAGCGTGTAAAAAAGCGGTGGAAACCGCAAGAGAGAAGGTTGCCGGGGCAATAGGGGCAAGCCCGAAAGAGATTTATTTCACGGGCTCGGGCTCTGAGGCGGACAACTGGGCAATCAAGGGGGCGGCATATGCCCTTAGGGAAAAAGGAAATCATATTATCACATCGGCGGTTGAGCATCATGCGGTGCTTCATACCTGCAAGGCTCTTGAAAAAGAGGGCTTTGAGGTGACATATCTTCCGGTTGACGAATTTGGTATGGTGTCTCCTGAAAGCGTTAAGGCGGCTATAACGGACAAGACTATACTTATAACAATAATGTTTGCAAATAATGAAATAGGAACAATTATGCCAATTGAGGAAATCGGTATGATTGCAAAAGAAAAGGGCGTATTATTCCATACAGATGCGGTGCAGGCTGTGGGTATGGAGGAAATTGATGTTCGGAAAATGAATATAGATATGCTTTCTCTGACGGCACACAAATTTTACGGGCCTAAAGGAGCGGGAGCGCTTTATATCAGACAGGGAGTAAAAGTCCGTCGCCTTATTGAAGGCGGCGCCCAGGAGCGGAATCAGCGGGCAGGCACGGAAAATGTTGCCGCAATAGTTGGACTTGGAAAGGCAATTGAGCTTGCAACGGCGGATATAGCCGGTCATAAGGCGAAGCTTTCGAAGCTGCGCGACGCTTATATTAGCCGTGTGCTGAAAGAAATCCCGTTCACAAGGCTCAACGGTCACCCCACAAAAAGAATGGCAAGCAATGCCAATATATCCTTTGAATTTATAGAGGGAGAGTCGCTCCTTCTCATGCTTGATATGAAGGGAATAGCGGCGTCATCGGGAAGCGCCTGCACCTCAGGCTCTCTTGACCCGTCCCATGTCCTTCTGGCGATAGGCTTAAAGCATGAAATTGCGCACGGCTCGCTGAGAGTGACCTTCGGAAACGACAACACAATGGAGGATGTCAACTATATAGTGGATTCTCTGGTTGAAATTGTTTCAAGACTGCGCAGTATGTCACCGCTTTATGAGGCGGCGGTAAAAGAGGGCAGAGTTAAGGCATAGGAAAATCGGTGCGGTCCGATGGACAAAATACGCAAAGGCAGACAAATGCTTTGCCGGGCGTTATAGTGTTATTAAGAAAGGATTGATATATATGTACAGCGAAAAAGTAATGGATCATTTCACAAACCCGAGGAATGTGGGTGAAATTGAGGACGCAAATGCGGTAGGTCAGGTAGGAAACCCGAAATGCGGCGATATAATGAAGATTTATATGAAAATTGATGATAACAGCGAGGTAATCGAGGATGTGAAGTTCAAGACCTTCGGCTGCGGTGCGGCTGTTGCAACCTCAAGCATGGCAACGGAAATGGTTAAGGGTAAAACCATTAAGGAGGCTCTTGAAATTACGAACATAGCCGTTGCAGAGGCTCTGGACGGGCTTCCGCCGGTTAAAATGCATTGCTCAAACCTTGCTCAGGAGGCGATTCACAGCGCCATTGCCGATTATTACAACCGCAAGGGGATTGACCCTACGGGCATAGTCGGGTGTAACGGCAATTGTGAGTGCTGTCACGGCGGCGAAGAGGAATAACGGTTTGATTATCGCAATGGTATTTCAGACAGAAAGGCTATGAAATTAAAATGAAGGACAAGGTTGTCATAGGAATGTCAGGCGGGGTGGACAGCAGCGTTGCTGCTGCCCTCCTGCTTGAAATGGGCTATGATGTTATCGGAGTAACAATGCGTCTGTGGGACGGCGAAGAGGTTGACGGAAGCTTTCGGGAGGGAACCTGCTGTTCCTTTTCCGCCGTAGAGGACGCAAGATTTGTGGCATATAAGCTTGGGATTGAGCACCATGTTCTGGACTTCCGCCGTGAGTTTGAGAGTTATGTTGTGGACTATTTTGTTGACGAGTACGAGCGGGGCAGAACGCCTAACCCCTGCATTGCCTGCAACAAGCACTTAAAGTTTGACCACCTTCTGAAAAAGGCGGAGCTTCTCGGTGCAAAATATATAGCCACGGGGCATTATGCAAGGGTGAGCTTTAACGAAAAAACAGGGCGGTATGAGCTCAGACGCTCGGCTAATACGAAAAAGGATCAGACCTATGCGCTCTATAGCCTTACACAGGCGCAGCTTGCGCATATAATTATGCCGCTGGGAAATCTTCCGGATAAAGCAAAGACCCGTGAAATTGCGGAAAAATACGGGCTTTGTACCGCGAAAAAGCCTGACAGTCAGGAAATATGTTTTGTTCCCGATAACGATTATGTGGGCTTTATAGAGCGGAGGACGGGTCTGGAGTATCCGACGGGAGATTTTGTGGATACAAAGGGCAATGTTCTCGGTACGCACCGGGGAATCATCCGTTATACCATAGGTCAGCGCAAGGGGCTGGGGATAACCTTCGGTAAGCCTATGTTCGTAATAAAAATCGACAGCGAAACGGGGAGAATCGTTCTCGGCGAGAAGGGAACGGAATTTTCCGCAAATTTGATAGCAACTAAGCTAAACCTTATTTCAGTGCCGAAAATCGAGGACGGAATGAGAGTTTTTGCAAAGGTAAGATACAGCGCACAGCCTGCCGAAGCCGAAATCTATATGATAAACGAGGACGAGGCGGAGGTTGTTTTTGCATCGCCGCAAAGGGCGGTGACACCGGGTCAGGCGGTTGTTTTCTATGACGGAGAGGGAACGGTTGTCGGCGGCGGAATTATAAAATAACCAAATTGTTCAAGGTTAAATTTACGGACAGCTTATAGGGCTGTCCTCTTATCGGTAAAAGGAATAATAAAATGAACTTTTTAAAAATCAGACAACAAATAATTGAAAATCGGTATAAAAAGCTTAACGCTAAGCAGAAAGAGGCTGTTTTTAAAACGGAAGGGCCGCTTCTCGTTCTTGCAGGGGCGGGTTCGGGGAAAACGACGGTTATTATAAATAAAATTGCCCACCTGATTGAGTTTGGGAAAGCCTATTATGATACTTTTATACCGGATATATCCGACGAGGAGCTTGAGGTTCTGTCATGGTATGCAAACGGAGAGGTAGACGAGCTGCCCGAGAGCCTTGAAAAATATCTTTTCGTAGACAGAGTTTCGACGTATAATATTTTGGCGATAACCTTTACGAACAAGGCGGCGGCGGAGCTTAAGGCACGGCTTGCGGCGCGGCTGGGCGACTGCGGAAACGAGGTTGCGGCAAGCACCTTCCATTCGGCGTGCGTGCGGTTTTTGCGCAGGGATGCGGAGCGTATAGGCTATGAACGGAATTTTAATATATTTGATTCTGCGGATTCGCAGACGGTCATAAAGGAATGTATGAAAGAGCTTAATATAGACAGTAAAAATTTTGCTCCGAAGGCATTTATGGCGGCAATAAGCAGTGCAAAGGATAGGATGATAGACCCCAAAGAGTTTAAGGAAAACGCCGGAAAGGATTATTTTGCAGGGGTTGCGGCAAGGGTTTATGAGTTATATCAGAAAAAACTAAGAGGCTACAATGCTTTTGACTTTGATGATTTAATCGGCTGTACGGTCAGGCTGTTTGAGGAAAATCCCGATATACTGGAATATTATCAGAAAAAATATAAATATATATTGGTTGACGAGTATCAGGACACAAACCATGCCCAATACCGTCTTGTGAGCCTTCTTGCCGGGAAAACCCAAAATATCTGTGTTGTGGGTGATGACGACCAGAGTATATACAAGTTCCGGGGCGCAGATATAAGCAATATCCTCGGATTTGAAACTGAATTTAAGTCGGCGGCGATAATAAAGCTGGAGGAGAATTACCGTTCCTGCGGAAATGTCCTTGCGGCGGCAAATGAGGTTATAAAGAACAACAGAGGCAGAAGAGGCAAGGAGCTTTGGACAAAACAGGAAGCGGGCGATAAGATTGTTGTGTATCAGGCGGATAACGAGCGTGACGAAGCGAGTTTTTTGACGCAGAAAATTGAGGAACTGTGCCAAGGCGGCGCAAGCTTTAATGATATGGTTATTCTCTATCGGATGAACGCTCAGTCCCGTGTTATCGAGGACGCTCTTTTGCACAGGGCTGTGCCGTATCGTGTTCTCGGCGGCCTGCGTTTCTATGACCGAAAGGAAATCAAGGATTTGACAAGCTACTTAAGGCTTGTCCAAAATCATGGCGACAATGTGGCGCTAAAGCGTATTATAAACGAGCCCAAGCGTGGCATAGGCGATACAACTGTTGACAAAATTGAGGCAATTTCCGTTGCCGAGGGCGTACCTATGTACGAAATTTGCCGGGCTGCGGGCGAGTATGACGAGCTTGCAAAGGCGAAAAACAAAATTGCCGCTTTCACAGAGATAATCGACGGGCTTACCCGGACTCTTGAAAAGGAGGGAGGCCTTGAAAAATTTGTCAACGAGGTCATAGCGAGAAGCGGACTTATAAGCGCTCTTGAAACGGAAAAATCCGTTGAAAATCAGACAAGAATTGAAAATATAAAGGAATTTGTTTCCATGGTTCAGGACGCCGTTAAAAATGACGCGGCAATAACCCTTGAAAACCTGCTTGAGAACATTTCACTTGTGTCGGACATTGATAACTATGACGAATCTGCGGAAACGGTAACGCTTATGACGCTCCACAGCGCAAAAGGGCTGGAGTTTCCGAATGTATTCCTTGTGGGAATGGAGGAGGGAATATTCCCCGGAATGAGGGCCATCGGCTCTGAGGAGGAGCTTGAAGAGGAGCGCCGCCTTTGCTATGTTGGAGTAACGAGGGCAAAACAGCGATTGTTCATATCCTATGCAAAGTGCAGAACTATTTTCGGCGCAACAAAGTACACTGTTTCGTCGCGGTTCATAAGTGAAATTCCCGACGAGCTTTTGGATAAACAGTTCCCGAAACGGGTAAAACAAAGTTTTGACCGTTTCGATGTGCTTGGAGGAGAAGCGAAACCTGAGTTTGACAAGGCAGACAAAAATCTCGGCCGGACCCGGCAAAAGCCTGCCGTATCAGGTGTGCAAAGCTTTGCCGAAGGCGATAAGGTGGTACATACGGTATTTGGCGGCGGAGTGGTAAAAAGTGCAAAGCCAATGGGTGCGGATTTATTTTTAATTATTGATTTTGAGAATGTGGGAGAGAAGAAGCTTCTTGCGTCCTACACCGGAGATAAGCTTGAAAAGGTGTGATTTTTTTGTACGGTGAATTTGCAGCCCTATATGAAAAACTGCAAGATATAGATTATGAGGCCTTTGCGGACTATATCGAAAAAATTTTTGAGTCGGAGGGAATAAAGCCCGGACTGGTTTTAGACCTTGCCTGCGGAAACGGTACGCTCACGGCAATTATGGCAAAACGGGGCTATGAGATGATTGGAATTGATATGTCCTGCGAAATGCTGGATATTGCAAAAAATAAGGCGGATAAAGAAAATCTTGATATATTGTACCTTAATCAGGATATGACTGATTTTGAATTATACGGAACGGTTGACGCAATAATCTGCACTCTCGATGGGGTGAATTACCTGACAGAGGACGGAGAGCTTGAGAAAACGCTTTGCCTTGTGAAAAATTATCTCAACCCCGGCGGTATAATGATTTTTGACATCAATACTGAGTATAAGCTCAGCCGTGTTTTGGGAAATAATACTTTTGTAAATGAAGAAAAGAATATTTTTTATGTCTGGCAGAATGAGTACGAGGCGAATGAGAAAATTTGCAGCTTTTATCTTGACTTTTTTGAGAGAGAAAGCGACGGCTCATACAAAAGATATACAGAGGAGCAGGCAGAGCGGGCGTACAGTGAAAGAGAGATAAGAGAGGCGGCAGAGAAGAGCTCCTTGACCTTTGCGGCGTTTTATGATGAATTCAGTTTTAAAAAACCGCAGACGGACAGCGAAAGATGTTTTGTGGTACTGAGAAATATTTGAGGTAGTAAAATGGAAAGATGCGAAAGACCTGTCGGCGTGTTCGACTCGGGCGTAGGCGGAATAAGTGTCCTTAGGGAAATGGTGAGCCTTATGCCGAACGAAAATTTTATATATTACGGCGATTCGAAAAATGCGCCCTATGGGACGAAATCCGTGAAAGAGGTGCAGGATCTTGCAATGGCAGACGCCGAGATTCTTCTCGGCATGGGAGCAAAGGCAATAGTTATTGCCTGTAACACGGCAACGGCGGTTTGTGCGGAGGTACTCCGCAAAAAATACCCGGACATCCCGGTGGTGGGAGTGGAACCCGCCCTTAAGCCTGCGGTTTTGCATAAAGAAAATGCGAGAGTTCTCGTTATGGCGACCAATATAACCCTGAGGGAACATAAATTCCGGGCTTTGCTTGAAAAGTATTCAAAACGGGGCGAAATATATCTGCTTCCATGCCCGGGGCTTATGGACTGGGTGGAACACGGAATATTCTGCGGAGAGGAAGTCGAAAAATTTGTGGACGAACTGGTTTCTCCGTACCGGGGCAAAATAGACAGCGTTGTGCTTGGCTGCACGCACTATCCGTTCCTTGCGGGGGCTATACAAAAGGCGGTGGGAAGAGAAGTAAGGCTTTTTGACGGAGGCAAAGGGACAGCCAGAGAACTTTTAAGGCGGCTTGAATGTATGAAATTGACAAATAATGCACAAAATATCGGAAAAGTGGAATTTATGAACAGCAACAACTGTGAGGCGGAGATAGAGCTGTCTAAGCGCTTGCTTGACCTTAAAAAAATTGTTGACAAGCCGGTTTAAGTATGATATACTCATAATTGCGGCCGGTTTAAAGCCGAGAGGACAGCCGCCCGTTAGGCAGAAATTTGATGCTTAAAATAAGACGGGTGGATTATACGGGCTGCGAGATGTATTCTTATTTGCCTGCGGTAAGGATATAAAAAATTTTATTATTTGCGGGCAGAAAGGCTATGGAAGTTGATATGCAAAAAGGTAAGGTAAAATGGTTTAATGCTGAGAAAGGATTCGGCTTTATCGAGAGTGAAGACGGAACAGATGTATTCGTACATTTTTCAGCAATTGCCATGGAAGGCTACAAGACATTAGAGGAAGGCGCAGAGGTTGAATTTGAAGTTGTCGAAGGTGCTAAGGGTCCGCAGGCTGCAAATGTACAGCGTGTGTAAGATTTTTAATATATACGATAAACAAGAATAAGACTTGAAAACCGGCTCTTTTGAGTCGGTTTTTCTGATATGAGGTGTGAAAAATGGATTTACTTACAAAAGGAGTAACGAAGGACGGATTTTTAAGAATTTATTTGGTAAATTGCCGGGAAACAGTAGATACGGCAAGGAAATTGCACAATCTTTCTCCCCTTGCTTCGGCAGTCCTTGGAAGAACTCTTGCGGCAGGGCACCTTATGGGAGCAATGCTCAAGAGTGAGAACGCAACAGTGACGATTCAGATAAAGGGCGGCGGTGAAGCCGGACTGATAATTGCGGTTGCAAATGCCTGGGGCGAGGTTAAGGGGTATATATCAAACCCGGCGGTGGAGTTGCCTCTTAACCGGTCGGGTAAGCTTGATGTTGGGCGTGCAGTGGGTAAAAACGGCTATTTAAGCGTAATACGGGACTTGAAGATGAAAGAACCGTATATAGGGCAGGTTCCGCTTCAAACGGGCGAAATCGGCGATGATATAGCGTTTTATTTTGCTCAGTCGGAACAGATTCCCGGCGCCGTGGGGCTTGGAGTTTTGGTAGATACGGATTTAAGCATTTCGGCGTCCGGCGGATTTATAATACAGGTAATGCCCGACTGCGATGAGCTTAGCATTAAGCGGCTGGAAAAATCCGTAGAAAATATAAAAAGTGTTACGGATATGCTGAAAAGCGGAAAAAGCAACGAAGAACTTATAAGGGAAATAATGAAGGATTTTGAGGTTGACATACTTGAAGAGCAAGAGGTTAAATATAAGTGTGACTGTAGCCGGGAACGAATGGAGAAAGCTATAATAAGCCTTGGCAGACAGGAAATTCAGGATATGATTGAAGAGCAGGGTGAAGCAGAAACCGAATGCAGGTTCTGCGGGGGAAAATATCTGTTCACAAGGGCGGACTTGGAAAGAATGTTAGAATTAAGTAAAAACAAAGATAATTAAAGTAAAATTACGAAAACGAGAGAAAAATGACAGATAAATTGATATAATTGAATATAATCTCCGATATTCTTCTTGACTTTTCAGAGTGAACAGAGTATAATAATTTTTGTTGTCACGGGAAATCGGAGACAGCGAGGATTGATGTGGGCGCTTAGCTCAGCTGGGAGAGCATCTGCCTTACAAGCAGAGGGTCATA
>JAEDLZ010000118.1 GCA_016303265.1 Clostridiales bacterium
CTATTGCAGACGGCAACACTTGGATTATGGCGGCTGTAATGATAGGCGGTATGGTTCCTCCCATCGCAATCGCACTTGCTACCACATTCTTTAAAAACCGCTGGACAAAAGACGAACTGAAAAGCGGCCCCGTAAACTATCTTATGGGTCTGTGCTTTATCACCGAGGGCGCTATTCCCTACGCCGCGTCCGACCCGCTGAGAGTTATTCCCTCATGCATTGTCGGCTCCGCCGTATCAGGCGCTATTACCGCTTTGTTCCACTGCACCTGCCCTGCTCCACACGGCGGTATCTTTACGTTTGCAGTTGTAGGAAATCCGATCGGATATTTGGTAGCACTTGTTGCAGGCTCTGTGGTTGGAGCACTTATGCTGGCGCTCCTTAAAAAGAAAAAAACTAATTAACGAGGTATTTAATCATGGTATCAAAAGACACAAAAGTAGTTGATAAATTGGGACTTCACATGCGTCCCGCAAACATTTTTATAACCGCTATGACAAAGTACAAATCAGACATCACCATAGTATTCAACGGCAACAAAATCAACGGTAAAAGCATTATGAATATTATGGCAGCTTGCATTAAGTACGACAGTCCTATCACAATTATATGTGACGGCGAAGATGAGCAGGCAATGCTTGATGAGGCGGTAAGTCTTATCGAAAACGGGTTGGAATAATGAAAACGCTTAAAGGAATAGGTGTAAGCCCCGGATATGCGGTCGGAAAAGCAGTTGTAATAAAAGAAACAGAAATTGATGTGAACTCCTCTGTCTTTACTTCGGCAGAGGAGGAACTTGAAAAATTTCAGAATGCGGTTTCCGTTTATACACAGCAAACTCGGGAGTTAATTGACAATCTTACGCAGTCTGCCGGTAAGGAAAATGCAGAAATTTTAAACGGTCATATTGTTATGCTGAATGATCCGTTTATGCTTTCCCAGATAAACGACAATATATCGGGCGGAAAAACGGCAAGTCAGGCGGTTAATTGTGTTTGCAACGGCTTTTACGATATGTTTGCCGCAGTCGATGACGAAATGATGAGACAGCGAGCCTCCGATATTCTTGATATCAAAAACAGCCTTGTCGGAATACTGTGCGGTCATAGCGGCGTTGCGATTGAGGATATTCCAAAAGGCTCTATACTGATTGCAAAGGACTTTACACCCTCAATGACATCACGTATAAACCGTGAAAATGTATATGCAATTATAGCAGAAGTCGGCTCTGTTACGTCACATTCCGCAATTCTTGCAAGAGCGGTTGATATTCCGGCTGTTTTAAGCGTTAAGGATGCGACTGAACTGATAAAGAACGGCGATCTGCTTGCAATAGACGGCAGCAAGGGTCATATTCTTTTTGAACCGGACGAAAAAACAGCGAAGAAATACGAAAACCTTCGCCAAAACTATTTTGAGGAAAAAGCCTCGCTTACAGAGTATTTCAGCAGGGAAACAGTTACAAAAAGCGGCATAAAAAAGGCTGTCTACGGCAACATCGGAAAGCCGGAGGATGTGGAAAGTGTTATTCACAACGGCGGCGAGGGAATAGGTCTTTTCAGGACGGAATTTCTGTTTATGGATCGCCCGTCGCTTCCCTCTGAGGAAGAACAGTTTGAAGCCTATTCAACGGTTGCAAAATCGATGGGAAGCAAAGAAGTTATCATCCGCACTCTTGATATCGGCGGCGACAAAGCCGTGCCTTACCTTAAAATACCTAAAGAAGATAATCCGTTTTTAGGTTACCGCGCCATAAGATACTGCCTTGACAATCCGGATATGTTCAAAATGCAGTTAAGAGCTATCCTGAAAGCCGCATATTTCGGCAATATCAAAATTATGCTGCCGTTAATTACTGATATAGACGAGGTTAAATCTGCCAAGGCGCTTATCGCCGAATGTGAAGCCGAGCTTGAAAACGAGGGCGCTCTGTTTAAAAAGGACGTGCCTGTCGGCGTTATGATCGAAACTCCGGCGGCGGTGCTGATTGCCGATGAACTGGCAAAAATTTCCGATTTCTTTAGCATCGGTACAAACGACCTTACCGGATATGTTATGGCGGTTGACCGCGGAAACGGCAGAGTGTCGGGTCTATACAGCGTACACAAGCAGGCGGTACTTAAAGCGATTGAAATAACAATTCACAGCGCTAAAAGTGCAGGCATACCTGTTGGAATGTGCGGTGAATCAGCAGCCGACCGTGAACTTATTCCTAAACTCGTAGAGTGGGGTCTTGATGAATTTTCGGTAACTCCAAATTCCATTTTAGGAACTCGAAAAGCAATTTGCGAGTGCAAATGAATATAACCACAAAACACAGAAAAAGCCCAGTAAAAACTGGACTTTTTCGACAGTCTGAAATCCCCGAAGCTAATGCTTCGGGGATTTATAATACATTGTGCAAATTTTTACTTATTTAATTTATTTTTTGCAGTATTCAATGAAGAAACTAATAATTTTTTTACTTCAATACATTTGTCTAAAATATCAGTATTATCATAGTAGCCGCTTTCGATTAAAAGTTCTAACCGGTATTCACTTTAGGAACACTCTTTGAGTGCTATTTGAAGTTTAGCTATGAAATCGGCAGTACCGTGGCCATAAAACGCCTCGCGAATATTAGCACCAATACTTGTACCACTGCGTATAAGTTGATTTGAAAGAACGCTTTCTTTTTTTGTTTGCTTTACAAAATTACAAACCTTGATAATTTGCAAAGCCGCAATACTTATTACCTATTACTTCTTACTTATTACTTTCCAAAGCCCCAAGTGATTTTGAGGTAATAGTGAAGATGTAAGAGGTAAGAAGTAAGCCCCAAGCACTTGTCGTACTCGGGGCTTTGGCTCTGTTGTTCAAAAAAGAACCGGGTGGAAACCGAAAGATTTTCTTCACTCTTTAGAAAAAACGGTCATACTTACTCCGTAATCCCTTATTAAAATGTCTTTTGGGAAACCGGAAAATTTTATGGTCACAAACAAATCTCCGGCTGCACCGGACATGTTTATAATTTGGAGAGAATAAACAACCCAAAACCATTCAAGCGGAACAAAAGGATTGATGATTGCAATGATCAATCCCCACAGAACAATGGGTGCCAAAGCGATGAATATATAGGCTTTCTTGCTGTAGTAATCATTGCTTCCGGCAAAGGCATATAACCCTGTAAAGCCATACTTAACCTTTTTCGTACCGCAAATTTTCATTGCAATACCATGTGTGATTTCGTGCAGTATCATGTATGCTATCGTCAAAACTATCAATGTAATAAATCTTAACACATAATTACCCAAACCTTTATCCATAACAAACAATGAGGAGATCGGAACCAAAAAGAGCATAGGAACCAACAGCAACACCGCAATAATAACTGCTAACAAATTCACGAGCAATGACATTTTTTTATTTTTTTGAAGATCGACGGAATAAAATTCACTATATCCTTCCGGCAAAGTTTCAACTGCTTTCATTATACCGCTTCCCTTTTTTAGTTTTAAAATTATTATAGCATTATAAAGCAAAAAATCAAGGTTTTGCCTTGCTTTTATAATTTGTGGCGAAGCCACACCGAACTTCTTCACTATTCACTATTACTTATTACTTTCCAAAGCCCCAAGTGATTTTGAGGTAATAGTGAAGAGGTAAGAGGTAAGAAGTAAGCCCCAAGCACTTGTCGTACTCGGGGCTTTGGTGCCGGTGGCCGGACTCGAACCGGCACGGTATCGCTACCGGTGGATTTT
>JAEDLZ010000119.1 GCA_016303265.1 Clostridiales bacterium
TATCGTCAATTGCGCCCTTTATATCATCGGACGCGTTGTCAACGCTGCCTGAGAAAGCGGCAAAATCCGACATTGCGGTCGAAAGCGAAGAAAATGCCTTTTGCATTTTTTCGACTGAGACGGATATTTCTCGGATAAATCGGGCAAGGTCGGAGGCGGAAACGGGACTTATTGATGTTAGCTGCGAGAGGGCACTTTTGATTTCCTCAACACTTGCCATGCAGGAGGAAAAGGCTGTTTTCATCGCCGTAAAGGCATCGCTTGCAGCGCCAAGAAGGGAAAGAACAGCCTCATTTGCGGAGACAGAGCCGTTTCTGATGCCTTCTGTAACAGTCTTGATTTCGGTTTGTATGTCCGATAATGCGGCAAAAGCCTTATCCAGGCTGCCGCTGATGTCGGAAATTGCCGATAAAACACCCTTTAATGCCTTTTCCACATCGCTAAGGCTTCCAACAGAATCTTCAACAATGCCCAAGGCATTGTCAAGACGGTCCAAAGAGCTGTCGAGGCTGTCGAATGCCGTTGAGAGATTACGGAAAGCCCGGGTCAGCTTGTTTAACTTTATTCCCTCTGTCGCCTTGTCTAAAGCGTCAAATGCGTCGGAATATTTGTCCGTCAGTTTCTTTATTGCCTGCATTTGGGAGGATAAATCCTCTAAAGTGGCGGAGGAGTCTGATACCAGTCCCGAAAGCCTTACGGAAAAATCGTTTACGGAATCAACGGTTGTGCTAAGCAAATCCTCGGTTTTGTCCAGCAGTATTTCCGCGTCGTCTTTTGCGTTATCCACCTGATTGCCGAGGGCAGAAAGACTGTTGTGTATAACGGAATTTGAATTTTTTGTGTTTCCCAAAGCGGCGTCTATAACGGAGGAAAGCCCGTCAAGCTCGGATAAAGCCGACTTTATGGAGTCCTGAGAATATTCCAAAACAGTATAAGGCTCCATCTGCCCGACAATTCCGCCAATATCCTTGCGGCCGTTAATCGTTCCGCTGTTTGAGCATTTGTTAATGTATCCGCTTTGTCTGCCGGCAATGCCGCCGATGTTGTAACCAAGGTGCTCGTAGCCTACATTGCCTAAGTTTTGACAGTTTTGAATGATTCCGGCGCTGTATCCCGCAATGCCGCCAATATCGGTAATATCGGCAAGATTGTCCGTTGACCTGATTTTGTCAAAGTTAATATCCTCAACGCCGAGTTTAACCTCCTTGTAGGTGGTATTTACATTTGCACTGTTTTCACTTGCGGTGATACTGCCGAAATTCTGCCCTGCAATGCCGCCGGCATAATGTTCGCCGTATACCGTGCCGGACACTGCGCAGCTGCTGATAAAGCCGCTTTTGTTGTTAACTCCGGCAATGCCGCCCACGCACTTTCCTGCCTTAACGCTTCCGCTAAAGCTGCAATTTAAGACAGAGCCGGAGTTTGAACCGACAATTCCGCCGATATTGCTTTTTGTTCCGCTTATGCTTATGCTGCCGCTTACAATCAGGTTCTTGAGGACGGCGCCCTCTTGAATATACCTGAAAAGTCCGTAATTTGAAGCGTTGCGGCTTATGGAAAGATTCTTAATTTCAAAACCGCCGCCGTCAAATTCTCCTCCGAAGGTGGGGATTGCCTTAAAATCAATTTTGCTTAAGTCAAGGTCGGCTTTCAAAACGAATAGCTTACCCTGTGACCAAGTGTCAACCGAGCAGTTTCTGATAAATTTTTCAAAGTCCTTTTCGGAGGAAATATAAACAACGCTGTCATCCGATGCTGAAATAATGCAAGGCATAACAATGCTGAATATTAAAATCAGTGACGAAATCGCAGCAATTATTCTATTCTTCATTTTCGCTTTCCTCCATTTCGTAAGATTTCGTATCTTCCGCAGATTCAAGAGCTTTTGCATTTTCGGCGGCAACGGGATTTTCTTTACCGCCGGCATCGTCAATATTTCCGGATTGAATTACGGCATTGACCTCGCCATGGATAATGCCGTGGATTGTTGCGTCAACAACCCCCGAAACTTTTCCGCGAACCCTGCCGTTTACATAGACGGTACCGCTCGTGTTTTGCACGAGATTGGGCTTTTTGATTGTAAAGGAGGTTCTCTCGATAATTTTATCACCCAGCAGAATTATCTGCGGAAGAACCGCCATAACGAGGATTATCGATATGATAGTGCCTCGCCCGAGGCAGATGCCTATTGCGGAAATAACACCGTTTGTTGATATAAGCCCGATCAGGAGCCCTGCCGACGCCAAAATTGCACCTGAGGTTATAATGGTCGGAAACGCCTGATTGAGTGTTTCAACAATAGCCCTGTCGGGCGGCATTTCCTGCTTCAGCTCGGAGTACCTGCTTGAAATAACAATGGCGTAGTCGATATTTGCACCCATCTGAATTGCGTTTACGATAAGGTATCCCAGGAAGTACAGCTTTGACTGCTGAAGATAAGGAAAAGCGAAGTTTATCCATATACTTCCCTGAATAACAAGAATAAGAAGAATGGGAAGCCCCACCGACTTAAAGGTAAACAGCAGAACTATAATAACAAACAGCGCCGATAAAATACTGATAATAATGTTATCCCGGGAAAAGGACGCCTCAAGGTCATAGTCGCTGGTGGAGTCGCCCACAATATATGAATCGTTTATGTCGTAATATTTGGCAATAACACTGTGCATTGTATCAAGGAAGGCGAAGGTTTCATCCCCTTCTTCGGGCAGGTTGAGATATACAAGCATACGGCTGTAATCCTTGCTTTGAAGCTGTTTCTTCGCGTCGCTGATTTGCTTATAAATATCATCAATGTCCGCAGTTAAATCATCGTCTAAGGTTATGTACTTTTTGTCAATTTCCTTATGCAGAAAATCAATGACATCAATAAGAGGAAGCTTATAAGACGCCAAATCGCTTATAATTTCGCCGTAATCTCCACGGTCTGCGGCATATGCGCCGTAGAGCATGGCGGCGGCTTCATAGTCCACATCCGTAAGTTCGGAAAACTCTCGGGGAGTAAGTTTGTCGGTCAGCATATATCCGTCCATTGCCTCAGTGTTTGCAAGACCCAGCGCAGAGTCCACCTCGTCATAGCTCTCAAGCTCTTTCATAAGCGCCTCTTCACGGCTGTAATCTCCGGCAGGAACGACAACGGCGAGCATGGTCTTTTTGTCAAAGGTTGAATTGATTTTATTGCGGACAATCTGCGCTTCGTCCTTCCTGGGGGTTGAGAGATTTGTAAGGCCGTAGCAGTAGGGGCAAAGATTGGCGAAGATACAGGCAATAATCATGATACCGGCAAATACGGGCGGAACAATAAATTTTGATTTGTTAATAAAATGTCCGAGCTTGTCGATTCTGGGAACAAAACTTTTGTGCTTAGTCTTATCCATTTTTTTGCTGAAAAGCATGAGAAGCCCCGGCATAAGAGTAAATACGGAAAGAAGGCTGAGAATGATTGCCTTTATCATAACAATCGCAAGGTCGCGCCCAATGCCGAACTGCATGGTTATAAGCGCCGCAAGCCCGGAAACGGTGGTAAGCGAGCTTGAAGAAATCTCGGGAATTGCCTTGGAAAGAGCGGCAATGGTTGCCTCTCTTGCAGGAAGATTTTCCCGCTCCTCGGTAAAGCGGTGACAGAAAATTATTGCATAGTCAATTGCAAGCGCAAGCTGAAGCACAACCGAAACCGAATCCGATATAAATGAAATTTTGCCTA
>JAEDLZ010000120.1 GCA_016303265.1 Clostridiales bacterium
CGGCTCTTCCTGAGGGGCAAAGCAAGGAGGTTTCAGAGGTTGCCTTTTACGCCTGCTATATAATTATAGCGGGAATTTGCACAGCGTCCTTTGTGGAGATAGTCAGGTGCTCCCGTACGGCAGTAAACACGATAACAACCATTGCGAGAATTGTTGTCCCTGTCGTTGTTGTAAGTCTAACGGCCTCGGGGGCTATAACCTCTGCGGCAGTATTCCAGCCGATGCTGCTTGGGATAATTGAAGTTTCCTTTACTGCCATTGAGAAGGTATTTATGCCGATTTTGATGCTTTTGACATCACTTAATATAGTTAACTGTATATCCGACAAAATCAGAGCGGACAAAATGGTGCAGTTCCTTGGCAAAACTATCAAATGGGGGCTTTCGGTATTGCTGACAATTTTTGTCGGGACAGCAGGGCTTCAGAGCCTTGCGGCAGGCTGCGCCGACGGACTGTCCGTTAAGCTGACAAAGTATGCGGCGTCAAATCTCATCCCTGTTGTTGGGGGAATATTATCCGAAACGGTGGAAACGGTCATGAATTGCAGCATTATAATAAAAAATGCAGTGGGCATTACCGGCATAATAATAATGGTTGCGGCAATGGCGTTTCCTATTATAAAAATTTCGGCGTGCATAATTGTCTTTCGCCTTACCGCTGCCGTTATTCAGCCGATTTCAACGGAAAAAATCGTTAAATGCATATCGGGAATTGCGGATTCGACGGGGCTTTTGTTTGCTATAGTCGCATCGGTCACGGTTATGTTTATCATAATTCTTACCATTATGCTGAATGCGGGAAACTCTGCGGTTATGCTGGGGAGGTAAAATGGAGGCACTTAAACAATGGTTTACGGCAATAACCGGAATTATCATCCTCTCCGCAATAGGCGAGGGAATATTGCCGTCGGGAAATATAAAAAAGGTTGTAAGAATTTTATTCGGTATTATTATGGTAATGGCGGTATGCGGCCCGTTTATAAAAGGAATGCCGGATAAGCTGGAAATCGCGGCGGAGTATAAGGAGCCCTACGAGGTTGCCGAAAATATGGAGGAAAAGGAGCGTGAAAATGTGCTTAGGCTGTATAAAGCAAATCTTGCACAGAAAATCGCAGAATCGATTAAAAGCGTTACGGGAGATAACGAGGTGGAAATACAGACTGACATAGAAACTCAGAACATGGCAGATTTCGGACAGGTAAGAGGGGTTACCGTTGTCATAAGAACCGAAAATGAGGAACTTTACCTTAATGATGAAATCGAAGAAATTATATCAGCGGATTACAAAATCCCAAAGAAAAATATTGCAATCAAATACGCAAAGAAATAGCGGGAGGAGAATACCTTGAATTTCGGAGTAATTAAGGGTGAAGGCACGGATGATAACAATTCCAAAAGAAAAAAGCTGAACAAAATAGCGGTTATACTGATTGTTGCGGCAATAGGATTTCTGGCATTCGGCAGTTTCGGCAAAAATGATGAAACAAAAAAAGCCGAAGATTCTGTTTCGGATTTTAATATTGACCGGTATAAGAAGACTCTTGAAGGCGAAGCCGAGGAGGCTCTTTCCAAAATCAAAGGCGCAGGAAATGTGCGGGTAATATTGAGCTTTGACAGTGCGGGGAAAAGCGTTGTAGCAAGAGATAGCCAAAGCAAAACACAGACGGACTCGGGCGACTCCGACAGCCGGGAAATTAAGGAAGTGACGGACAGCGTTGTGGTTTACGGACAGGGTCAGAGCGAGCAGCCCTATGTGACGGAGGAAAAAATGCCTCTTCCGTCAGGAGTGCTGGTCATTGCAGAGGGCGCAGAGAATGAAACCGTGCAATACGAGCTTTATGAAGCCGTTAAAGCATTGTACGGAATACCGTCTCACAGAATAAAGGTGGCGTCGGCAAAAAAAGAAAATAATTAAAATTATTTCGCATATTGCTTGCGGAGAAAGGATGAAGATATATGAGGAAAATTTCGAAGATTGGTGAAGAAAAGAAAAACAGCCGTAAAACCTCCGTAAAAGGGAAACAGATATTGGTCGGCGGTTTGGTGGTTTTGGTTGCTGTGGCGGGATATTACCGTTGGACAGCCGAAAACAAACCGACGAATGTGGCGGTAGAGAGCACAGAAGAAGAAACTGTTCCCGTTATGAGTACGGCAGAAAGCGAGAAAGAAAGCTATTTCACAGCGGCAAGGAAGGACAGAGACAGCTCAAGAAGTGAAGCTGAGGACAGGTTGCAGGAGATTGCGGACGATGACGAAACAACCGCCGACGCAAAAGCGGAGGCGAGGGATAAACTGGCGGTTTTTGCCGATAATATAAAGGCGGAAGGCGAAATTGAGAGCCTTGTTAAAGCCAAAGGCTATGATGACTGCATTGCTTTCATAGACGAAGAGGAAATACGGATAGTGGTTAAAGCAGATAAACTTGATGAAGATAAGGTTTCTCAGATTACAAACATAGTTACGGCAAAAACGGAATTTAAGCCGTCGCAGATAGTTATAAGCAGTCATGAATAAAAAATGTTAAAAAAATCTAAAAAAGAATTGTAAAACAAAATAAACTGTGATATAATATCTGTAAGCAGAAATTATCAAACGCCAAAGCGCTTGTGGCTGCTGTAAATATCGTATCGGTGTAAAGCAAGCCGATTTACATCTATGATATAATAATACCGATTAAAATTCAGTTATAAAAAGATGATTATATCAGGAGGTTTTTTTATGAGTGCTGAAGAAATGAACAATCAGGGAAATGTTGTTATATCCGACGAGGTCATTTCCGTTATTGCCGCAATTGCCGCAAAGAGCGTTGAGGGCGTTAACAGTATGCAAAGTTCTATTACAGGCGGTTTTGTTGAGCTGTTGGGCAAGAAAAATCCGTCTAAAGGAGTTAAGGTTACGGTTGAGGACAATTCGGTTGAAGTTGAGCTTTCAATAAGCGTTAATTATGGAGCAAAGATTCAGGATGTTGCCTGGGAAATCCAGGGCAAGGTCAAGAGTGAGGTTGAATCTATGACAGGCTATGAAGTCAAAGCCGTGAACATAAGCGTTGACGGAATTGTAATGCCGAAGGAAGAGAAAGAAGAGAAAGACGGCGAAAAGGAAGAAAAATAAGGAAAAGAGACCTGATTGGCCGGTCGGTCAATCGGGCATTTTCTGTTTTACATAAGGGGTAAACTATGAACAGGACAAAAGCCAGAGAATACGCGTTTATATTGCTGTTTCAATATAAGTTTCAGCCTGAGGAAATAGATGAAATTACCAATGAATTCTGCATGGAATATAATCCGGGCGGGCAGGAAGAATATATACGCCGGGTTGTTAAAAATGTTACGGAGAATATCGGGGATATAGACTCGATTATTGCAAAAACCAGTGAAAGCTGGGGGATTGAGCGTATTTCAGCTGTAAATCTTTCTATTCTCCGTTTGGCTGTCGGAGAAATGCTGTATGCCGAGGATGTTCCGCCCGTTGTTTCGGTTAATGAAGCGGTCGGACTTGCCAAAATATATGACGGGGAGGAATCTCTGCCGTTTATCAATGGCGTACTGGACAAAATAAGAAACAGCTTATAACCTGTTTCAATGTCCGCCCTATGATTTGGCGGAGGGCTTTGCCGCTTGTATGAAGAGTTTAAACATCCCGTTCGTTACGAAACCGAAGGGATGCTTCAAAAAATCTTAGCAGGGCAAAGCCTTTTGACGA
>JAEDLZ010000121.1 GCA_016303265.1 Clostridiales bacterium
GTAAATAAGCTCGTCTGCAATATTTTCGAGCGCAAAACACTCTTTTTCGGCAATACACGGAAGATTGTTATCAAAGCTTGCTCCGAGAACAATATCCCGGCCCGCTTTTTCAATATCGGCTGTATCGTCAACGATTACGGGCGGATTGCCCGCTCCTGCGCCGATTGCCTTCTTCCCCGAAGACAAAAGCGTTTTTACAACGCCGGGACCGCCTGTTGCAACAAGCATCTTAACATCCGGACAAGTCATCATTTCCTTTGAGCTTTCCATTGTGGGCACTTCAACGGAAACAACAAGATTTTCCGGTCCTCCCGCCTCAAGAATTGCACGGTTTACAAGGTCAACAGCATAATTAGATGTCTTTTTGGCATTGGGATGAGGATTGAAAACAACTGCATTTCCCCCTGCAATCATACCTATTGAATTACATATTACCGTTTCACTGGGATTGGTTGACGGAGTAATGCTTCCTATAATACCAAAAGGCGCCATTTCGATTAGGGTAAGTCCTGAATCCCCAGTTAAAGCCCGCGTCTGAAGGTCTTCCGTTCCCGGAGTTTTCGCCGCAACCACCTGATGCTTTATTGTTTTATCGGTAACTCTTCCCATTCCCGTCTCTTCTACTCCGAGTTTGGCAAGCGTTTCAGCCTCTGCATTTGTATATTCACGGATTTTTGAAATCATCTTCTCTCTTTGCTCTATTGTGTAATGCCTGTACTCCTTATAAGCTTTTTTTACAGCTTCAAGCGCATCGGTCATATTATCAAATACGCCTTTTTGCTTTCTTGAAGATACAGCGCCATTATCGCTGCCGCCGTTTTCCTTTAATACTTTTGCAACTACTTCCGCTATATATTTTTCGTTGATTTCCATTATAAAATCCTCACTTTCCTGCTTTTAGAATAAGTATATTTCCATATCGCGGTCTTTTTGTATTCTTGAACCGGATTCTATATCTTTCGTAATAAGTTCTCTTATATAGGCATTGATGCTTACGCCGAGGGCATCGGCTCTCGCCTTGATTTTTTCCTTATCGCCTTTATTAACCGTAACATTTATCCTGTCGTATTTTTCAAGATTATATTTGTTTTTATATGATGTATTCCCCGACATAACAAATCTCCCTATAAAATAGTTTCCCAAAGTTTCTTGTCGGGATTTGCTATAACCTGACTGTCGAGGAAAAATCCGCTGTCTCCCACAACCTCTTTTGCCCGCTCAATCGCGGCGGAAACAGCCGCAATCTCGCCTGTTATAAACATATAGGATTTTCCGCACATTCCTCTCGCAATTCTGAGTTCTATAAGCTCAACCAAAGAGGTTTTTGCCGCTGTATCCGCCGCTACTATGATTGACGGTGCGGAATATGTTTCAAGAATGCCCAAAGCCTGTGCATTTTCAATATTTGCCGTCCCGTATATTGCAGGAAAAATGGACTCATGGGGATTGCCAAGCACAAAACTGTCTGACATCATTTCACTTCCTACATTTCCGGCAGCGTCAACAGCCGCTCTTACAGCACTGAGTTCACCGGAAATTATAGCAATATATTTTCCGGGACATACTGTCTGTGCCTCGATAATTTCAATCTCTGCGGTTTTTACCATGGTATCCGCCGCCATAACACCGGTGGAAACCGTTTTAAATTCAACCATTCCTATTGCTTTTCCCATAATAATCTCCATTCCGCCGCCCTGCGGCAGCATAATATCAATTAAACTTCTCCTGTATGGCAGGGCAAGAAATAACAGGAGCGATTATTATATTTTTATCCATTTGTGTTTTTAAGCCTCAGTCAGGGAAATTTTTACACTGCCGATAATTTCCGCCGAAGGCTGTTTCAAATATCGTTTTTACATCAAAATATGCTTTACTTCTTTATAATAATAAATTTATCCGTAACATCGCTTACAGTTCCGTCTGAGGGAGCATGAACAGACACGCCGAGCTTATCCTCGGAATATTTCGCAATAACCTGATTTGCACTGACCTCATCGCCTTTATTAACTACAGGCTGTGCCGGAGCGCCGATACCCTGACTTAACGGAATTTTATACTCCTTTAAATCAATCTCCCGTTCATCAAGCGGTGCACTGACATCGTATCTTGATAATCCGAGCCTTGCGATAAGCCGTTTCATTGGAACTCTGCGATAATTTCTTTCCTCTTTTACATTGTCAATTTTAGGATTTTGCGGCATTTTAATGCCGTTTTTCCTTAATTCATCCTTGCATACACCTATAAGTGTTTTAGGCGATAGTCCCTGCGAGCACGAATAAAATTCACAAAGCCCGCATTGACAGCAAAACATTGTATTCAAATATGTTCCTGTGTCATATGTAATGCCGCTTGTTGCATTTCGCATAAACAAATGCGGCTCAATCGGATGTCCAAGCAGAAATCTCGGACACATATCCGTACACATCTGACATTGACAGCATGATGCCATCGCCCTTTTCATATCAATCGACGGACTTGAGCTGCGTTTTTTTATTATGTACTGCTCTTTAGGCATTATCAGAATTGCATTGGTTGTTTTCGTTACAACCTCATATGGATTTCCAATTCTTCCCGTCATGGGTCCGCCGACAAAATATACGCTGTCTTTATCTGTTATTCCGCCTGCCTCTTTTACTGCATCTTTAAGCGTCATGCCAAGCGGAACCTTCAGGGTCACAGGATTTTTAACCTCCCCCGCAACCGTAACAAACTTATGAGTAACGGGAGCGTTGTCATTTATTGCCCGATATATATTATAAACCGTTTCAACATTGAAAACCGTCACACCCACGCTTATGGGAATTTTCCCGGGCGGAACAACACGGCCCGTCGTTTCATATATGGTTATAACCTCATCGCCTGCCGGGTAAACCTCAGGGAGAAATTCCATTCTTATATTCCCGAAAGAATCGAGATTTGCCCGAATCTTTTCAACAGCATCCTTATAACTCTTTTTTATTGCTATTATAATGCTATCCGCCTCTACCGCCTCTGCGATAACAGTTAAGGTTTTCATTATCTCATAGGCGTATTTTTCAAGAACCTGCCTGTGCAGCTTTAAAAGCGGCTCACATTCAGCACAATTTAATATAACAGTGTCAGCAGCTTTATTCAATTTTCCATAAGACGGAAACCCGGCGCCGCCTGCTCCGACAACACCACATTCCCTGATGATTTTTGCAAGTTCTGTAATCTGCATATATTATCTACTCCAGTACTGTCTGCTTCCGGTATTTCTACTCCGGTTCAACTGAATCATCCAATATTCCTACAATAGCCGCATCAACGGGCGAATTATCCATATTGCAGCCAACCCGCGCCGCACTTCCGCAGGCAACCAAAACCGCCTCGCCAATGCCTGCTCCCACATTATCAATTGCAACTATGCGGTTCTCTTTTCCCATGCATTTAAAAGGCTCAACAATTAAAAATTTATTTCCGACAAGATTTGCGTTTTTGCGCGTCGAAACGACGCTTCCGATAACCTTTCCGATAATCATTCATTTCACCCCGCTCTAAAATATTGAAATTCACGCCTGACAGGCGAAATTTCTTCCGCCTGTCAGAACCTTTTGGGTCAATTACTTCAAAACAGGTAAAATCTTTTCAACATCAGAGTGCGGTCTCGGGATTACATGAACCGCTACAAGCTCTCCAAGCTTACTTGCCGCGCTTGACCCCGCT
>JAEDLZ010000022.1 GCA_016303265.1 Clostridiales bacterium
ACTTGTTGACCGTCTCGCCGCTTTCATCGGTAGCCGCGGTCATCTTTGTAACCTCTTGCCAGCCGCTGTATTCAGTCCGTGCAATACTGTCCATATCCTCAAAGTCGTACATTGCGTTAACCAGTCCCGATGTCGATTCGGTTCCGGTTCCGGTTTCAGCTGTCCCTTCCGTTGTCTCCGCAGACACAGAAACAAAGCTGATTGTGCCAAGGGTTGTCAGAGCCATTGTAAATACTACAAATAAAGCCAATACTCTTTTAAATCTCATAAAAATTCCTCCTCAATTGCATCCTATCTTATGTTTATAATAACACTTTATTTCATCTTTGTCAACTACATTTTTGGTATTTTTTTATAAGTTTTTGGTATTTTTTTATAACTCTGTACTTTGATTTTCCCGCATAAATAAAGAGAGCTTAAAAACGCCCCCGGCGAAAAACGTTCTCTTTATTCCGGTATTGTTTATAGTCTATTGTAAAATCAATAAATCCTTGATATTATTCGGATAAACCGATGTATTATTGTATTATTTTATCCAAATTGAATTTGAAAAGCAAGGGTTGCAATCCCCCCGTCACACTTCGTGTGCCGCCCCCCCTTTACACAAAGGGGGGCTTCGGTATTATTTATATTAAAATCGGCTGGATTTGCTTTCCCCGAAAAGCTTTTGACAAGGTATCATCAATTTTTGACATATCCGATACAAGCGAATTTTCCTTTTCTGTGCAATCGTCCTGGCCAAAGGGAACAATATAGATATTTTTCATATTCAGCAAAGTTCCGATATTTTTTGCGTTGTTGCCAAGCCCGTCATTTGTTGATACGGCTATGATAACGGGTCTTTTATTCCGAAGATGGGACTTTACCGCAAGGCTGACCGCAGAATCCGCTATACCTCCCGCTATTTTTGCAATTGTATTCCCGGTACATGGCGCAATGACAAGTGCGTCGAGAAGTTTTTTCGGTCCTATCGGCTCAACCTCGTTAATTGTGCTTAAAACCTTTTCGCCTGTTAATTCCTCCAGCCTTTTACGGTGTTCTTCGCTTTTGCCAAACCTTGTATCCGTCTTAAAGCTTACCTCCGACATTATCGGTATTATATCATATTTACCGGCAAGCCTTTCAATTTCCGGGAAAACCTTTTTATAGGTACAAAACGAGCCCGTCATGGCAATGCCGATTTTTCTTCTTTCTTCCATAATATACTATTTCACCCCCAGTTCTTCCAATATGTTAATGATAGTTTCCATTATAAAATCGCCCGCCGTTTCCGGCGCAACCTTCCCCGGAAGGGAAAGCGCCCGGACGGTTTTCTTTCCGAGCCTATCCGCTGTTTCAAAATCCACTCCCCCCGGCTTTGAGGCAAGGTCTATAATAAGAGCCTCGTCCTTTAAATTCAGCAGCGCCGTATATCCCACCACAAGGCTCGGAACCGTGTTGAAGATTATATCGTACTCTCCTATTTTGTTTTCCAGTTCATAAAAATAGATTGATTTTTCTCCGTTTGCCCTGCAATATGCCGCATCGCTGTATTTTCGGACGCAGACGGTTACTTTTGCCCCCAGCCCCATAAGCATTTTGCCGAGCATCTTCCCTATTCTGCCGTTACCGAGGATAAGGCACCGGCTGCCGTGAATCGTCCGCGGTGTTTCGTGCATTGCGATTTCTATTGCGCCCTCCGCTGTGGGGATTGCGTTCAGGATTCCCAGCTCCTCCCTCTCAAGATAGTCAACGAGGTGTATTCCGTAAAGTCTTGCTATTGCACGAACGCCCTCGTCGGCTTTTCCGATTAGGAGAAGCCGGTTTTCCCTCATTCGCCGCAAAATATCACCTGTGTGAATTTCTTCGCCGCAGTAGGGCGCATTTATTATTTCCCTCCCCCCGGTATACGGAAGCGGCAAAATCACAGTTTCCGCATTGTCTACCGCTTCGGATATGCTTTTGCAAATTTCAATTTTCTCTGAAAATTCGCTTCTTTCCACTTTGTCAAAACCGTATATTCTTATATGATAATCCCGGTCTGCCATGCTGTTTATAACTCTTATCTGGCGTCTGTCACCGCCAATAAAGCTAAGCTCTCTCATTTTTGCCGTCTTCTCCCCTTTACCATTTTTTACGGCTGATGTGCCATAAAATAAGCAGTTTCTTTTACTTTTCTTCTATATAATATGTTTCCGCCGTTTTTTGGTGTAAACCGCCTCTTCTTTTCTTGACAAAAGCTCTGTTTAATGCTACAATCTCATATAGTGGCATTTTTGCCTTTTGACTATTTGGTTTTTACGGAGGTTTTTATGAAACGGCTTTTGATTTTTTGCCTTGCGATAATTATTTGTCTCCCGATTTTTTCTTCGTGCTCCCAGGATAAGGCGGAGGGATTGTCGATTGTCGCAACCAACTTTCCTGCCTACGATTTTGCAAAAAATATTGTGGGCGACTGCGGGACGGTCACTCTTCTTCTCCCGCCGGGAAGCGAGAGCCACACATACGAGCCTACCGCAAGGGATATTTTGAAAATTTCCGGATGCGACCTGTTTATATATAACGGGGGCGAGAGTGACACTTGGGTTAGCAGCGTCTTGTCGTCCCTTGAGAAAAAGCCTGCCGCCCTTAAAATGATGGACTGTGTTGACCTTAGCGGAATTGAGCCTAAGGATGAGCACGACAGTCACAGCGAGCACAGCGGTCACGGCCATGAAATTGACGAGCTTATCTGGACTTCGCCTGTTTTTGCGGCGGATATTGTCCGTGCCGTTTCCGATAAAATATGCCGCATTGACAGCGAAAATTCCGATTATTATACCGAAAATGCCGATGATTATATCGGAGAGATAAAAGCTTTGGACAGCGATTTCCGCACGCTTTTTGAAAACTCCGAGCGGGATGTTTTTGTTGTTGCGGACAGGTTTCCCTTTGTATACTTTGCAAACGAGTACAATCTTCGCTACTTTGCGGCATATCATTCCTGCAGCGAGGACGCCGAGCCTACTCCGGCGGTTATCGCGGAGCTTATTGACGCGGTTAAAAACGAGAATATTCCAGTTATTTTCTATATTGAATTTTCCAACAAAACCGTGGCGAAGGCCGTTTCCGAGGATACGGGCGCGGCTATGCTGGAGCTGAATTCCTGTCACAATATAACAAAAGCGCAGCTGCAAAACGGCGTTACTTATGTTGACCTTATGAGAAATAATCTTGAAGCCTTGAAGGAGGCATTTAACTGATGAATATTGTTCTTTGCGAAAATCTCAGCATTTCCTTTGACAAAATGCCCGTTCTTAAAAATCTTTCCTTTACCGTTGACGAGGGGGATTATCTTTGCATTGTCGGAGAAAACGGGTCCGGAAAAAGCACGCTTATAAAATGTCTTTTGGGGCTTAAAACTCCCGACTGCGGACATATTATTACGGAAAAAAGTTTATTTAACCACATCGGCTATCTTCCTCAGCAAACCACAATTCAGAGGGACTTTCCGGCGACCGTTTACGAGGTGGTTCTTTCCGGCTTTTTAAACAGTCTTAATCACCGGCTTTTCTTCTCCAAAAAAGATAAGAAAAAAGCCTGTGAAATGCTTGAGCTTTTCAATATTTCAAATATAAAAAACAGATGCTACCGTACTCTTTCCGGAGGGCAGCAACAGAGAGTTCTTCTTGCAAGGGCAATGTGCAGCACCACTCGGCTTTTGCTTCTCGACGAGCCCGTAACCGGGCTTGACCCTCTCGCAACCGCCGATTTTTACAGTGTTATGCGGGAAATAAACAGGAAGCACGGCATAACCGTCATTATGGTTTCCCACAGTCTTAACGCCGCGGTCAGCGAGGCGAATAAGATTTTGCATCTTGGCGAGGACTGCTCATACTTTTTTGGTTCAACCGCCGAATACACGGCAAGTGATTTCGGCAAACGATTTCTCGGAGGTGAAAAAAATGGCTGATATTATTAACGCTTTTCTCTCCTATTCATTTTTGAGAAACGCCCTTATTGTGGGAATCCTTGTTTCACTTTGTGCGGCTCTTCTGGGCGTCAGTCTTGTTCTTAAAAGATACTCTATGATTGGCGACGGGCTTTCTCATGTGAGCTTCGGGGCTTCAGCCATAGCGCTTTCCCTCAATCTGGCGCCGCTTTATGTTGCGATTCCGGTTGTTGTTAACAGCAAAATAAACGGCGACAGCGCAATTGCCCTTATCTCAACAAGCGCCGTTGCAATCGGAGTTATAATCGTTTCAATGACAAAGGGTATGTCAACCGACATTTCCAATTATATGTTCGGCAGTATTTTGGTTATGACGAGGCTTGATGTTGTTCTTTCCGTTGTTTTATCGATTATCGTTCTTATTCTTTACATTCTGTTTTACAATAGGATTTTTGCCATAACCTTTGACGAATCCTTTGCAAAGGCAACCGGAACAAACACATGGTTTTTCAACTCTCTTCTTGCGGTTCTGACCGCCGTTACAATCGTTATCGGTATGAGAATGATGGGCGCCATGCTCATTTCAAGCCTTGTTATCTTTCCGGCTTTGTCTGCTCTTCGGCTTTGCAGAGGCTTCCGCTCCGTTATAATTCTTTCGGCGGTTTTTTCGGTCGTTGCGTTTATTGTCGGAATTGTTGTTTCGTTTGTGCTCGACGCACCCACCGGAGCAACGGTTGTTATATCAAATCTTATTGTATTTATGATTTCTTATATTGTCGGAAGAATTTGCGAACATCATTAAGGAGGGGTTCTTATGTTTAAAAGAATCAGTGCACTGCTCATCATTTTATTACTTTGTTTCACCGGCGTCTTTGCCGCTGAAACAACGCCGGTTATTTACGGCTCAACTACCTTTGTTTTTGATTCTGTACAGACTATTCAGTCGGCTTCGAGAATTTCATCTGCCACTGCTTTGTCAGATGAAATTGAAGTTGACCTTACCGCGGTTGAAGAATATATTGCCAATCAGCTTGCTCAGTTCAACTTAACCGTTGATATTTCGGGCTTTGGCGTCAGCACAGATGATGTTAAAACTATTACATCTAATGTTATAAACGATAATCCCAACCTGTTCTATATAGGAGCATCTTATAGATATTCCTATAATCCGGCAACGAATACTATTCACACTATGTATTTTAATATGGTTGACGATTTAGAAACCGTTATTGCCAGAAAGGCCGCTTTTGACGAAGAGGTCAATAATATTCTGTCATATATTTCACCCGGAATGTCCGACTTTGAAAAGCTTCTTACGGTGCACGATTACTTTGCTTTAAATTATGAATACGATAACTCCGTTTCTTCTTCAAGCGAAACGCCGGAGGCATTCAGAGCCGACGGTGTTCTTGTTGACAAAACAGGCGTTTGCCAGTCTTACAGTCTTGCCTTCAAATACCTTATGAACCTTCTTGATATTGACTGCTCTTATGCAACAAGCGACGCCATGAACCATATCTGGAATGTTGTAAATCTTGACGGACAATGGTATCATGTGGACGCAACATGGGACGACCCGCTTCCGGATAGATTTGCTTTTGCGGCACATACATATTTTCTTTTGAGCGATACTGCAATATATAACCCGGACGGAGGGCATCGCGACTGGAGCTGCAAATATTCCTGCACTTCAACGCTTTACGATAACGCCTGCTGGAGAACAAGCCAAAGCGCTGTTGCAATCGGCGAAGATGCTTTATACTATACCGATGGTTTTGATATTTGCAAATATGATACGGTAAAAAAGACTTCCTCCTCTGTCTACACCATACCGGACAAATGGTATGTCTGGGAAGACAAAACTCATAACTATTCGGCGTCTTTTGGCAGAATTGTCCTTTATGACGGGAGAATCTATTTTAACACGCCTACGGAAATCAAGTCAATTGCGGCAGACGGAAAAGACCTTCAGACTTTTTATACCTACTTGGGCGAAGAAGGATATATTTACGGCTTAATGAAAAACGGAAATTATCTCAACTATGGAATAGCAACAGACCCAAGCGCCGAGGCGACGGTATCCTCGCTGCCGATTATAAATATGATTGATGCGGAAAAAGGCGAAACCGGATATGCGGTGCGGCTCATTTCAAAGGACAGCGTAAGCGGAAATCTTATTGTTTCCGTGTTTGACAAATCCGGCATTCTTCTTCGCTCGCAAGTATATCCTGCGGCAAGCTCCGTCCCCGTCACAATTGACACATCGGACGGCAGCTATACAAGGTTTATGTGGTGGAATCTTTCAGCGCTCACTCCCTGCTCGGACGATTTGACGATTGAAAATAATTAGCTTGGATTTTCTGCAATATGTTATAAAAGCTACTCAAAAAGTCGGCGAATATTAAAAACATTCGCTGACTTTTTTTGTATTCTTTTCGGAATTTTGCCCATAATAAGGGTATATTTTCAAAAGGATGTGATTTCTTGAACTACACTCAAAAGGAATATTCCGATTATGTCAACCAAAAATCTGCAAAAAGTCCCATTGTACGCGACACTATTATCGCATTTATAATAGGCGGTCTGATTTGCTGTATAGGTCAGGCATTTTCGGACATTTATCAGAAATATTTCGGTCTGAACGAAGAAATTTCCAAAACTGCCGTTTCCGTAACAATGATTTTTCTCGGTTCCCTTTTCACGGGACTTAACCTATACAATAAGCTTGCAAAATTTGCAGGCGCCGGAACTCTTGTCCCCATAACGGGTTTTGCAAACGCCATTGTTTCACCCGCTATGGAGTTTCGGCGCGAGGGACTTGTATTAGGGCTTGCCTCAAAAATGTTTGTTGTTGCCGGGCCTGTGTTGGTTTACGGCATTTCGTCGTCCGTTATTGTAGGACTAATTTACTATCTTTTGGGAGTGTTTTAAAGAAAACTATGAATAAAAGACTTGGAAATCAGACTGTTAAGATATTAAACCCCGTTTCCATAATTTCGGCTGCCAATGTTGCGGGCAAAAAGGAGGGCGAAGGGCCTCTTGCCATGTACTTTGACAAAATCTTAAGCGATGCCGCATGGGGTGAAGAAACATGGGAAAAAACCGAAAGCAAAATGCAAAATTTTGCCGTTACCAATGCCATCAGCCGGGCGAATCTTAAAAATTCCGACATAAATTATATCCTTGCCGGCGACCTGCTTAACCAATGCATCAGCTCAAGCTTTGCACTCCGTGACCTCAATATACCTTTTTTCGGGGTTTACGGGGCTTGCTCCACCATGGCGGAAACCATTTCCCTCGGCTCTATGCTAATCGACGGCGGCTTTGCCGAAAATGTCGCCGCAGTTACCTCAAGCCATTTCTGTACGGCTGAAAGACAATACCGTCAGCCTTTAGAATACGGCGGTCAGCGTACCCCCAATGCGCAGTGGACCGTTACGGGCTCCGGAGCCGTGATTCTCTCCGGGAGCGGGGACGGGCCTTATATAACACATATCACTACGGGGGAAATTGTTGATATGGGAATAAAAGACGCAAACAATATGGGCGCCGCCATGGCTCCTGCCGCCGCCGAAACCCTCAAGGCTCATTTTGTGGAAACAGGTCGGCAGCCCTCCTATTACGACCTTATTCTTACCGGCGACCTGGGAATACTGGGAAAGTCGATTATGATTGATCTCATGGGCGACTACGGCTACGATTTGCGTGATAATTACGATGACTGCGGATGCCTTATTTTTGACGCAGAAAGCCAGGACACCCATGCAGGCGGAAGCGGCTGTGGCTGCAGTGCGGTTACGCTTACCGGATATGTTATGAGCCTTATAAGTCAGGGCAAGCTTAAAAATGTTCTTTTTATGGCAACCGGCGCGCTGCTCAGTCCTACTTCAACCCTTCAGGGTGAAAGCATTCCCTCAATCGCCCACGCTGTTGCAATAAGTTCTTCCCGGGAGGATTCAGGATTATGATGTCTTATTTTAACGCTTTCTGGGTAGGCGGTCTTATTTGCGCTATTGCCCAGATTATCATTGATAAAACAAAACTTACCCCTGCAAGGATTCTGGTGCTTTATGTTGTCATCGGAGCAATCCTCGGCGGATTGGGTATTTACAAATATATTGAACAAATCGGCGGAGCGGGCGCAACAGTTCCGATTATGGGATTTGGCAACAGCCTCGCAAAAGGCGTGATAAAGGAGATTGACAAAAACGGATTTATCGGGATTTTTACAGGCGGAACAACCGCTACGGCAGGCGGAATTGCAGCTGCCGTATTCTTCGGGCTTTTGATGGCTCTCATTTTTAAGCCGAAAGAAAAATAGCCAAAACCGCAATAAAGGGCAAAAACTGCCTTAATTGCAGCTTCGGCTTGCCGGGGGCGGAAAAGTTACTGCTCCGCCCTCCGAATCCGGCTCGGATGAATTATAACGCCGCCTGTCTTTCACTCCCGGTAAAATGTGTTTTTCTGTCCTTCCTTTCTCAAAATCGCTATCCCAGCGCCACATCTAAGATAAGCATTATCGTAAATCCGACCGAAAACATCAGTGTTCCCATGTCCGAATGCTCGCCTTGGGACATTTCAGGGATAAGTTCCTCAACCACCACATATATCATTGCTCCGGCAGCAAAGCTTAAAAGATACGGAAGGACAGGTACCACTATTTCAGCCGCAAGAATTGTAATCACTGCGCCTATAGGCTCTACAACTCCCGACAGCACGCCGTGCCAGAAGGCTTTGAGCGGTTTTTCTCCGCTTGACGCAAGAGGCATTGAAATAATTGCGCCCTCCGGGAAATTCTGAATTGCAATTCCGATTGCAAACGCCATTGCCCCCGCCATGGAAATCGCAGTATTACCGCTCATAACCCCGGCAAAAACAACGCCAACCGCCATTCCCTCCGGCAGATTATGGAGGACTACCGCCAAAACAAGCATTGAATTTTTCTTCAGCCGGCTTTTCGAACCTTCCGCCTCTTCGCTGTTCATATGCAGGTGCGGTATAATCTTATCAAGCAGGAGTATAAACAGTACCCCTATCCAAAATCCCACGGCTGCCGGGACGAACGAAAACCTTCCCATATGAGCAGACTGTTCTATTGCCGGGATTATCAAACTCCAGATTGACGCAGCAACCATTACACCTGCCGCAAAGCCCGTAAGACCGCGCTGGATTTGTCGGTTTATTTCCCCGTGCATAAAAAACACACACGCAGCCCCGATAGCCGTTCCGAGAAACGGAATTAAAATTCCCTGCATTACTCTAAGCGTCATCAGCTATCACTCCTTATTTTGAATTTCTTTAAATATTCCTTGGTGTCCTTTGAAATCCGATTGCTTTCAACCGCTTTTTGTATCGCTTTATTATGCGTCCATTTATCAAGCCTTTGCTCCCTGATATACGGAATCGCCGCCTCATACTGCTTTGCAAGAGCGGTTGCGAAATACCATGCAATCATCATATTGACATAATATTCCTCTGACCTTATTCTTGCTACTGTTTCAATTTGCTCCGTCTTAAAATTTTCATCGAGATACAGTTTCATTAAAAGCCCTATTGCATACCGCTTTACATAGGTTTTATCAGACTTTATCCATTTATTTATTTGAAAGATAAGCTTGTCCGTGTTCTTTCGGAAAGCTTTGGGCAGAAACATATCGCAGGTCGCCCAGTTATCGATATACGGCAAAAATCTTTCCGTTTCCGAAAGAGCCGTTTCGTAATCTTTTATTTTCTCTGTCAAAAATGCGTGGAGGTTATTTTCCTCATAGTATTTATGGGGGAGATTTTTAAGAAATTCCGCCGCCTCATCGGTCTTGGCAAATTCCGCCGCAAAGCGACGGAGCGCCGGTGTTCTCACCCCGATTATGAGATTTTTATCAACTGTCGGCATAAGATTGGCATGAAAATCTCTGTATTTTAAGTCCTGCATTTTAAAAAGTTCTTCCTCTATATTGATACTCATAATTCCTCTCCGCTCTATATTATCGGCGCAATGTAACATAGGTGAAAACCACATTCATTGCCGCTTCTTTATTAAAATAAATACGCCCCGTATAGGGCGCTTATTGCCCTGTTCTTAAGATTATTATAACATTCCATTTCAAATATTGCAACAAAAAACGCTCCGCAAAAATTTTACTTAAAGCGAAGCGTTTTTTTAATATTGTATGCACAACAAGCCAATTTCCGTAAATATATCTAATCCATTTCAATCATTATTAAATCGTCGCCGATGGTTTTTATGTTTTCCCATTTTATTTCTATGTCGTTTTCCTTGCCGAACAGTCCCATAACCTTGTATCCGCCCGACACAATGATTGACACAAGCCGGCCCGTTTCAAGATCCACCTCAACATCCGCGGGGTAGCCCAGACGCACGCCCGTTTTCACATTTATTATTTCCTTGTTCCTGATTTCATTTATGCCGCAGCTTGCCACAAAAATCACCTCTTTTTATATCTATTAAATCATCGTATAATTTATGCATTTTGAGCAAATAATGTTATGGACAAGCATCGATAAGGGGTTTTAATTATGATTATAAATAAAGTCGAAATCTGCGGAGTCAACACATCAAAACTTCCTCTTTTATCCGAGGAGAAAAAGCAGGAGCTTTTCCAAAAAATTCAAAGCGGTGACAAGGAGGCTCGCCACGAATTTATATACGGAAACCTCCGTTTGGTTTTAAGCGTTCTGCAAAAATTCAATAATAGGGGCGAAAATATTGACGACCTTTTCCAAGTGGGCTGCATCGGGCTTATTAAGGCCTTGGACAATTTTGATACTTCCCATTGTGTAAAATTTTCCACCTATGCCGTACCAATGATCATTGGCGAAGTGAGAAGATACCTCAGAGATAACAATGCACTTCGGGTAAGCCGCTCGCTTCGGGACATTGCATACAAAGCCCTGGCGGTTAAGGAGCGGCTAATATCCGAAAACTCAAAAGAACCCACAAGCGCCGACATTGCCAAAGAGCTGGGGCTCAAAGCCGCCGAAGTTGAACGGGCGCTTGACGCAATAATGGACCCGGTTTCCTTAAACGAACCCGTTTACCATGACAGCGGCGATGCGGTTTTTGTTATGGACCAGGTAAAGGATGACGGCAACACCGACGACAGTTGGATTGAGGATATTTCCCTTAAGGAAGCCATACGGCGTCTTCCCCAAAGAGAGCAAAACATCATTTCAATGCGGTTTTTTCACGGAAAGACACAGATGGAGATTGCTTCGGAAATCGGTATTTCTCAGGCGCAGGTTTCACGGCTTGAGAAGAACGCAATAAACCATATGAAAAAGTATTTATAAAAATTATGCGGTCAGGAGATTACAAATTTATCCTGCAAACAAAAGGGCTGACGGAATCACCAAAGCCCGTACATATACATAAAACCCCACCAAAAGGTTCGGCAGGGTTTATTTTTTTGCATAGGGTAAGGCATCCCGTATGCCGTTTATTTGAAAAATTTTTGCACTTTCCGATTGCAGTCCTTCTATACAAGGCAAGGAAAGCCCGCATTTTTATGAGCCTCTAAAAGCTCGTCGCACATTGCTTTTATATCGTCCACGGAAAGCTCCGCCGCTGTGTGCGGTTCAAGCATCGCCGCCATGTAAACATCCTCTTTCCGCTTTGATACTGCCGCTTCGATTGTAAGAAGCTGCGGATTTATATTTGTTCTGTTCATTGCCGCAAGCACCTCGGGAAGGTCGCCGATATAAGTCGGGTGAATTCCCATTCCGTCAACCATGCACGGAACCTCGACGCAGGCATTTTGCGGAAGATTTGTTATAATTCCCGTGTTTATTACATTTCCGCCGATTTTATACGGATTTCCCGTAACACAAGCCTCCATTATTCTTGACGCATATTCTCTTGACCGAGTATGCTCAATTTTGTCGCCATTTAAAATGTCCTCTCTCTGCTTCTCCCATCCCTCAATCTGACTTACGCATCTTCTGGGGTATTCATCCAGAGGAATATTATATTTTTCGATAAGCTCAGGGTATTTCGACTTTATGTAAAACGGATTATACTCGGCATTATGTTCACTGCTCTCCGTGCAGTAATATCCAAAGTTTCTGATATACTCAAATCGAACCATATCTCCATGCTTTTCGCCCGAATCGTTCTTTTCAATCGCCCTCTTCCTGATAAGGGGATAAAGGTCATTTCCTTCAAGGTCGTAAATTTCAAGCAGCCATCCCATGTGGTTTATACCTGCAATTTTATCTTTAAAGCCATCAACTTTAATGTCCAAAGCTTCAAGTATTCTCTTCGAGCAAACCTGGACGCTGTGGCAAAGACCTATCGTTTTAATATCCGTAAACCGCTGCATATACCCGGTCAGCATTGCCATAGGATTCGTGTAATTTAAGAACAGCGCATTCGGACACACCTGCGCCATATCCTCCGCTATGTCGCGAAGAACGGGGATGGTACGAAGAGCGCGGAAAATTCCGCCTATCCCCAGTGTATCGCCTATCGTTTGTCTGAGACCGTATTTTTTTGGAATTTCAAAGTCAATAACCGTACACGGCTCATAGCCGCCCACCTGAATTGCGTTTACAACAAAATCCGCCCCTCGAAGAGCCTCTTTGCGGTTCTCAACTCCCAGGTATTTCTCAATCCTGCATTTGCCTCCGGTAATATTTTCGTTCATTTTTGAGATAATGAGATAGGAGTCCTCAAGCCGTTGACTGTCAATATCATAAAGGGCAATATCCGCATCGTTTAAGCTTTCCGTCATCATTACATCCCCAAGCACATTCCTTGCAAAAACCGTACTGCCCGCTCCCACAAAAGTAATTTTTACCATATCAAAACCGCCTTTCATTTCTTTGTTTAGTAAATCATATCATATAAATTTTTGTTTGGCTATTGCAATATGTCGCCTTAATATGATATAATGTCACCTGTGAGGTGATTTTGTTTGAATAAGTATTTTTTAAGAAACATGGGTTACTCCGACATAAATCCTGTTGACACCGGCTGTCAGAAATGCGCTCCTTCCTATAGTTTCGGCTATTGCGTCCGAAATTATTATTTGTTGCATTATGTCACAGCAGGCAAGGGGGTTCTTTTTAAAAACGGCTGCGCATATCCGGTTCATGCGGGGCAGGCTTTTCTGATTACCCCCGGGGAGGCGGCAAAATATACCGCCGACGAAAAAAATCCATGGGATTATGTATGGATTGGTTTTACGGGGAAAATTTCAAAGGAGCTTGACAAGCTTGCCGACCCTGTTTTTAACATGAACGGCGCAATTTTTGAGAAAATCAAAAACTGCACGGAATACATAAATATGCGGGAGGCGTATCTTGCAAGCTGCATTTATCTGATTTTGTGCGAAATTTTTGAAAATTCATCCTGTGTTGACAATATTTCTGCAATCAAAAATTACATCGACACAAATTATATGAACAATCCGAAAATTTCGGATATTGCAAAAAATCTCAATATGAACCGCAAATATCTCGCAAGGATTTTCAAAAGCCAAACAGGGTTCACCATGCAGGATTACCTTACGATGCGAAAAATGGAAGCGGCAAAAAATCTCATAAAATCCGGCTATAATATCAACGAAACCGCTCAGATGACAGGCTATTCCGACCAATCAGCCTTTTCCAGAGCCTTTAAGAATCATTTCGGATATTCGCCTTCAGCGCACGGCCGATAATAAGTATCAGTTCGGCGGTACTTCTGTGTTTTATATAAAAAAGGCACGGAAATCCGTGCCTTTACTGCTAACAATTAAATTTTCAGTATGAGCTTTAATCCTCACTGTCGATTGTCGATATACAAATCGTCATTTCCTCAAGAACATCAAGCAGTCCTCTTACCGTATCCAAAGCCGTGAAAATTGTTACATTATTTTCAACGGCACAGCGTCTTATCCTGTATCCGTCCGTTTCGTCTTTTATCTCGCCTATATCACGGGTATTGATAACATAATTGACATAACCCTTGCGGATTGAATCCAGTATTTCATCGCTGCCCTCGCCCAGCTTCTTCCTTATCCTTGTTTTAACTCCGTGAGCCTTCAGGAATTTCGCCGTTCCCTCAGTTGCCTCAATATTAAAGCCGAGTTTATAAAACCGTTTAATCAGCGGAAGAGCCTCTTCCTTATCCTTGTCGGCAATGGTCACAAAAACGGTACCGTAATTCACAACATTTGTGCCTGCCGCCTGAAGCGCTTTATAAAGGGCTCTGGTGCGCTTTTTGTCATATCCTATCGCCTCGCCCGTTGACTTCATTTCGGGGGAAAGATATGCGTCAAGACCTTTTATTTTCGAGAACGAAAAGGCAGGAACCTTAACATACCAGCGTTCCTTCTCTTTTGGATAAACCTCAGTTATTCCCTGTTCCTTAAGGCTCTTGCCGAGAATTGCAAGAGTTGCAATATCCGCCAGAGAATATCCTGTTGATTTGGACAAGAACGGAACGGTTCTCGATGAACGGGGATTTACCTCGATAACATAAACATCTTCGTTTTTATCTACTATGAACTGGATATTGTAAAGACCGACAATTCCTATTCCTATGGCAAGACGCTTCGTATAGTCAATTATCGTTTTCTTAACCTTGTCAGAGATACTGAAGGTGGGATAAACGCTTATACTGTCGCCGGAATGAATACCCGTTCTCTCAACATGCTCCATTATTCCCGGAACAAACACATCCTCCCCGTCACATACGGCGTCAACCTCGACCTCCTTGCCGACAATATACTTGTCAACCAAAACCGGCTTGTCTTCGTCAATTTCAACTGCCGTTTTAAGGTACATACGAAGTCCGTCTTCACTTCCCACTATTTGCATTGCCCTGCCGCCCAGAACATAGCTGGGGCGCACAAGAACGGGGTATCCGATTTCGCTTGCGGCACGGACGCCGTCCTCAATTTTTGTTACCGCCCTGCCTTTTGGCTGAGGAATGTTAAGCTCTGTCATTATTTTTTCAAAAGCGTCACGGTTTTCCGCTCTTTCGATTGCCTCAACATCTGTGCCGATAATCTTAACGCCGCGCTTTTTAAGCGGCTCGGCAAGGTTTATTGCCGTCTGTCCTCCGAGGGAGGCTATAACCCCTACCGGTTTTTCAAGCTCCACTATATTCATAACATCCTCAACCGTAAGCGGCTCGAAATAAAGCTTGTCGCTGGTGGTGTAGTCCGTTGAAACCGTTTCCGGGTTGTTGTTTATTATTATTGACTCGTATCCGTATTCCTTAATTGTTTTAACCGCATGAACCGTCGAATAGTCAAACTCAACACCCTGACCTATTCTTATAGGCCCTGAGCCAAGAACGATAATTTTTTTCTTGTCGCTTACTACAGACTCGTTTTCGTCCTCATAGGTAGAGTAAAAATACGGAATATAGCTGTCAAACTCGCTTGCACAGGTATCAATCATCTTGTAAACAGGGAAAATTTTGTTTTCTCGGCGAAGATTATAAATGTCCTCCTCATCCATCTTCCAAAGATGAGCGATATACTTATCGGAAAATCCCATTTTCTTTGCCGTTTTGAGAAGTTCGATATTTCCTATACCGTCATCAGCCTCAAGTTCGCGCTCAAAATCCACAATCTTCTTGATTTTGTCAAGGAAAAACATATCTATGTGTGTTATATTGCAAATTCTGTTATGGTCAACGCCAAGCCACATAAGCTGCGCTATGGCATAAATTCTGTCATCAGTACCGTCTGCGATGTATTCCATAAGCTCGTCAACCGACATTTTATCCTTGTCGAATTTTGACATATAAATGTGGCAAACTCCTATTTCAAGGGAGCGAATCGCCTTAAGCAGGCTTTCCTCCATGGTTCTGCCCACGCTCATAACCTCGCCCGTTGCCTTCATCTGCGTTCCCAGCTTGTTTGAAGCCTTTGCGAACTTATCAAACGGGAATCTCGGCATCTTTGTCACAACATAGTCAAGGGTCGGTTCAAAGCTTGCAGGGGTGTTTGCAATCTGAATCTCATCAAGGGTCATTCCCACTGCGATTTTTGCCGAAACTCTCGCTATAGGATAGCCGCTTGCCTTCGACGCAAGAGCAGACGAGCGGGAAACTCTCGGATTAACCTCTATAACATAATAATTAAAAGACTGGGGGTCAAGTGCAAACTGAACATTGCATCCGCCCTCAATTTTAAGTTCTCTTATAAGGCGCAGGGCGCTGTCACGGAGCATATGATATTCCTTATTGGTAAGGGTCTGGCTCGGCGCAACGACTATGCTGTCACCCGTGTGGATTCCCACAGGGTCCATATTCTCCATATTGCATATGGTTATCGCCGTGTCGTTTTTGTCACGCATTACCTCATATTCTATTTCCTTATAGCCCTTTATACTCTTTTCAACCAAAACCTGCCCTACGGGAGAGAGCTGAAGGGCGTTTTTCATAATTTCACGAAATTCTTCTTCATTATCGGCAAATCCGCCGCCTGTTCCGCCCAGGGTGAAAGCAGGCCTTAAAACAACGGGATAGCCGATTTCCTCTGCCGCTTTTATCCCTTCTTCCATAGAGTTGGCAATAACAGAGGGAAGAACCGGCTCGCCAAGGCTTTCACAAAGCTCCTTGAATTTTTCACGGTCCTCTGCCCGTTCAATACTCTCGCAGGTGGTTCCCAAAAGCTCCACCTGACATTCGCTCAAAACGCCCTTTCTTGCAAGCTGCATTGCTATATTAAGCCCCGTTTGCCCGCCTATTCCGGGAACAATGGCATCCGGGCGTTCATATCTTAAAATTTTAGCAACATATTCAAGGGTCAGCGGCTCCATATACACCTTGTCCGCAATGCTTGTGTCTGTCATAATGGTGGCAGGGTTGGAGTTTACAAGTATAACCTCATAGCCCTCCTCTTTCAGGGCGAGGCACGCCTGTGTCCCCGCATAGTCAAATTCCGCCGCCTGTCCTATCACAATGGGTCCTGAGCCTATAACCAAAACCTTTTTTATATCAGTGCGCTTAGGCATTTTTCTTCGCCTCCTCCATGATGCTTATAAATTCGTCAAACAAATATCCGCTGTCCTGCGGTCCCGGGGCACTTTCCGGATGATACTGAACGGAAAACACCATATCCTCTATGCAGGAAATTCCCTCTACCGTATTATCCAAGAGATTTATATGGGTCAGCTTAAGCGGTGTGGGTGCCAGCGATTCCTCATTCACGGCATAGCTGTGATTCTGACTTGTTATTTCTATCTTACCGGTTTTCAAATTTTTAACCGGATGATTGCCGCCTCTGTGCCCGAATTTGAGCTTATATGTTTTTGCGCCGTACGCAAGGGATATAAGCTGATGTCCTAAACAGATACCGAAAATCGGATACTTTCCCCTTAATTTTCTGACCGTTTCGACAACCTCCGGTACATCCTCCGGGTCACCCGGTCCGTTGGACAGGAACACTCCGTCGGGCTTCATAAAATCAATTTCCTCCGCCGTTGTGTTATAAGGCACTACCGTAACATTACAACCCCGGCTGTTAAGGCTTCTTATTATATTCAGCTTGATTCCGCAGTCAATGGCAACAACATTGAACTTATGGTTTGAAGTTCTTGAATACCAGCGCTTTTTGCAGCTAACCTTTGAAACAGCGTCCCGCGGGATTGGCGTGTTTTTGATAATTTCAAGAGCCTGTTCAACCGTTGTATCAAGACCTGTTATTAAAACTCTTCGGCTGCCTATATCTCTTATGCTTCTCGTAATCTTCCTTGTATCTACTCCGTATATTCCCGGAATATTATTCTCCTCTAAAACCTCCGAAAGAGTTTTGGTGTACCGGAAATTACTGGGCATATCGTTATAATCCCTTACGATAAGTCCGCCGATTGTCGGATTTTTCGTTTCGTAATCATCGTCCGTTACCCCGTAGTTTCCTATAAGCGGATAGGTCATAACGACCATCTGATATGTGTATGACGGGTCAGAAACAATTTCCTGATATCCGACCATTGAGGTATTAAAAACAATTTCACACACCCTGTCACAGCCGCTTCCAAAGCTATAGCCTAAGTATTCACTTCCGTCCTCCAACACGATTTTCCTGTCAAAGCTTCTTGCCATAAGGCTTATCCCCCTGTCTGTTTATCATCTGCCTGACTTCCTACTTTCCTAATTTATCATTATATCATTTTATACTTACTTCTGTCAACTTTTATATTTGATTTTTTTGCATAATCTTATCTTTTCCTCCGGACTCTTTTTCTGCACAGCCGTAAATTCCCCGGTTCTGTTGTGATACAATTGATAGGCGACAATAAAAATGGAAAATGAACTCCACATATGATATAATGTTTAACGAGCAAGAAAAACATTAGTCATCCGTAAAAACGGAGAACTGTCCTTAACGGATTTTGTGATGGACATTTCCGAGCCTCTTTGTATAATTTTCAATTGATATATTCTGTCCTATATATAAAAAAGGGGCTGCAGCACAAAATAGTTTGTTGACAACACTATACAAAATAATCCCCGAAAACAGCTTAAATTTAGCTGTTTTCGGGGATAACGCCAATCATAACCGCCCCTGCCCTTCCCCTTTGCAAACCATAAATAAAACTTCCGGCGCATCGTCCGCAATATGCCGGGGCTGAAAACTGTTTTAAATATACATAATCAAAAGCTCTGCCGCAAAAACCGCCGTACATGATATTGCAGCAACAGCAAGCAGACTTCTTTCAAAATATGCGGAAATCATTGCCGCAATAAACCCGACGGCGGCGGCAAATCTGTTCTCCACAGCGTAAAAAATTGCAGGGATCGTCATAACGCTCAGAACTGCATAGGGTATGTAGTACAAAAACGAATATATAA
>JAEDLZ010000122.1 GCA_016303265.1 Clostridiales bacterium
ATAAAACGGGAACGCATTTAGCGTTCCCGTTTTCTTTGCGCAAAACAGAGTTATCTGTAAAGTACGCCTATGTGGTTATGTCTTATAACTTCATCCGGCACGCGGAGAAATATTTTCCCCTCTATTCTTTTATGTATTTCTTATCATATTCAATGCCGCATTTACAGATTACGCTGAATACATAATTTGAGCAACCGCCGGGCTTTATCCAAAACAGCGGACGCTCACAATTCTGGCAGATATGTATGTTATCTTTCTGATAAAGCGGTCTTTCGGGATACTCCAGCTGAGGCGGCTCCTTATATATTTCTGCCTTTCCAACCAAGCCGCAATTACATACAAACATAAAATTTATATATTTATAACTATAGTCGTAGATGTATCCTACTATATTTCCGCACCTCCTGCACCGTATGATTCCGCCGGTTCGCCTGAAAAGAACGGCATTGTAAATATGTCTTAGTATTTTTGGCATTTTATTCACCTTTTTCCTATGCTGCCCTTGCTTATGAAATAAATTTGTGTTATACTTATATCGAAATTTACTCAAACGAGGTTTTAATATGTATTCAGTTTTTTCAATCGCGATATATATATTTGCTTTCCTTATAATTTATGCTCAGTTATCGGGCATTGAGCCGCTTGGACCCAAAGATAAAAAATCCCGGATAAGCCGCAGCGTCATAATTTTTACGGCTGTATTCGCCTTTGCCCTGAGGGTTATTGTCGCCGGCTGCCTGTCCGGTCACCCAACCGACATGAAATGCTGGACATACTGGGGCAGCAAGCTCTACATAGAAAAGCCCTGGAATTTTTACTCCGAAGGATTTTTCGCCGACTATCCGCCGGGATATATGTATATACTTTGGCTTATCGGCTCAATTGTGGGAGTATTAAAGCCGTCAAACTATGTAATTCTTCTGTTGTATAAGCTCCCTGCAATTATCGGAGATTTGGGGGTTGCTTATATCTTATTCAAAATTGCTAAAAAGCACCTGAACGAAAAAATTGCCGCCATTATCTTCTTTTTTGCCGCCTTTAACCCGCTCTCATATTTTAACTCCGTAATATGGGGACAGATGGATTCTCTGCTTGTTTTGTTTGCAATAATGTCCCTTTATGCGTTATATGAGAAAAAATATCTTAAATCGGCGGTTTTATTTGTTGTTGCCGTGCTTTTAAAGCCTCAGGCTCTTATGCTGTCGCCGATTTATCTTTTCGCCTTTATGTCAACAAAAGATATTAAACTGATAGGAAAGACCGTTATTATATGCCTGCTTGCCGTTATAGCAATTGCATTTCCGTTCTCTCCTGCCCACCAAAGCGGCAGCAGCGCTTTTATCCGTATTCTTTCAAGCCTTAACCCGATTTGGCTGATTGAAAAATATGCATCAACTCTCGGCTCGTATGATTATGTAAGCGTAAACGCTTTCAATTTTCCCGCTTTAATAGGCGGAAACTGGAAAGATATAAACACACCGTTCCTTTTCCTTCCGTGGAAAACATGGGGCTTGATTCTTATTGCCTTTGCAATTGTATTTTCCGGGGTTTTGTATTTCAAGTTAAAGGACAGAGCCGCAAAAATATTTGTGCCTGCATTTTTCATAATCGCATTTTTGTACGCCTTCGGTACGAAAATGCACGAACGGTATATTTATCCCGCTATATTCTTTTTATTGATACTGTACATCTTTTCAAAAAAGCGCGCCTTCCTCTGCCTGTTTGCCGCAGAATCCTCAGTCAATCTCATAAATCTTGACTATGTGTTATACTGTGCAAACAGCAGCAATATCGCACCTAAACAGGCTTATATTTCGATTGTTGCAATACTTCAGACCGCAATAATCGTTATCGCCCTTTATATAATATATCACACTTATTTCAAAAAGTCCAATGCTCAAGAAAAAATTTCCGAAACAACAAATAAAACAGCGGCGTCAGGAAAGCTCGTTAAGGCTGATTTGGCTCTTATGGCAGCTGTTACCGTTCTATATTCGGCAATAGCCTTTACAAACCTTGGCAGTACAAAAGCACCGCAGACCTTTACACAAATCCGCCCCGCCGCACCTGTCACGATTGAACTTGAAAAGGAAACCTTCCTAAGCCGCATTGCATATTACTACGGAATCGGCAGTGTTTCCCCTGCCGCCTCGCTTGAAATAAGCTATTCCACAGACGGAGAAAACTGGACCGTATCGGATACTTCCTGTGTGCTTGGCAGTGTATTTAAGTGGGATTATGCCGATTTTAACAAAGACAATGCCGCTGTAAAATATATTCGTCTTACCTCCAATACGAGTAACTGTTCCATCGGAGAAATCGGGATTTTTGACGAAAAATCAAAGCTTGTGAAAATAAAATCATCGACCGCCCCTTCGGCTTTCGACGAGCAAAACATTATTCCTGCAGAAAGCACATATAAAAACGGAACATATTTTGATGAAATTTATCACCCCCGCTCAGCATATGAGCTTTTAAACGGACTTGATTATTACGAAACGACCCATCCGCCTCTCGGAAAAATTCTTATCGCTGTGGGAATTTCCGTTTTCGGGATGACGCCTTTCGGCTGGCGCTTTATGGGTACGCTTTTCGGGGCATTGATGCTTCCTGTCCTTTATATTATGCTCAAAAAATTATTCAAGTCGACAAAATTCGCCTTTTTGGGCACGCTTCTCTTTTCTGTCGACTTTATGCACTACGTTCTTACAAGGATGGGAACAATTGACTCATACGCTGTATTTTTTATATTGGTTATGTATCTTGCAATGTATTATTTCATTTCAAATTTAAAGGAGAGTATTGATGAATATAAAGGCGAGTTTTTTGCAAAGGGAGCGAAAAAAATCTATATTCCGCTTCTGATTTGCGGGATTGCAACGGGGCTCGGGGTTGCCTCGAAATGGATTGCTGTATACGCAGCCTTCGGGCTTGCCATACTGTTTTTTATCGAACTGTTCTTTGCATATAAGCAGCTTGGTAAAGAAAATCGAGTTTTCGGAAAATTTTTGGGACGGCTTCTTCCGTTCTGCGTGCTGTGCTTTATCATAATCCCCTTCGGAATATATCTTGCTTCATATATTCCGGTTGCAAGGTGTCAAGGCAAGGGGCTGTTTGCCGCTATGTGGGATAACCAGAAATATATGCTCAGTTACCACAGCAATTTAGACGCAACTCATCCCTACAGTTCAAAATGGTATCAATGGCCCGTTATCTTCCGGCCGCTTCTTGTTTATTACCAAAACTGTAACAGCGTCGCAAGCAGTGTAAACTCCCATGCCGCCATAACAATAATGGGAAATCCGCTTATATGGTGGAGCGGCATAGGCGCTTTTGTTTACGGAATCTATTGCGGCATTAAAAACAAGGACAAAACAGTTCTGTTTATAGTTATCGGCTTGTTATCTCAGCTTCTTCCGTGGGTATTTGTAAGCCGCTGCACTTTTATATATCACTTTTTTGCAAGTACTGTGTTTATGATTATGCTGATTGTATATTCATTAAGGGAGCTGGAGCTTAAAAACAGCAAATTCAAATATGCATCTGCCGCTTTTTGTGCACTTTGCGTATTATCGTTTATTCTATTCTACCCCGTTCTGACGGGTATTCCCGTTTTAGACGGCTATGTTGACGGCGTTCTTGCATGGTTTGGGAGCTGGGTATTTTA
>JAEDLZ010000123.1 GCA_016303265.1 Clostridiales bacterium
GATTGAAAAAATATATAAGAACACCAATGCAGAGCTTGAGGTTTTTGCGCACGGCGCGCTTTGCGTAAGCTTTTCTGGAAAATGCCTTATGTCATCATTTATCGGCGGCAGAAGCGGCAACCGCGGAATGTGTGCACAGCCCTGCAGACAGTGCTACAATGCAGAAGGCAAACGGGGATTTTTCCTAAGCCCCCGCGATCTGTGCCTGGCTGATGAGATAAAACTCCTCTCCGAGATTGGCGTTTCAAGCATTAAGCTTGAGGGACGAATGAAAAGTCCCGAATACGTAGCAGCGGTTACCCGCATATATAGGAAATATATTGACAGCCCGTCACCCCTTTCTTCGGAGGACGAAGACGCCTTGAAAAAAATATTTGTCCGCGGCGACGGCTTTACAAAAGCCTATTTTAAAGAAATAAATACGCCCGAAATGATGAATTATTCAATAAGCAACGATAATCTTTCATCACGGGCTGACAGCGACGCACTTGCCCGTGAAAGACAAACATACCGTGAAGGCTTCGAAAATAAAAAAATTGACGTGACGGCTTTTTTAAGTGTAAAAAGAGGCTTGCCTTCCTGTCTTACGCTGACGGATTGCGACGGTAACAGTGCTACGGCTTACGGCGACGCTCCAGAAAGCGCAATCCATGTTGCCGTAAGTGAAGAAAGCGCGCGCGCACGTATTGACCGATTCGGGCAGACGATATTTTCGCTTAAAGAATTTAATTGTGAAATAGAAGATAATCTTTCGCTCAGTGCCGCAGCATTAAACAAGCTCAGGCGGGACAGTTCAGCTCTTCTTTACGATAAGCGTGCAGTTATATCACCCAAGGCCTCATTCGGATACTCTTATCCGGAGGAAAAAAGGCGTCCGCCGATAAAAAAACCTGCTATAATTGCACAGGTGAGAAACGCTTCTCAATTTGAAGCGGCTCAATCTGCGGACAGGATACTTTTGCCCATTGATTTATGGGATAAGGTCAAAACAACGGATCGTTGTTCACTTGTTTTGGACTGCGCTGTGACCGATGTAATCGAACTTGAAAATTGGCTTATGAAGCATACAAATATCGGCTCCGTCTATGTTTCTTCCCTCGGTATGCAGCTTCTTGCGGCAAAGTATTCAATTCCGTGTCATGCCGACTGGAGCATGAATATACTAAACAGTGTTTCTTTAAATGCGGTTTCGCAAAAATTTGAGAGTGTAACGCTTTCACCTGAGCTTTCTCTGGCTGAAATACACAAAATCACGTCATGCTCATCTATTCCGTGTGAAGCGTTGGTATATGGGAAACAGGTTGTAATGACATCCCGCGCGTGCATAATAAAGGGTGTTCGGGGAAAATGCGACTGCGAGGAGAATCCTCTTATACTAAAGGATAAAACGGGCGCAGAATTTACAGTTTACGGAAATCCCCGAAATCACCTGAACACGATATTAAACTCACGCCCCACATTTATGGCAGATAAACAAGAAGAGCTATTCAAAGCCAATCTCAGCGCATACAGGTTGTGTTTCAGTGATGAAACCGCAGCCGATGCCGAAAGAATCGTTGCAATGCATAAGGGATTGACAAGCATTAAAAAGCCGGCATCTTATACTCGTGGCTATTTTCTCAAATAAGTATTGAAAATACTTCATTTTTGTGCTATAATTTTTTGGTGTTTAATTCATTATTGTCTATTAAGAAAGGACAGATTTTATGGGCAGATTATTCGGTACTGACGGTGTGCGCGGCGTTGCAAACCGCGATCTCACCTATGAGCTTGCCGCACAGATAGGTCAGGCAGGCGCTTATGTTCTCGGCAAGGAAAATAATAAAGCTCCGAAAATTCTCATCGGAATGGATACAAGGCTGAGCGGAGCAATGCTGGAATCGGCTCTTGCGGCAGGTATTATGTCCATGGGCGGTCATGTTGTATGCGCAGGTGTTATTCCTACACCGGGCGTTGCGTACCTTACACGCACATTGGGATTTGACGCAGGCATAGTTGTATCAGCTTCCCACAACTCGGCGGAATTTAACGGAATTAAATTCTTTAATTCAGAAGGCTATAAGCTTCGTGATGAAATTGAGGAGGAAATTGAAAATATTATCCTCAACGATGAGCCTGTTGCAGAACGTCCCATAGGTAAGGGTGTGGGAACGCTCCTTCGTAACGAAACGCTTATTACAAGATATATTGAATATGTACGTTCTACGGTAAATACTGATTTCAGCGGCCTTAAAATAGCTCTTGACTGTGCTAACGGCGCGTCATGCAGAACGAGCCCCGCAGCCTTTAAGGCACTCGGCGCGGAGGTTTTGGTTATACATAATTCTCCAAACGGAACAAATATCAATCTTAACTGCGGTTCAACGCATATGGAGGATTTGTGTGCGTTTGTCAGGGGAAATAAATGCGACCTGGGTTTTGCGTTTGACGGTGACGCTGACAGGGTGCTTGCCGTAGATTCAAACGGCAATGTTGTAAACGGCGATGTAATAATGTCAATATGCGCAAACCATATGAAAGAGTCAGGTACGCTCAAGCAAAACACTCTTGTAGCTACCATTATGAGTAACCTGGGTATCTTTAAAATGGGTGAAGCACGCGGAATAAACGTTGTTAAAACCAAGGTTGGCGACAGGTATGTGCTTCAGGAAATGGTAGAGCACGGCTATTGCCTCGGCGGCGAACAATCGGGGCATGTGATTTTCCTTGACCACAACACAACGGGCGACGGTCTTATAACCGCACTTCAGCTTACTCAGATAATTAAGGAGAACGGAAAGTCACTTTCCGAGCTTTCCTCCGTTATCACCATATATCCTCAGGTGCTCAAAAACGCCCGTGTTGAAAGGAGCGGAAATTCAGAATATATAGAAGATGAAGAGATTATGAATCAAATCAACGCTCTCAACGCAAAATATAACGGTCGTGGCAGGGTTCTTATCCGCCCCAGCGGAACAGAGCCGCTTATCCGTGTTATGATAGAGGGCGAAAATATTGAGGAAATAACTGCGGATGCACAGGCACTTGCCGCTCTTCTTGAAGAAAAGCTTTCATAGTTAAAAAAAATTCTTGATATTTATATTAAAATGTAGTAGAATAAGTATTATTAAACTACTTAGGAAAAAAATAGTATGAAAGGATAGAATAAAATGATTTCAGCAGGAGATTTTAGGAACGGCGTTACCTTTGAGTATGACGGCAGCGTTTATCAGATTATTGAGTTCCAGCATGTTAAACCCGGTAAGGGCGCAGCATTTGTAAGAACCAAAATTAAAAATGTTATTTCCGGCGGCGTTGTTGAAAAGACATTTAACCCCACAGACAAGATGCCTAAGGCGCATATTGAGCGTAAGGATATGGAATATCTTTACACGGACGGTGATCTCTATTACTTCATGGATCCCGAAACCTATGAGCAGCTTCCTGTAAGCGCAGACCAAATCGGTGATTCTCTCAAGTTTGTAAAGGAAAATATGCAGGTTAAGATTCTTTCCTACAAGGGAAATATCTTCGGTATTGAACCTCCGAACTTTGTAGAGCTTGTTATCACTGAAACCGAACCCGGCTTTGCAGGAAACACCGCAACAGGCGCAACAAAACCCGCAACTCTTGAAACGGGCGCAACCGTAATGGTTCCCCTTTTCATCGACAACGGCGAAACA
>JAEDLZ010000124.1 GCA_016303265.1 Clostridiales bacterium
AGCTTGCAAAAGTTATGCAGGTTTATCCTCAGGTTTTAATCAATGCAAAGGTTAAAACTGAGAACAAGAACAGATATATGGAGGATGATGAAATTCGCAGGGCTGTTGAAAAAATTGAAGAAGAATTCAAAGAAAACGGCCGTGTTTTAATAAGACCGTCGGGTACAGAACCATTGGTTCGCGTTATGATTGAGGGGGAAAATCAGGAAGTTATTACAGAAAAAGCGAAAAAGCTTGCTGATTTGATTATTAAAAAATTAGGTTAAGACATAAGAAAAGAGGAACTTTAAAATGAAACTTGGTATTGTGGGTTTGCCCAATGTGGGAAAGAGTACTTTATTTAATGCTATCACTCAGGCGGGGGCGGAATCGGCAAATTATCCGTTCTGTACGATTGAACCGAATGTAGGGACTGTTGCCGTTCCCGATGAAAGGCTGGATAAACTCGCTCAAATGTATGACCCTGAGAAAGTTACACCTGCCGTTATTGAGTTTGTGGATATTGCGGGACTTGTTAAGGGCGCAAGCAAAGGCGAGGGCCTCGGCAACAAATTTCTCTCAAACATCCGCGAGGTGGACGCGATTGTTCATGTTGTCAGAGCTTTTGAAGATGACAATATTATTCATGTTGACGGCAGCATTGACCCGATAAGGGACATTGATACTATCAATATGGAGCTTATTTTGTCAGACCTTGAAATTGTTGAGAGAAGGATTGACAAGAGCCGCAAGGCGCTCAAGTCCGGGGATAAAAAATACCAAGCGGAAATCGACTTTTTTGAAGGACTTAAAAAGCATCTTGAGGACGGCTGCACCGCACGAATGTTTGAATACAGCGATGAAGAGAAGGAGCTTCTTTCGGAGATTTCCCTGCTCACATTAAAACCTGTTATATATGCGGCAAATGTTGCAGAGGATGACTATGCAAAAGAAGAAAATGATTATGTAAAGAAAATCCGCGAATATGCGGCAAAGGAAAAATCCGAGGTTATGGTTATTTCTGCGAGAATTGAGGAGGAAATAGCAGAGCTTGACCCGGAAGAAAAACAGATGTTTTTAGAGGAACTCGGAGCAAGCGAGTCGGGTCTTGACAAGCTGATAAAGGCAAGCTATTCACTTCTCGGACTTATAAGCTATCTGACCGCCGGAAAGCCGGAGGTAAGAGCATGGACCATTAAAAAGGGAACAAAGGCGCCTCAGGCAGCGGGCAAAATTCATTCTGATTTTGAAAGAGGCTTTATCCGCGCCGAGGTTGTTGCATATAAAGACCTTATGGAAAACGGCAGTATGGCTGCCGCAAAGGAAAAAGGCCTTGTCAGAAGCGAAGGAAAAGAATATGTTGTTGAAGACGGAGATATAATATTATTCAGATTTAATGTTTAAGCAAGTAAATTGAGGTTTATTATTAAAATTATGGGTTATATATTTTAATGGAAACATTATGCGCTTTATCCGAGGCGATAAGGCTGAAAATTTATAATATTTACTAACAGAAAGGGTATGATATTATTATGGCGTTGGAAAATGCAAAAAAGGTTGTTACAGACGCGGCTGATACGGTTGTTAAGGCATCGGGCGACTTTATTGAAAAAACAAAGGTTAAATATAGAATTTATGACACAAAAATTGATATTAAGCGCCTTTATGAGGAGCTTGGAAAGATTGCTTACGAAGACTATAAGAATGACGAAGACAGTGAGAATGAAAAAGAGCGTATTTATGTAGAAATCAGAGAGAAGGAGATGTATCTTAAGGAACTTAATGAAAAACTTGATAAATAAGGATAGTAAGATAATGACGAAAAAAATCAGTATTGCCATTGACGGTCCTGCCGGTGCGGGAAAAAGTACGATTGCGAAAGCGACAGCTAAAGAGCTTGGATATTTATATATAGATACAGGCGCGATGTACCGTGCGATAGGAGTTGCGGTAATGGACAGAGGGTATGACCCTAAATGCGCCGATGATGTTATCAAGACGCTGGACAGTATCCATATGGATGTTACAGCAAAAGAAGACGGACAGCATATATTGCTGAGCGGCGAGGATGTTAACGGGAAAATCAGAACACCCGAAGCTTCGATGGCGGCTTCTGCCGTGGCGACTATTCCTGAGGTGAGGTATAAACTGGTTGAGATTCAGCGAGGGCTTGCAAAGCAGGGCGGAGTTATTATGGACGGCCGCGATATAGGAACTTATGTTTTGCCCGACGCTGAGGTTAAAATCTTTTTAACCGCTTCGGTAGAAACAAGGGCAAAACGCAGATATAAGGAACTGCTTGAAAAAGGCGAAAAATGTACTCTTGATGAGGTTATATCCGATATGGAGGCAAGAGATAAGCAGGATTCCGAGCGTGAATTTGCACCTCTTAAAAGGGCGGAGGACAGTGTTTTGCTTGATACAAGCGATAAGACTCTTAAGCAGTCGGTTCAGGCGTTAATCAAAATAATAAGAGAGAAGATTTAAAAAATGAGTATGTTCAGGGCTGCACATGGCATATGCTATGGTATGCTTAAAATAATGTTTAAATTCAGTATTGAGGGAAGGGAAAATATTCCCGCAGACAGAAATTATATAGTGGTTTCCAATCATACAAGCAATTTAGACCCGCCGATTCTCGGCGTGTCTATGACGGAGCCGCTTACATATATGGCTAAAGAGGAGCTGTTTCATTTTAAGCCCTTCGGATGGCTGATTAAAAAGCTTGGCGCATTTCCGGTAAACCGAAACAGCGGAGATGTTGTGGCGGTAAAGACGGCGCTGAGGCTGCTTAAAAATGGACATCGAATGGTTATTTTTCCGGAGGGAGGCCGCTCAAAAACAAAGGGACAGCTAAGTCCGGGTAAGCCCGGTGCGGTTATGCTTGCCGCAAAAACCGGAGTCGGATTGCTGCCTGTCGGTATTTCGGCTGATTTTAAATTCCGGGGGAGAGTTAAGGTCACAATTGGAAAATATATTGATTTTTCGGAGTATTCGGGGAAAAAGCTTAATGCAGAGGAAATGCAGAAAATTACAGACGAGGTTTTGATGCCGGAAATCGCAAGGCTTGCAGAGGTTAAGGTTTATGAGCATAAGGGTTGCTGACAATGCAGGGTTCTGCTTCGGAGTTGACCGTGCAGTTAAAATTGCTTACGATGCCGCAAGGGACGGCGCAAAAGTTCCGACATATACATACGGAATGATTATTCATAACCGTGATGTTGCATCGGATTTGGAGGGTATGGGCGTTGCCTGTATTGAAAATATAGATGATATTCCCCGGGGCAGCAGAGTTATTATTCGTGCCCACGGAATATCGGAAAAAGAATATGAAGATTTGCAAAGCAGAGATGCTCAAATTATTGACGCAACCTGTCCCTATGTAAAGAAAATTCACAGTATAGTAAAAGAGGAATTTTCCAAGGGGCGAAGAATAGTCATAATAGGCGACAGGAATCATCCTGAGGTAAAGGGTATAAACGGTTGGTGCGCAGGCAGCGCCGATATTCTTTATACGGATGATGATATGAACGCTTTTCTTGAAAATGACAGAGATATTCCCATAAGTCTGGTCACTCAGACGACAATTCGGGGGGAATTATTAAAAAAATTTGAAAAAATTTTAAAAAAACATTTTACAAATGTGAAAATATCTGATACAATATGTAGTGCAACATCCTT
>JAEDLZ010000125.1 GCA_016303265.1 Clostridiales bacterium
TAAACGCTGACAATGCGATTGATGTTGCTCATGCAAAACGCTGTCCGCTGCCGTATCTGTCGAGTATGGTTGATGATTGCATAAAAAGAGGAAAGAGCGTCCAGGAAGGCGGCGCGGTTTATAATTTTACAGGTCCCCAGGGATTCGGCGTTGCCAATATGGCTGACTCTCTTTATGCGATAAAAAAGCTTGTATTCGATGAGAAAAAAATTACGATGGCAGAACTTAAGGCGGCTCTTGAGCATAATTTCGGCAAGGGAATGACCGAGAAGGATGCGGAGGCTGTTACCGTTCAGATTGTGAAGGAAATAGATAAAGCCGGAATCAAAGTAACAGAGGAGAAAATTTCGGAAATATATAAACAGGTTATGGATAACAGCGTTAAGTCGGCGGATAATGAAAAATATGCAAAGATTCGCGATATGATAAACGAGATTCCCAAATTCGGAAACGATATAGATGAAGTGGACAGCTTTGCCCGTGATGTAGCCTATACATATACAAAACCGCTTGAAACCTTTAAAAACCCCAGGGGCGGACAGTACCAGGCGGGACTTTACCCTGTTTCGGCAAATGTTCCTCTCGGCGCCCAGACAGGGGCAACCCCCGATGGCAGGTATGCCGGCACTCCGGTTGCTGACGGTGTTTCGCCGTCGGCAGGCAAGGATATTAACGGCCCTACCGCTACCGCTAATTCGGTTTCAAGGCTCGACCATTATATTGCGTCAAACGGAACGCTGTTCAATATGAAATTCCATCCGACCGCGCTTGCGGGGCGAGAGGGGCTGGAAAGCTTTGTTGCTCTTATAAGAGGCTATTTCGACCAGAAAGGCAGTCATATGCAGTTCAATGTTGTAAGCCGTGAAACGCTCAGAGATGCACAGAAGCACCCGGATAAGTACAGAAGTCTTGTGGTTCGTGTTGCGGGCTACAGCGCTCTGTTTACAACGCTTTCAAAATCTCTTCAGGACGATATTATTAACAGGACGGAGCAGACAAACTTATAATCGGAGGAAATAATGGAAAATTATTCGGATGTAAGAGGGAGAATATTTAATATTCAGCGGTTTTCCGTCCACGACGGAACGGGGATTCGTACCATTGTATTCCTGAAGGGGTGTTTTCTCCGCTGTAAGTGGTGTTGCAATCCCGAATCGCAGGAATATAAAATACAGACTATGATTACCGGCGGCAAAGAAAAAACGGTAGGACAAGACATTACCGTAGGAGAAATAATTGAGATTGTAAAACGGGACAGACCCTATTACAACCGCTCAAACGGCGGAGTTACCCTGTCCGGAGGCGAATGTCTTTGCCAGCCGAGGTTTACCGAGGCGATTCTTCGGCAGTGTAAGGCAAACGGTTTTACGACAGCGATTGAAACAACGGCCTTTGCCGATTATTCGGTTATAGAAAGAATACTGCCGTTTGTTGATACGGTTCTGATGGATATTAAGCACATGAATTCCGAAAAGCACAAACGGTTTACCGCACAGCCCAATGAGAAAATACTTGAGAATGCAAAACTGATTGCAAAAAATGCAAAATGTTTGATTATCCGCGTTCCGGTTATCCCAGGATTCAACGATACGGAAGATGAAATAAAAGATATAGCGGAATTTGCGGCAAGTCTTTACGGGGTAAAGCGGATGCATCTTTTGCCGTATCATAACTATGGCTTTGATAAGTACATAGGACTGGGCAGGGAATATGAGCTTGAAGCTGTTAAGCCGCCTGCGGATGAGCATATGAAAAAATTGCTTGAAATTGTAAACAATACGGGGCTTGACGGGCAGATAGGAGGTTAAAGCCGTGAACAATGAGATACCGATTCAGGACAAAATGAGAATTATTCAGGAGATTGTGCCGGGAAAGCAGATAACGCTGGCGCATATCATTGCTAACCCGGATGATATTTTATATAAAAAGCTTGGTCTTGACCCGGCAGTCGATTACTCAAAATCGGCAATCGGAATTGTTACCATGTCACCCAGCGAAACCGCTATAATTGCAGGGGATATAGCAATAAAATCCTCCGGCGTTGAACTGGGCTTTGTCGACCGTTTCAGCGGCACACTCATAGTTACGGGAACAATTTCAGATGTTGCCGCGTCCCTTTCGGCATTGGTTGAATACTGTGAACAAACCCTTGGATTTACGGTTTGTCCCATTACTAAAACCTAATGAAAAAGCTGATACTTATGGGAAGGAGCGAAAGCGGAAAAACCACGCTGACGCAAGCTCTTAAAGGCGAAAATATACGCTATGATAAAACGCAGTATGTTAAATTCGGGGATTTTTTGATTGATACCCCGGGTGAGTATGCTCAGACTCAGCATCTTGGAAGGGCGCTTGCTCTGTATTCATACGAAGCAGACATTGTCGGGCTTTTAATTGGTGCTGATGAACCCTATTCCCTGTTTCCGCCCTGCTGTACCTGTATGGCGAACCGTGAGGTTATAGGAATAGTTACAAAGTGTCAACAGGCAGGGGCCAATGTAAAAAGAGCGGAGAACTGGCTGCGTCTTAGCGGGTGCGAAAAGGTGTTTCATGTGGATTCCGTAACCGGATACGGCATAGACAAATTACTCGATTATCTGGCTGAATAATTACATTTTTAACAAAAACCAACAAAAAAACAGAAAAAACAACAAAAAACCTATTGACAAGCCCAATTCATAGTGCTACAATAGTATTGTAATATTGTGTAAATAATTAAAATTTCTATATAAAGGAGAGTTATTTGATATGGTATCAGAATACGAAATCAAAAAACAAATTTGTGACATAGGCAAAAGAATTTATGACAGAGGCATGGTGGCTGCAAATGACGGAAACATTTCCGTAAAAATTTCGGATAATGAATTTCTTTGCACGCCTACCGGAGTAAGTAAAGGCTTTATGACTCCCGAATATATCTGTAAGGTAGACGCAAACGGCAATGTTATTCAGGCAAACGGCAGCTTTAAGCCCTCCTCTGAAATAAAAATGCATATGCGTGTATATAAGGAAAGACCGGATGTTAAGTCGGTTGTTCATGCTCACCCGGTATTTGCTACAAGCTTTGCGATAGCAGGTATTCCGCTGACTCAGCCGATTATGCCTGAGGCGGTTATCGCTCTGGGCTGCGTTCCGATTGCCGAATACGGCACGCCTACAACAGAGGAAATTCCGAATGCCGTTTCTAAATATTTGCAGTATTATGATGCGGTTCTTCTTGAAAATCACGGAGCGCTTTCATATTCGGATTCACTTTTGGCGGCTTATCATAAAATGGAATCTCTTGAGTTCTATGCACAGCTTTTGTTCTATGCAAAGCAGCTCGGCGGACCTAAGGAGCTTTCCGACGCTCAGGTTAAAAGGCTTTATGAAATCCGCAAGAAGTTCGGCATGACAGGCAAGCATCCCGCTGACCTTTGTCCGAACAATAAAGACGGAAAGGCAAGTTGCCACAACTGCGGTTCCTGCGGTACTGCTCCTAAGGAAATCGACAATGACTTGGTTGAAGAAATTACAAAAAAGGTTATTGCATCTTTAAATAAATAGCTGCTGTAAAGGAGGAAGAAATATGTACAACGAAGAAATTACCAAGCTTGTTAAAGAAAGCGTTAAGAAAATCGTTGAAGCATCTTCCGATAATCTTTATATTCCCGAACCGA
>JAEDLZ010000126.1 GCA_016303265.1 Clostridiales bacterium
CACGGCATCGGGCGACCATGCCGCAACCGACGGATCCAACGTTTCTTGCCAGATGCATCTGGTTGTACAGATTTCTACGTCATACCCTTTGTTCACATTGCCGTACATGACGCCGTTTCCGCCCGAGACTCCCATTACAGAGAAGGTATAACTCAGAACCTCCCCGGTATCTGTGAGACTTACATACTCGCTTGTCTTATTTCCGTCTTCGGTTGTATACCTCAAGAAAAACCAACCTGCACCGCTGTCAAGGTATCTTACTGTCACATCAAGGTAATCCCACCTGCCGACCACAGCCATTTTTGACTCATTTACGGTGATTCCTATATTACCCTTTGCCGGCTGAATATCAATCATGTTGTTTTCATCGGTTTCACCCCTGCAGTCGAGAACTGCGCCCGCACTTTCAAGGCTTGCCTCGGTCGAAACAGCCGCACCGACAGCAACAGCTTTACCGTTCACAAACGAACATTCGGCAATAACGGACGCCGTTGTGCCGTCCGCCCCGTGAACCGCGGTGCACATAGGATTAAAAGCAAAACACACTGCCGATATAAGCGCAAGAATTTTTATTAAACCGCATTTGTTCATATTGCTTTCCCCTTTTCATCGTCCAAGGACTAATAATTATATATAAACACCTGCCTGAAATTCTGATAATTCATCTGAACAAGCATAATCGAACAATCATCGCCTGCCGTTTTAAAGCCCTTTATATCCGAAACACTTCCCTTTTTCACCTTTCCGTCTCTCGCACCTGCGTCATATACCACAATAGGCGCACCGGATACATTCAGAACCTCATCCACAATTCCTTTATCCATATCATACATATAATAGGTTGACTGTACATATCCGTTTTTCAGACTGTACACATGGGTTCGTGAAAGCTGATACATTACATCGTCAAAGGTCTTTCCGGTTTCATCCGGTGCTTTTTCATACCAATACGGATTTCCGCTTGAATTTACCATCTTCTTATCACTGCAATCATACATCTTTTTAAGCGTTGCAATCTTTTTACCCGTTGTGTCAACTGTCAGACTCAGTATGTCGCCCTGAGAAATATCCTTCATGAGATTTTCAAACCCTTCGGGTATTATATATGAAACCGCGCCTCCGCCGGACATTCCCACAACGCACTTCTTCACCTCATCATTTTCGTATATCTCATCGGTACGGTCATACATAAATATCGTATCATCTCTGCGCCCGTATTCAACCTCAATGACGATTGCGCTTGCATAATACGCCTCCGAATTGTCATAATAGCTCTGAATATAATAATCCCATGATGTATTGAGAGCAACCTTTACACCGTACATATCCAAGCTCTCCGAAAATACCGTTCCATCCGGAGCAATCACATTTCCGTCTGCATTTGTATGCGGCACAAATATCAGCTTTGTATTCTGCGAATCATAGGCTGTATCCATACCGAACCGTTTCAGCGGCTGGTTGTATGTAATCTGCGTTGTCCCGTCATGCCTCCGCGTCAGGGTATTATCTCTGTTCTCGCTCTCACCCACTTTGTAAGTGTCAAGCTCGGTTATCTCGTTATTTTCATTTTTTCTGAATCGGACAAGCTGTCTTTCGATTGAAACTTCAGCATCGCCGCCTTTTCCGCTGAGCTCTGTTCCCGGAATTGCCTCAAGTATCGATTCGCACGCGTCCTTCTTGTAGTTTTCACCATCCAAAATCAACTTTTCCGCCGTTGTCACCTTTTCCAGCGTTCCCTCATCCGGAAAATACATTTTAAATACTACTCGGTTATCAAAAATTCCACCTTCTATTGTCGCATCGGTAAGATATCCGTACTGCATTTCTCCTGTATTTGAATACTTTGCATACACGATTTCTCCGACAATATCCAGCTTTGCTTTTATATTCCTTCCTGCCTTAAATATGTCGCTGTTTTTTTCCCAATACTTTTTATCAACCGTATACGTCTTATTATCAATGACTATCTCCCTGTCGCTATGTCTTACATCGGATATTTCACCCTCGGCAGCGCTCATGCAATTCACAAGCTCAATATAGCGGTTCTCCTCCGATTCCGCAATAAACACCGGCGTATCAACTTCAAACGGAAGTTCCTTCTTAGCTCCGAATTCGTCTATAATATTGCACATCTCATATTCATAAAGCTTAATTTCTTCCATGCCGCCGTCATTAATGTAAAGCGTGTTTTTTTCTGAATCATACAGTTCTGCCGTACCGTATCTGTAGCTTTTTACAATCACTCTGAATACCGCACCGCTTTTGTCTTTCAAAAGTCTGATGCTGCCCTTCCTCTCGCCGAGGACAAATTCGTTAATAATATCGCCGAAGGTCTTGGAGGATTCTGTTCCATTGACAATCACCGACACACCGGCAGGTATTACCCTTGTGACGCAGCTTAAAGCACTGTCGCTCTTATAGTACCTAAGCTCTCTTTTGGATTTGTCATAGCCATCAATGAGCAGCGAAGAGATACTTATATCCTCTTCGGTTTTTTCCATATATATTACCCTGTAATCGTCATCCTTTTCTTTGATGCACACAAACTTAGTATTCGCCCCAAAATATTCCGAAGCATCAATATCCGAATCTGCCGAATATTCTTTTCCGTCTATGAATATCTTATTTCTTTCACTCACACTGTTTTGATTTACAGAACCGCCGTAAAAGGTTTCCAAAACACCTTCACCGAAGTATACTCCGCGGTATTCGGAAAATATTGTTTTTCCGCTCTGAGCCACGGCGGTAGAAGTCGTCTGTAAAACCGGCTCTGCCAGCATACAGCTGTAGATAACCTCTGCTGCCTGCTTTAGGCTCAGGCCTTCGCCATCCGCAATATTAAGCCTTATTCCAAGTCTTGCCGCAAGCCGCTCATAGCCGTATAATTCTTCGCCCGATTCCTCCGCCGCCGTCTTATAGCCTGCCGCCGCCAGCATCATTTTCAGCGACTGGCCGTAGGTCACATAATCATCGGGATTAAAGCTTTTGCTTCCGGTTCCGCATATTGCACCGATTTCAACAAGGGTGTTTATCTCAGACGCCGCCCAGAAATCCGTCGGAACATCCGTGAAGTATACCTTTGCATTGCCGCTCTCCGGTAATGCCAGTGCCCTGACCGTATAACCGGCAAATTCCGCCCTGCTCACCTTCTTTTCGTAATCTATTTCCTCATCCTCTTCAAAGCTAAACACTCCAAGCTTATTTAAAACCCGAACCTCTGTGGAAAACTCCGTATCTTCCGCCGCATATGCAGAACATACGCATAGATTCAACATAAGTATAACAATTAATGTAAGACTAAATATTTTTCTCATGTTTACACCCCTATCTCAATGCAACAAGGTAAATAATTTTTGCCGCCTCTGCTCGTGTTGCAGGATCCTCGGGATTAAAATATCCATTTTCATCCCCGTTGATAATTCCGCATCGAACAAGCTTATCCACCGCCTCTTTTGCATAATCTGCAATTTGCGAACTGTCTTCAAACGACCTTCCCTCTGTATCTTCATTCAATCTGTGCTCTGTCCTTTTTATTGTGTTGTATACCATTACGCATAAATCCTGACGGGTTATATCCAGACCTTTCCCGAAGAGATTGTCACCTATTCCTATGCTTATTCC
>JAEDLZ010000127.1 GCA_016303265.1 Clostridiales bacterium
AGGGAGATATTGAAGTCGATACTGCGGGGGTGGAGAACACCATTTTGCAAAAAGCGTTTCGATACGATAAAAAAGGTGACAGTCAGTATGATGTCATGAGCGCACTTCAGAAATCTATCCGGGGTTCTGACCCGGATGCGGCAATTCATTATCTTGCAAGGCTTATTGCAGCGGAGGATTTGACAACGGCGTGCCGCAGACTTATGGTTATTGCAGCGGAAGATGTCGGACTTGCGTATCCTATGGCAATCCCTATTGTCAAGGCCTGTGTTGACAGTGCGCTTATGCTGGGACTTCCCGAGGGAAGGATACCGCTTGCCGATGCGGCAATACTTCTTGCCACCGCTCCGAAATCAAATTCGGCATACATGGCGATAGGCAAGGCCTTGTCGGATATTGAAAATACCGATACGGGCGAGATTCCGCGACAGCTTCAGAATGTTAAATGCGACGGAGCCGGGGATGTGCCCCGCGGACAGCATTACCTTTATCCTCACGACTATCCGAATCATTATGTCCGTCAGCAGTACCTGCCGGACAAAATTAAAAATAAGGTCTATTACGAGTACGGACAAAACAAAACGGAACAGGCGGCAAAGGAATATTGGAACAAAATAAAATCAGAATAGATTGTATATGCTGTCGAATATGAGTTCGTTTTTCCACATCTTTTCGGCGATTGGGTTTTGCATAGCCTTGATTTGATTATAATTTTTAACAAGGGGAAGTTTTGTATTTTGCTTTGCTTTATTTAAAAATTTTTGTCCCGTTTCGTTAAAATCAAGAATTTTGATATACTGAGGCGGCACCAAATCCGATTTTTTTATGCCCAGATATGATGAAAGCAGAATCCGTCTTATACGGCTGTGTGCATAGCGTTTGGATTTAACTTTGCCGCAAAGTTCGTCAAAATCACGGCAGACTTTAAGCTCCTTTTTGATTTTGCACTCAAGCCCCTCGGAAACATCGGCAATTTCGGAAAGCTCATCTGAAGAAAGCTTGTGAAGATTTGCGATTATTGCGCAGCTCATGGCATCCGTTTTGTGTATTTTTGCGTCTTTGTAAAGCGTGTTTGCGCTCGGCGGTACATAATCCGAAATATCCCTGCCGCTCAAGATAAGCTTCCGCAGGGCGCCCGCACTTATAATGCCGCCGCTTATATCAAGGGAATTATGCCCGGAGCCAAAACGCTTTATTGCCAAAGGCGTAATTGAGCTGTTGATTTTTTTAAGCGCCTTAAGATATTCTATTGCAAGAATATTGTTGGGGGAGGAAAGGAATTTTTCGCTGCCGGGAAGAAGCAAATCCACAGCGCCGCTCCTTGCGGCAGCGTAGGATAAGCCTTTTTTAAGACCGTCTGAAAGGGCGGATTTGTATTCTTCACTTTCTTTTGCAAGAATTTCGGCAATTTCGGACAACATCTGCACATTATCGTTTTCCGCTCCGAAAGAAATGAAATCGACCATTTTGAGAGCGTCTAAAATTTCAACGCCGCAGAAGGCGAAACGCTCCGCTCCGCAAAGGGACATTACTGTTGGAAGCTCGATAATCAGGTCTATCCCGTTTCTGATTGCGGCGGCGGCACGAATCCGTTTATCAAATATTGCGGCGTCGCCTCGCTGAACATAATTTCCGCTCATAACACCGATTACACAGTCAGCCCCGGTTATTTCACGGGTTTTCTTAATCTGATATTTATGTCCCAGATGGAAGGGATTGTATTCGCAAATTATTCCTACGGTTCTCAACGCGCTCACCTCTTTTGTTAATATTAACATAAAGTTAAAAAAAATGCAAATATGCCTTGACTTTATGTTTTCATTCGTGTAAGATATTCGTGGAAAAAAACTAAGATTATATAGGGGGAAAATATGAGATTCAGACAGATACACCTTGATTTTCATACAAGCGAAAAAATCGAGGGGATAGGTGAAAAATTTGATAAAAAGCAGTTTCAGGAAGCACTTAAGGCGGGTCATGTGGATTCGATAACATTGTTTTCCAAGTGTCATCACGGTTGGGCTTATCATCCGTCAAAGGCAAATGAAATGCATCCGAATCTTAAGTTTGACTTGCTCGGAGCGCAGATTGAGGCGGCTCACGAAATCGGGGTTAAAACTCCTGTGTATATTTCGGCGGGAATTGATGAAAAAATGGCAAAAAGACACCCGGAATGGCTTTTAAGAAACAAAGATGAAAGTACAAGATGGGCGTCTGATTTTTCCACTGCGGGGTATCACATACTTTGCATGAACTCTCCCTATCTTGATTATCTTATTGAGCAGATAAAAGAGGTATGCCGCAATTACGACGCCGATGGAATATTTCTGGACATAGTTGGTGAAGCTCCGTGCTTTTGTATGCACTGCCGGAATATACTTGAAGCGGAGGGGAAAGACCCCTTTGACGATAATAATGCCATAGAGCTTGCCTCACGCAGATACGCAAAATACACGAAGGCGGTAAGAGAGGCGGTTGACAGCATTAAGCCCGGACTGCCGGTTTTCCATAACGGCGGACATATTATAAGAGGAAAGCGAAAGCTTGCCTATATGGACACTCATCTCGAAATTGAGAGTCTGCCGACGGGCGGCTGGGGTTATGACCACTTTCCGCTTTCGGCTGCTTATGTAAGGACGCTCGGAATGGAATATCTGGGCATGACCGGAAAATTTCATACCTCATGGGGCGAATTCGGCGGCTTTAAGCATCCTAATGCACTGCGCTTCGAGGTCGCTCTGTCGGCGGCTTTCGGCGCAAAATGCTCGGTCGGCGATCAGCTGCACCCAAGCGGCGAAATGAATATGGCTACATATAAGCTTATCGGGGAAGGATATAAGGAACTTGAGGAAAGAGAAAAATGGTGCGACAATGTGACGCCGGTTACGGATGTGGCAATTCTTTCCTTTGAGGCGGTAAATAATACCCTCAGCACGGGTCAGGTAGCGAATACAAATGATATTGACGCAGGGGCAGTGAGAATAATGCTCGAGGGAAAATACCTTTTCAATGTTATTGATGTTGAAGAGGATTTCAGTAAGTACAAGGTTATAATTCTTCCCGATAGAATCCTTGTTCAGGACAATCTTAAAAAGAAGCTCAAGGATTTTGTATCCGGCGGCGGAAAAATTCTGGCAACGGGGAAATCGGGTCTTGATGTTGAAATGAAGGATTTTGTTCTTGATTTCGGAGCGAAGCATCTTGGCGATAACGAATACTGCCCGGACTATTTCAGACCGAAATTTGATATTGATGTGTATGAAAACACTTCTTTTGTAATGTATAAGAGAGGTCAGAAGATTAAAAATGTCGGCGGAGAGGAGCTCGGCATAAGAGAGAACCCCTATTTTAACAGGGAAAGAGCGCACTTTTGTTCTCATATGCACACACCGAACAATGAGGCGGATTATAGCTGCGGCTGCATAGAAGGAAAGGACGGAATCTATATTTCGTGGCCTGTTTTTGAGGAATATGCAACAAAGGGCAGTCTTATCGTTAAAAAAATGGTTTGCTATGCGCTTGACAGGCTGCTTAAGGACAATAAAACACTTACGACCAACCTCCCTGCACAGGGTATTGTTACCCTTAACAAACAGGAAAATGAG
>JAEDLZ010000128.1 GCA_016303265.1 Clostridiales bacterium
GTTTTTACGGCTTCCTCCCAGACAAATCTGTCCACAACGGAAATCTGCTTGCTTTGCTCTAAAAGCGGAATAAATGAAGATGGATATATAATACCCTTTTCATGGTGGTTCCAGCGGACAAGCGCTTCTGCTCCTATCAGCTTCCCGGAGCTGTAATTAAACTGCGGCTGATACCAGGCTTCAAATTCTCCTGCGCTTGCCGCACGCTCAACATCCGACAAAATTTTTTGAGTTTCCTTTGTCGCATCTAAAAGCCCCTTATTGTAATAAGCCACACGGCGCGATAAGTCTCCCTTTACCAAAGCAAGCGCAAGGTGTGCTTTGTAGCTCATAGCCATCGGATCGATTCCCGGCTCACAAAGGTCGTACACGCCGATGTGAATTGAAATAGGATAGTTTAATTTGTAGTTTGAAAAATGAGCGGCGAACCTTTTACAGCACTCTTCGGCGGACATGTAGTCTCCGGTGCAGAAACTGAGAAAGTGATCTGCGTTTATGTGTGCCGAGATACAGTTTTCATTGTCCGTCGAAGCCAAATAAAGACCTATATCCTTAAGAAGCCGGTTTCCCGATGCATAGCCGAAAAGACCGTTGATATTACGGAAACCGTCTATATTATAACGGTATATTCTGTATTTTTTTCCGGGATTATCTCTGATCCAATCAGATACTCTCTTGTGAAATTCTGCAGAGCTTAAGAGTCCGGTCAGCATGTCTAATTTGCCTCTGACAATATCCGTGATATTTTCACATGAAACCAAAATACTCTCCTTGAGGGCATTAAGATATGAATAGTTGATTCTGTAAAAAATGTCATCACCGTTTTGGCAAATGACATGAGTCGTTATCGAGTATAAGCCGTTTTTCTCTACCTCGTCAGTTACTTTGGAGAGCTTTATGGCATCTTTAGTTGCGGCAAAGTCTTCTTCCGAAAGGAATTTTGCCAATGAACGCAGAGCCGTTTCATCATAGCTGATCTTCCCGGAGTATTCCGCGCGGTAATTTATGTCTCCGGGCAAGGCTTTAATGCCGTAGACCGCTCCTGATATTGCGTCTATCAGCCCGACGGCCTCAAAATTCTCTGAGATTATCGTTTCGCCGATCTGTTCAAGCCGCTTGGATTTATTGATTGAGAAGGCATATGACGCGGCCTCAAGCTCCTCGGTTATCGGGTTTTTAACAAGGTCGGATATCGCTCTGATCCATACATAACCGATCTTGTCATAATAGAATAAAATATTTTCCTGAACGCTCGTCTGTCCGTTGTTAAAGGCAAAAATAAGAGCATCTCTCGAGAAAACACGTTCAAAGCTTTTTAGGGAACAGGGATGAATATATTCTGCTGTACGGCTGATGAATTCATCGATCGTTATTGTGCCGGAGCTAAGCAGCATTTGATTGTATATGCTTGTTTTATCGGTGGTAAATGTGTTTTGAGACAGATTTAATTTGAAACTGGATACGGTATCGACGTGATCAAACGAACGCTTGTTTTGAAATTCGTGATACTCCTCAAGCTTTCTCCTGCGTTCTGACTCGGCAGCCTGTACGATGCCGATACGACGTCTTAAGCTGACGATTATCATTGCCGCGCCGATAAGAGTCAGCGTAGAGATCAGAATAACGACGGCAAAGCTCCATTTGCTGAAAAGGCCGGACAGCCGATATGCGTATGATTTGTCAGCGGCGTTGAATATGTAAATATCTTCAAAGCCTGAGGGAGTAAAGGTTCCGTAATATATTTTATCATTGTATTTATAAAGCTCGACACCTGTATGCTTGCTTCCGGACGAATACGGCGTAAAAATCGTGTTTACATTTATCCAATTGCACTCGGAAAGCTCACCCTCATTGGGAGACGAAAGGATGATTCCGTTTTTACGGCATAAAAACGTGTATTCGTCGGAGCTTTTTTCGGACATGTCAAGTGTCGCGCTGATATCGGAAAGACTGCGCGTTGCAACTATAACGCCTATAACCGAATCGGAGCGTGTCACGGGAGAAGCGAAAACGAAGACCGTGTCTCCGCTCATTCTTCCTTGATTTAAAAATTGAGTATTGGATTTTCCGGCCATGGCGGTTTTGAAATATTCTCGGTCAGCACAGTATGCGACCGTTCCGTTCTGGTATAAAAGCCTCCCGGAGGCATCGGAGATGGCCAGGTTATCAAAAACACTCTGTTCGACGAGAGTTTTAAGAATCCCGATGGTCATCGGGTCGTTATAAATGTCTGAATTCCAGCCAATACCGGCTGAAATAATATCAAGCTGCTGAAAGGTGGAGTTGATTCGCTCATTCATAGCAGAGCTTTGCTGTTCTGCGGAGTCGGTCAGTATACGGTAAGCGTTTGACTCTGCCAGATTATTTAAGCGTGCGTTAAAAAAGAGCAAAATTACCGTTGCGGAGATGAGAAGCGCCGCAATCGGAACAATTATTCCTTTTACAATATAGGCCGCTCGGCCGGATTTAAAAACCATATGTACACCAGCTTTTGAGTCTTAAAGGATGATTCGGAAACATATTAATTATATCAGATTTTAACGCGTTTTGTCAACAAAATATATATCTTTCGGAGCGTAAAAAGTCCATTCTTAAAAAAATACTATTTTATAATAAAAATCTAATATTAATATGGATTTTTATGTGTTAAAATTAAGACAAAATAAAAAACAGGGGGCTTTATAATGTATATATCGGTTTTTTCGGATGAGTTTCACGAGGACGCCTATGAGGTTATGCCTAAAATTGCATCCTGGGGTATGAAATATGTGGATTTCAGAGGACTGATCAACGGAAAGGCGGTCGAAAAACTCACAAATCAGGAGCTCAAGGATTTAAAGAGCGCGATGGACAGCTACGGACTTAAAGCCGGCGTTATCCAGTCGTCTCTCTGCAAGGTGCATCTTCCCGATGAGGCCGGAGTTAAAAAGGAAATGGGGAAGCTTGACGGAATTATCCGCGCGAGCGAGATCTTGGATACAAAGCTTGTTCGTTCGTTCTTCTTCTGGCAGCACGACCAGTATGATCCCAAGTGCGGAGAGCTTGCGATGAGACCCGACGAGCTTTCCAAGGTCTTGGAAATGTTTGAACCCTTCGCAAAGAAAGCTAAGGAAGCGGGTCTTGTGCTTGGCTTTGAGAACTGCGGTGTGACGCCCGATGAGGCGATTGCCGTTATCAATGCTCTGAAGGTTCCGGACTGGGGCCTTGCATGGGACGTTTCGAATATGTTCGAGATACTTCCCGAGGCGGAGGGTGATTGTGTCGATTACTTCACAAAGGCTCTTAAATATGTAAATATGATCCATGTTAAGGCGCGCGGAGTCAGTGCTATCCCGGAAATCGAGTGCAAAAAAGTCCCGTGGGACAGAGTTTTGGCAGGTGCGGCCGTAACCGGAAAGGATATGCCCGTTTCGATCGAAACTCACGTTCCTTCAGGTGTCGGACTCACGGGTGAGGAAGCGACTAAAAAGTGCTATGACTATTTAAAGAAGGTATGGCCTTCGGCCGCTCCGGCAGATATGATGACGGCGCTCACTCCCAAGCTGAGCTTCCACCGCCCGTATGAGGATAACCCGGTAAAATATGTGGTTGTCGGACTCGGA
>JAEDLZ010000129.1 GCA_016303265.1 Clostridiales bacterium
TCCATCGAAAGCTTGTTTCCCTTGTTGCATTTCTTTTTCTTTCTTCGTTCTGTACTTCTGGACATAGTATCACCTCTTTTCCTGTTTGATGACTTCGCTATTCCGGTGCATCTGACCGCCATAAGTTCAATCGTTCTGTGGGCTCAAAGGCTGGAACATCGTTCCAATTTCGGGGGAACAGTGCCGAAATCCTACAGCTCGGAAGCTGACGCACGGCAAAAAGCTGTGCGATTTTTTCGTTTGCTACGGAAAACTGACGCTTTCCTAACCTCTCTTTTAAGCCATTGTTTGGTTATTCTCCAAATAAATTGTCGAATAACCGACAATAGCAAGCAAACGGTTTTCATACTTTAGGGAAGATAGCCGGGAGAGGAGGAGGCTCCCGGCAAACTGAGTGTCAGCGTTTCTGACACATAAGCGGCATTCACATTCCGTGCGGTTAAATCTCTAACACCGAGCCGCAAAACAAGTTTAATCTCTTATTTACAAATGCTTCTATAGTATATATGTCGGAAAACTGTTTCGTTAATCTTCGATTTTCATGCAAAGGAAAAGCCCCGAACGAATAGTCCGGGGTGATGCTTTGATTTAGATGTTTGGCTTGTAGACCTGAATGTTGCCGAGGGAGAACACCTTTGGACTGAATGTTCCGGGCTCGGTATTTTCGGCCGCTTCGTTGAATTCATAGATTTTCGCATCAAGCTCGTCTATGAGATTGAGCACCTGAGCCTCAAGTATCATTGGCACCTTCGGTGAGCCGTACTCGGGTATGCCGTGGTGGGAAAGAAGCATGTGCTGAACGGTAAGCTTAACTTCGTCCGGAATACCGTATGTATCGCACAGCCTTTCAACGTTCATTGCGCCGAGTACAAGGTGTCCTATCAGATTGCCCTTTGCCGTGTAACCGGTAGCTATTCCGACAGGTGCGGAATCAATCTCGTCAATCTTTGCAAGGTCGTGAAGTATAACGCCCGTATAAAGCAGGTCGCTGTTTATGCTCGGATACACAGCGCAGATTCTGATTGCGGTTTGAAGCATACAGTAGGTGTGGTGCAACAGTCCTCCTCTGACAGCGTCGTGACAGCTCATTGCCGCAGGATAATACCTGAGCTTTTCCTTAACTTCATCAATCGCCGATTCGCACAGCAATATCAAATCGCTGTTTTCAAACTCATACAACAAGGAGTGTATGTTCTCAAGAATGGTGTCGCTGTCAATCGGTGCGCACGGTACGTAATCCGCCATATCAACTTCCGTTTCGTCAACGGGTTGAATGTCCTTGACGATTATCTGAAGCTGACCGTTAAAATTGTTCACCTTGCCGGTTATCCTATTGAGCGTCATCGGCTCAACGGACGGTTTCGCTTCGTTCCAATCCCAGAGCTTTCCTTTGACATCATTGTCCTTATCGACAAGATGAAGGTCAAGATACTGACTTCCGCTCTTGGCTGTTTTGACCTCTGCCGCCTTAACGAGAAAAATGCGTTCGATGCTTTCGTTGACTGTTAATTTCATAATACCAATCCTTCTTTCTTAATATTCGTTTCGTTGTCAACTTCATTCAGAAGCTGTGACCAATGGAATCCGCCTAATTTTGAAATCGCCGCAGCAAATTTCAAATACCCTTCTTCCGTTTCAATAACCTCAAACAGCTTTGTGTCGGAAATGGGCTGAGTCAGCTCAAGAAACGCATGGCTGTCTTTAAGCATTGAAAACACACGGAAGTATTTCGTCCTGTTCAGATAGGTTTTAACAAGCACAAGCGTCGGCTTCAGCTCGTCAATATCCCTACCCTCAAACTCAGGCAACGCTTCAACGTCGCTCTTTTCGATACGATATATCCTCGCATCAATTTTCTTAATGTTCATAAAAATCTCTCCTTCTGTTTTAATTTCACCGTTTTCTAAAGCCTCAATTTCTAAATCATTTGTATCATCTCCTTTTGCCTTTCTAATCATGAAGAGTATGTCATAAAACTCTAAAGTAAATCTCAGGGTTGAAAAACCGCCGGAAATAATAAATCCGACGGTTTTTAATGTTAATTTAGAAATATAGTGATTTTTTATCCAAAATAGTGCTTAAAACTACTCCAAAACAAAGTTCTAAATCAAGTCTAACATATTTCCCTTGAGAGTCAAACAGGTTTGGAACAATTTTTGACTCATTATCAAGAGAAAGAAGGACTTTTATGGCTATTAACAAGAAAAAAACTGCTCCAAAGGAGAAAAGGTATTACCGCAAGCAGGTTAACGGCATAAGATTCTGTGCCCCCTCCCCCGAGAAGCTTGACGAGAAAATCCGCAAGTATTTTGAGAAGCTTGAAAATCAAAACGACGAGCACCGTGAGCTTATGACTGTTGCCGATTATATAATCGAGTGGCATGAGTCAATCAAAAGTTCCGTTGCTACAAGCACCTTTAACTCTTATTATTATGCGGCAAAACATATAATTGCCCGAATAGGCTCTGTTCAGATTTGCAACGTTACTCCGGCTATTTTGGAGAATTGCGTCAAGGATTTCGCAAATAGCAAATTGAAGGACAACAAAAACTATCCGTCTCAGAAATATATCGGCTCGCTCATTACCGTTCTGAAACTGGTATTTAAAAAGGCAAAGAAAGAGCTTTTGCTCCCCTACAACTATGCGGAAGATATTTCGGTGAAATCAATATCTACAAAGGAAGGAACAGAACATCGGTCACTGACAGAAGAAGAAATTTGCAGAGTTCTGAATTTTCAGCATACTATGCGTCCGTATTGTCTGTTTATGATGCTTTGCGGTCTTATGCCCGAAGAAACTGTTCCGCTCAACTGGGGAGACATCAAGTACAACAAAAATACCGGTCAATATACAGTTACTGTCAATAAAACCGCCGAATTAGTCAGCGGCTCCCCCGTTAGTGTCAGACTCGGAAAAACCAAAAACGATTTCAGAAAAAGAACAATTCCCATTCCCGAGCCATTGAGTGAGTGGATAAAAGCCAATCAAAGATATCACAGGAAGAGTGAGCTTATTTTTAAAAACAGATACGGTAAATTGCTTTCACCCTCGGCTTTAGGAAAACACTGGAAATCATATCTGCTGGATATGGATATCTACTACAACAATAAGCCGAGCAAATATAACCCGACCGTTAGCAAAAAAGACAAAAAACTCAGTATAGAAGAATTCAAGCCTTATGACCTCAGGCATACATACGCAACCTTGCTTGCTTCCATTGATACCCCGATAAGAAAGACTACCGCTCTTATGGGACATTCGGAATCCTCCACCACGGACAAATACTACATAGACATGGATAAGCTGAATACATCCAGAGATGTCAAAAACCTCTCGCAAGAATTGTCCCGAATAATCAATTCGACAACAGAATATACTCCTGACGAGCCTTAAATGGTAAAAAAAGTGGTAAATTGAATATTTACCAACGCTCAGAAACGTTGATATTACGTCGTTTCAGCCCATTTTAGATACATTGGTTTGGGACCAAGATGCCGCAGGTTCAAGTCCTGTCGCCTCGACCAAATAAAAGGGGGCTGTAAAAAAACAGCCTAACGAAAATCCGGGATTCACGAAAAAGTGAGTCC
>JAEDLZ010000130.1 GCA_016303265.1 Clostridiales bacterium
GTCCTCACCACGAAAACGAGGGCCGTTTTGCCTTTTATACAGCTTGCCGGGTGTCAGGCACGGCATAACACCTTCAATAATAGCAGAGTTTTCTCCCTTTCTTTTTGTGATTCCGCTGTTATATCGGCTTTTGATACATCGAACGAGCCGTGTCAATACAGGCTCCTCGTTCATATCAATACAGGACACATCGTAAAGACCTGTCTTTCCGCCCTGTCCGCCTGCATTTGCCGCAAGTGTTATTCCGAGTCCTTCGGGGTTGTACACTCTTTGTCCCTGATTTCCGCCAAGGATTTGTTTAACAGTCTGAGGGTTGCACTCTGTGAAAGGTAATATTTTTCCGGCACATCTTTCGTCAAGATATCCAACAAGGTACACTCTTTTCCGGGTTTGGGGAACACCGAAATCCGCGCTGTTAAGCACCTGCCATTCGATACCATACCCCAGGTCTGATAACGCAATGAGGATTTGCGTAAAAGTCCGCCCTTCGTCATGGTTAAGCAGACCGGGAACATTTTCAAGTAAAAAATATTTAGGTCGCTTTTCTCCAAGCACTCTGACAATTTCAAAGATGAGCGTACCTCTGGCATCTTCAAAGCCGCGTCTTCTGCCGGCGACAGAAAACGCCTGACAGGGAAATCCCGCACAAAGGATATCAAAGTCCGGGATGTCCTTTGGATTAATTTTTGTTGCATCATCAAAAAACACCTCATTTTCAGTATCAAATACGGCATTGTAGCTCCTGTTTGCAAATGCGTCAATCTCACAATGTCCGACGCATTTATATCCGCCTGCTCTTTCAAGCCCTGCTCTGAAGCCCCCAATGCCTGAAAACATATCAATAAATCTTATCACTGTTTTCTCGCTCCAATCGGGTAACTGAAAGCGTCGCCGACACCTCGTGAGGATATTAAATTTTAATGATTCGTTATTTCTTCTTTCCGCTGTTGATATTAGCCGATTCGTTTTCAGCACACATTTTTAATCTTTTCTGCACTGCTGCGTGCATATTTTCAAGCGATTTCTTTGTGTAGCCTTCAAGAAGCTCATTCGCTTCATTTTCGGTAAGCCGTACCCCTGCGTCGTACTCGTGCAGGAATTTTCCGCTTTCCACCATAGGTGTGATAATCAGCCGAACACCGTCAAACACAACTTTGATGTATGTGTTATGTCCTATTTTCCTCAATAGTTCTCGGAATAAAAACGGTAGTGTGATTCGGCCTCTTGTACCTGTAGTCCTGTAAATAGTTAAACTCATAATCACCATCTCCAAATAAACTTAATTGTATCGGTTCGTTTTTTCTTCTTTCGTTTATATCGTAGTTTGCGATCAATAGCTCCTTGAATCTGCTACCTGAATCGTATCTGTGGGCAAGAGAGTTTGCACGGGTATGCTCGACAATCGTATAGTCCTTATACAGTTCCTTAACAAATTCGCAGTCATTGTACGACAATAAAAATTTGCCCTTAATTTCTTTTAAGGTGTTATACAGTCTGACATGGTCTTCTTTCGGGAACTCCACCATATAATGACCTTCCGTTTCAACATACGGCGGATCAAGATAGAAAAACGACTCGTACCTGTCGTACTGCTTTATAAGGCTTTCAAAGTCCTTATTCTCAATCACAGTTTCTCTCAGCCTGAATGCCGCCGCAGAGAGCGTTTCCAGTGTACTCAAAAGATTTACGGGTTGACCGCCGAAGCTTTTGCCTCCGCTGCCGTAGCTGTATCTTATGAGCTTGTAAAAGGCTGCCGCCCTCTCCACATCGTAAAGCTGCGATTTCTCTGTTAAAATCTTTACGATTTCCTCTGCATCCCGTTTGTTAAAATACTCGTTTGCCGTCTGCAATTCTTCTTGTATATACGGATATTCCGGCTCATCGCCGTTTAAGAAGTTTTGCAGTATACTAAACTCCTGCCTGCTGTGAAGCGGCAAAAAATTCAAGGCTTTGATTAACGCCAGCGGCCTTTCCTTTATACATCTGAACATATTTACAAGGTCGCCGTTAAAATCGTTATACACCTCAAACCTTTCTTTCATCTTTGCAAAGAGAACAGACGCTCCTCCGCCGAACACCTCGATATATCTTCCGTAAATCAAAGGAAATGACCAAAGGATTATATCTCTCATTGCACGTTTGCCGCCTATATACGGAATCGGACTGTTTTGATATTTCACTACCTCAAACACCTCCGATTTGGCATAAACTAAAAAAAGCGGCTGATATTGTCAGTTTTGACTTATCAGCCGCCGCATTTCTACGATATTGCCGTTTTCGGGAGCATCTCTTATTCTGTTGCTTTTACTCTTGGGGTTCATATTTTTCTTCCTTTCCGCAAAACAAAAAAAGCGGTCAATTCGTGTGTAATCACACAAACTGACCGCCTCTTATTTTTTCTTCTTACATACCGTCCATACCGATTCCCTGTGTCTGCCCGTCCGGTCCGCTTGCATAGTCAAGCAGCTCTCTGACATCTTCGGGTGCATTTTCCTTATCGATATGAATATCACCGTCAAATTCCGGCGTATACCAATAGTCATACACACCGATTTCTTCTCTTTTGGTTTTTACTTTGTCCGGCATACATTCACTGTCATCACAATAAAAATTGCCGTCCAGCATAAACTGTGTTCCCCAATGTTCACCCGATGATTCAATATCCACCAATACAAGCCCGACGCAAAGTGCGTTTGTTTCCCGTGATTTGATCACTGCAGGAAGATAGAACATATCCTCATTGCCGGCATCGATATCATCTACGCAGTCCGTGCCGTATGTGCCGCAAAATACCTCGTGCATTGTTTTAAGTATTTCTTTATCGTCACGCATACTTTTTGCATCAAGAGTTCTAAGCTTTAAGTTCAGATTATTGATAAACACTTCATTTTTCCCGATAAGTTTTAATCCGTATATACGGTCTTCCCTTAATTCTTTTTCCGAAAAGGTTTCCGGCTTATTGTGCATATCGTAATAATACCGCATACATTCATCGGATATTGAACCGTAATGACCGTTTTCGCCTGCCGACGCAATAAAAAATGTTCCGCATATTATCTCTCCGCCAATGTGCCTGTTTGGTTTAAGAAAAGGCAATGTATTATCAGCATTGGAAACCAAAACAGATTTACTGTCAAGCTGCTGTGTCCTCACATTGCCTTCGACAACGCTTTTATATGCCTCCGTAACGTTTTTTAACCACTCGATATGCGGTTTCTCTCCCGGTTCGAAAACCATAATTTTAATTCTGCTCTCCATTTAAGTATTTTTCCTCTCTTTTAGATTCTTTGCCGCTTACTATAAAGCAGCACAGTGTAGCAACACCGAAAACTGCTCCGATTGTTACTCCACTTATAAATGTTAACACATAACTCACTTTGATTCACCCCTGCATTTCTATTATTGGTTCTTCTGCTTCTTCCATATCCCCGTTATCTGCCGTAATTTCAAACTTTGACTCACCGTATGGCTTAACTGTTGCCCTTTCCAAAAAGTCTTCGCCTCTTTTTGTAAAATATGCTACTTCATATTCGTTGGCGTCTAATATCTCGCCATCTCCGTAAACAAAGCTTTTAACATTTACCTC
>JAEDLZ010000131.1 GCA_016303265.1 Clostridiales bacterium
CTTATCATTATACCCCGGACAAAGAACAATCTGACAGTTTATATTAAGTCCGCTTTTGGCAAATTTATCAATCTGCTCCATTATCTTGCCGGCGTTCTTGTTATTAAGCATCTTCCTCCGAAGCTTCGGATTGGTCGTATGAACCGACACATTTATTCTCGGCAGATTATATTCTATAATTCTGTCAATATCCCTGTCCGACATATTAGTAAGCGTAACATAATTGCCCTGCAAAAACGAAAGCCGATAATCGTCATCCTTGAAATAACAGCTTGAGCGCATATTGGGAGGAAGCTGGTCTATAAAGCAAAACACGCACTTGTTAAGGCAGGATTTCGGCTTATCAATAAGCAGAGTTTCAAACTCAATTCCCAGCGGCTCATAATTCGGATTATCTATTAAAATTCTTCTGTCCTCAAGTTCTATTTCAACCGTTTCATTTGCGGAAAGGTACATATAATCGAGATAGTCCGTAACCTCCCTGCCGTTTATATATTCAATTTTATCCCCCGCCTTAAGCCCCGCCTTACCCGCAAGGCTCCCGGGATTAACCTTTGCAACAGATACAGACATACTATATTGGCAACCCCTAAAGGCTGTTTACTATCGCCTTAAAGGTATTTCCTCTCTCCTCAAAATTTTTAAACAGGTCAAAGCTTGCACAGGCAGGAGATAAAATAACTATATCTCCGCTTTGCGAAATTTCTCTCGCCCTTAACACGGCGGATTTAAAATCACTTACTCTATATATCGGCAGCCCGTCATAATTTTCAGCTTCTCTGACCGAAGCCTCTATCTTATCCGAGGTGGCGCCGACTAAAACAAGGCTCTTAACGCATTTATTAACAACGGCGCCAAAGCTGTCAAAGGGAATCTTCTTATCATATCCTCCCGCAATAAGAATAACCTTTTTATCGCCGAAGGAGATAAGTCCCGCCGTTGTCCTCGCCGGACTGCTGGCAATGGAATCGTTGTAATATTTAACGCCGTCAATTTCCCGTACAAATTCGATTCTGTGCGGAACGCCTCCGAAATTTGCCGCAACATATCTTATTGTTTCTGCAGAAACCATACCAAGAGTTGCCGCAATTGCCGCCATATAATTCTCAACATTGTGCATTCCGGGAATTTTTATGGTGCTTATATCCAGAATCGTTTCCTTTATTCTATCATTTTCTTTTAAGACAATATTATTCTCAATAAGGCAAATTCCGTCTTCAAGATTATGTTTTCGGCTGAAAAATATATGCTTCTTGGCAGATGCCGCAAAACCTCTGGTAACCTCATTATCATAGTTTAAAACAGTTATGTCACCGTCTTTTTGGTTAAGGAAAATATTTTTCTTAGCCTCCTCGTATTCGGCAAGGTCCGTATGCCAATCAAGATGATTTGGGGTTACATTGGTAACAACCGCAATGTGCGGACTTTTTTTCATTGTGTGAAGCTGAAAGCTTGAAAGTTCAAGAATCACTTTATCGTCAGGCTTTATACTCTCCGTTTTGTCCACAAGCGGAGTTCCTATATTTCCGCCCACATGGCAAACATAGCCTTCTTTTTTTAACAGCTCTGTTATTAGAGTTGTGGTGGTGGTTTTACCGTCGCTTCCCGTAACCGCAATAATTGGGGCAGGACAAAGCTCAAAAAACAAATTCATTTCCGACGAAAGCTTAGCTCCGTTTTTAACTCTCTCCGCAATTTCCGGAACATCGCAGCGAATACCAGGCGTCTTAAAAATATAGTCGCAATCCTTGGGAATATTTTTAAGATAATCTTCGCCTAAGATAAGATTAACGCCCAGTTCTTTAAGTTCATTGTAAATTTCGCCGAGCTTGCCGGGGCTGCTCTTATCATGAGCTGTGACAAATGCGCCGAAACTTACAAGCATTTTAATAAGAGGTATATTGCTTACACCTATACCGATAACAGAAACCTTTTTACCCCTAATTTCATCCTTAAATTCATCTAACCGCAAAATAAAACCCCCTTATTTTAAATAGGTTGCAGCAAAATCTTTTGCTGCAACCTATAACTCAAAACAAATTATTCAGCGTCAAGAATGTCGCCTAATGTGAAAGAGCTTTCTTCTGTGTATGATGTATCAGCAGCCTCTACCTTTTCAGGTTCAGCATCAGCAGCATCAGGCAGCAATGCCTTTATAGAAAGGGCAATCTGCTTTGTATCATTGTTAATTTCAAGAATCTTTGCTTCAACCTCATCGCCGATTGTAAGAACATCGGAAGGCTTAGCAATCCTTTCGTTTGAAATCTGTGAAATATGAATAAGACCGTCAACAAACGGAGCAACCTCAGCAAATGCACCGAAAGGTAAAATTCTTACAATCTTACATTTAACGGTGTCGCCGACGCTTAAGTCCTTCGTGCCTTTTATCCACGGGCTGTCTTCTTCTTTCTTGTAACCGAGGGAAACCTTGTTTGTTTCCTTGTCAAGCTCCTTGATATAAACCGCAATTGTATCGCCGACGCTTACAACCTCCGACGGATGCTTGATTCTGTTCCATGAAAGCTCAGAAATATGAACAAGACCGTCAACGCCGCCCAGGTCAACAAATGCGCCGAAGTTTGTAAGAGATTTAACAATGCCGTTATATTTCTTGCCGACCTCAGCACCTGCCCAGAAAGCAGCCTTCTTATCTTCTTTAAATTCTTTTACCAGCGAAACCTTACCCGTTTCCTTATCTAATGATTTGATGAATACATCAATTTTATCGCCGACTTTAACAACCTCTGACGGATGATTGATTCTTACATCTGAAAGTTCAGAAATATGAATAAGACCGTCAACCCCGCCAAGGTCAACAAATGCGCCGAAATCCGTGAGCATCTTAACAGTACCCGTATAAGCTTTTCTCACCTCAGCGGTTGCCCAGAATTCTTCTGCTTTTTTCGCTGAAATTTCCTTTGCAACAGACTTTATAGAGCCGACAACTCTTAAACGGCCTCTTCTGTCTCTGTCCATCTTAATAATTCTGAAAGATGCTTCTGTAGTTAAAAGTGTTCCTAAATCTTCAACAAAACGCTCGGCAGCCTCAGACGCAGGAATAAATACTCTGACGCCCTTAGCAATTGTAACAACGCCGCCTTTCACAATTTCAACAATTCTTCCGTTTAAGACAGTATTTTCCTCAAAATCTTTTTCGAGCTCTTTAATTCCCTTTTCTGCGTCAATCTTCTTCTTTGAAAGAGTAACAACACCGTCTCTGTCGCTTACATGAACCACGAAAACATCAACTTCATCGCCGACTTTAACAATATCCTCAACATTTTCTATCGGACCGTTAGCAAGCTCGTCAAGCGGTATAACACCGTCATATTTGCCGTCGATGTCAACCTGTACCTCTGTCGGTGTGATTCCGATAACAACGCCTTTAACAATGTCTCCCGTGTTGAGCGGCTTTAAAGTTTCCTCAAGCGCCTCCGCAAAGTTCATTTCATTTGTAATTTCCGCCATGGTTAATTTTGCCTCCTTGATTACCTTATCCGGAGTTG
>JAEDLZ010000132.1 GCA_016303265.1 Clostridiales bacterium
TCCGTTGACTCGGAAGACAGATTGATAAACGAGGGTGTGCAGAATAAGAAACAGCCTGAAATGCCGAGGATACAAAGAAAGCAGAGAAAACTGATGAATCGGAAGAAAAGCCGGAAACAGAAAATGGCGATAAAGATACGGAAAAACAGGCATACCAAACTGACGAAAAAGCTGCAAAACCCGAAATAAAGTATACAGAGGATTTATCCGGTCAAAGAATAGTTATTCGCGGTTATGGCGGGAAACAGGAGTCGATTTCAAACTTCATCTATGATATAGCCCATCTTTCATATATCAACAATGCTGAAATTACGGCTATTGAGGAACATAAGATAGAGAACGGCGTATACAATATATTTGAAATAACGGTAACGGGAGGTGTATATAATTGACGGTCACATTAAGAGATAAGTTTATTTTGCTTGTTTTGGCGTTTGCTCTGCTTGCATACGGAGGATACAAAGCCTTGTGGATTCCGGCAACGGAGAAAATTGCCTTGCTTGAACAAAACAAATCAGAGGTTGAAGGGCAATCGGGTGATATTACACCTCTTGAAGAAAAGTCGGAAAAGCTCAGAAGCGAGGAAAAGAAACTCAAAGACAGTGTTGACAATATCAAAAAGCTTTCCGGCGGACTTACAACGACCAACGAGGAATTTCTGGTCTTTCTCGGAAAGTCGGCAGAGGAGAATAATGTCGCAGTTTCCGGCTTTACGGATTTAGGCACAACCGACACTGACGGGATATATCGCAGTACATTTGATTTTGAGTTAAAGGGCAGCGGCGCCGATATTAACAAGGTGCTTGAGGATATAAACAATATCGGGATTAAGTGCAGCTACGGTTCGGTTTCTTTTCGTCAAAACGAAAAATACGATTATCTTAAAAGATTTTTTGACGATTTAAGTGATCTGCCGTGGTATAAAGAGTCTGAAAAGGATGATGCGGCAAACGATGCAGAAACAATCCCCGAAATCAAATTGCCGGAGATAACAATTCCGGAGTACATACCCGATTATGATCTGACTCCGCAGCCTGATGAACCGGCAGCTCTGCCACAGCCGACAGAGCCTCCGGCAAAAGAGGAGACTCCGAAGGATGAGCCGAAAAGCATTGAGGAAAGGTTAAATGACTTGCTTGAACAGACATCTGCGAATATGCCTTATCGCATAACCTTCCTTGCAAACAGCAGCGACAGCTGCAAATCGGTTCAGAATATGCGTCTTTCCGTGACGGTTTGTTTTATTATGTATAACGAACCTTCGAGAGAAACGAGCTTTTTGAATAATACGGAGAGTGGTGACAATGCAATACTTTGAATACAAGACAAGGAATCATGCAGACGGGAAAACCTTTAAGGGGATTATCACGGCGGATAATATCGAGAGCGCCGAGGATGCTCTGAAACGACGGGGAGAAGACATTATCATTCTGTCGGAAATGCAGGATGTTTTGAATATACGAAAAACGCTTTACAGTATATCGGTTCGGGCAAGCAAGAAAACAAAGCTTGAATTTTTCACAATGCTGAAGTTTATGCTGGATGCAGGTATGTCGCTGCACGAGTCGCTTGTCAATATCCGTGATACGGGTATGAATAAATCGCTTAAAGGTTTATCGGGCAAAATGGCGGATGAGGTCAGAAAGGGTTCGGCATTGAGCCACGCAATGCGTAAAACGGGACAGTTTGATGAAGCAATATGCGAGCAGCTCCGCGCAGGTGAAGAATCGGGAAGCATAAATGATACCATTGCAAGACTTATCGGACAAATAGAACGGGAAATCGAATTTAAGGGCAAAATCAAAAGTGCAATGATTTACCCTATAATTATATGTGTTGTAATGGTTGTTGTTTTGTGGGTAATGATGACGGTTGTTGTTCCGTCGCTTGCCAAGACACTTGTATCAATGGGCGGAGAGCTTCCGCTGATTACGAAAATGGTTATAGGTATATCAAACGCAATGTCAAAAGCAACGCCGTATACGATAGTATTCATCATTGCTCTTGTTTTCGGATATAAAGCTGCAATAAAAAATGATGCGTTTAAGTTTGAGGTTGACAAAAGAAAACTCAAAATTCCCATTCTCGGTGATATGCTTGAAAAGATAGAGCTGAGTAAATTCTGCCGGAATTTATCGTCGATGCAAAAAAGCGGAATAGCTCTTGTCGGTTCGCTGGGTATAGTCGTTTCGGCAGTTAAGAATAAAAAAATTGCAAAGGAAATTTCAAAAGCTGCACGCCTTGTTGAAATATCGGGAATGAACCTCGCAGCGGCACTTGCAAAAGCAGGAAGGTTTCCGCCGATGATGCTTCAACTTATTGAAGTCGGAATCGGTTCAGGCAAAATAACCGATGTTCTCGATAAAATTGCAGAGCAATATGAAAAAGAGGTTGATATAAGCCTCAAACGGATTACAAGCCTTATAGAGCCTGTAATGATTGTGGTTGTCGGAATACTTGCCGGCACTGTGGTTATTTCGATTTTTCTCCCTATGTTCTCGATGGTTGATAATATGGGAGTATAAATGACAATTTAATCAAAACTATTGACATTTCCTATTTTCCTTGATATAATAATATCAAGGAAAGAATATAATTGTGAATTCTGCATATGATAAAGGAGAGTGAATATTATGGCAGGAAGTGCAGCAATGGAAAGAAAAATTATAAATGTAACAGGAAAAAGACAGATAACCATACCGCAGAAGTTTTATAATATCCTCGGAATGGGAAAAGAAGTTGAATGTGAGCTTACCGACAATGCGATTATATTGCGTCCATTTAGAAATGACGGAGGTTTTGCAACCGAAATATTAAAGGATTTGGTTGCACAGGGTTATAGCGGAAATGAACTCGTGACAGAGTTTGAAAAACAGCAAAAGAACATTGCAAGGGCAATAAGTGATGTATCGGCAGAGGCAGATGATATTGCCTATGGCAGAAAGAAGGGCGTCGGTATAAACGATGTATTCGGAGAGGAGTAAGGAAATGTATGAGGTTATATTTGCTCCTCCGGCTGAAAGGTATCTTAAAAAGCTAAAGGATAAAAGGCTGAAAGAAAAATTCAAAGAAGCCGTAAAGTTAATTTCCGAAAATCCATACATTGCAAAAGAAAAAAACGGAGATTTATCCGGCTTTCGTTCATATGATGTCAGGTACGACGGTGTAAACTATGAAATGGCATATAAAATTTATGAGATTGACGGTAAAAAAGTTGTCGTGATCCTTGCCGGAACACGGGAAAACTTTTATGATGAATTAAAACGAATCGCCAAACAGTATAAGGAATAACAATATAAACTCAAGGCTGATATGGTCTTGAGTTTTCTTTTAACTTAATATTTAAGCTTAAAGCATCGCTGAAACATTAGGCGGTGTTTTTTTATTGCGTTGTTTTAGGCTTTTATATAAATAAACTTAATTTAATGGAGGTACTTATTACGATGATATATTAAAAAATCTGCCTGACAGTCTATCTCCGGAGCGTAAAAAGGTAATAA
>JAEDLZ010000133.1 GCA_016303265.1 Clostridiales bacterium
CAAAACGGGGCGTATCTTGTCAAGGGAGAACAGATTGACGCCCTTGTAAAGGTGGCTCTCGTTGAAAAGGACGGCAAGCTTGTTATAAATAAAAAAATGGTAGGCAGAGATGCGGGCAAATTCCTTAAAGCGATAGGAATTGATGCAGACCCAAGGCTTATTATCTGCGAAACATCGGTTGACCATCCGTTTGTTCAGACAGAGCTTATGATGCCGATTCTGCCCATTGTAAGGGTTAAGGATATAGACAGCGCAATAGAGCTTGCAACAAAAACCGAGCATGGCAACAGACATTCGGCTCATATTCATTCAAAGAATATTGACCATATAACCAGGTTTGCAAAAGCCGTTGAAACGACTATCTTTGTAAAAAATGCACCGTCTTATGCCGGCATAGGCGTCGGAGGAGAGGGACATACGACATTTACGATTGCAGGACCGACAGGGGAAGGCTTAACCTCCGCACGGTCATTTACAAGACAGAGAAGATGTGTTATGGTTGACGCACTTCATATCATTTAGTTAAGGCAGGTATTTTTATGAAGGCATTAGGAATGATTGAGGTTTACAGCTTTACGACGGCGGTTTGTGTAGCCGATTTGTGCGCAAAAACTTCAGATGTTAAGGTCATCGCCTTTGACCGAAACAGACCCGTAAGTCCGGATGTGCCGGCGCCGCTTGTTATGGTGGTTAAGATAGAGGGAGATGTTTCGTCGGTGGAGTCGGCGGTTGAAGCAGGCGTTGCATACGCAAAGGAAAGAGGGAAATATATTGTTTCTCATGTGATTGCAAACCCCGGGCAGGATGTCGAAAAAATGGCATATCTTCTTGACATTAACCGTGATAAGTATAATAAGAAGCTGCCAAAGTCATTTTTGGGCGTTGAACCTGAAATACAAAACACGCAGGCTATAGGGCTTTTGGAAATTCAGGGCCTTGTTGCGGCAATCGAGGGGCTGGATTCAATGCTTAAGTCGGCGGAAGTTCGCCTTGTGCATACAGAAAAGCGCCTTGGCGGACGCCTTGTTACGCTGGTTGTAACAGGCAACGTTTCTGCCGTAACCGCGTCAATTGAAAACGGCTTTGCCTCAGCCTCGCCCTTAGGAAAGGTGTACGGGCATGAGGTTATTGCAAGACCGCACAGCGAAATTACTAAATTCTTCGATTTTGAAAACACAGACGCACCGGAGTAATCGGAAAGTGAGGATTTGTCATGTATGATGTAAAAGAGGTAGAAGAAGCCGTAAAAAAGGCGCTTATTGATTACGAAGAAAATAAAGATAAAATCAAAATAGGGGTTTCACAAAGACATATCCATTTATCCCGCGAAGATTTGGATACATTGTTCGGAAAAGGCTATGAGCTTCATGTAAAGAACTATCTTATGGGCAGGGAATTTGCTTCAGAGGAGGTTGTAACCTTAGTCGGAAAATCCTTGCGTTCGATAGAAAAGGTAAGGGTTTTAGGTCCGGTCAGAAAAAATACGCAGGTTGAAATATCCAAAACGGACACATTTATATTAAAGGTAAGTCCTCCGGTAAGACCTTCGGGCAATATTGAAGGCTCGGAACGGCTTGTGGTTGTGGGGCCTTCCGGCAGCATCTATCTTAAGCAGGGGGTTATTATAGCAAATCGACATATACATTTAACACCCGAATATGCCGAAAAGCACGGAATTAAAGATAATGATTATGTTGATGTTGAGGTTGAAGGCATTAAGCCTACAAGATTTTATGATGTTCAGGTAAGAGTTCGTGAGGATTTTAATGTTGAAATGCATATTGACACAGATGACGCAAATTCAACGGGTCTTAAAAACGGATCTCTTGTTCGAATAATAAGGAAATAAACGGGTGATAAAATGTTAGCATTGGAGCGCCGGAAGCGGATTTTGGATATACTTGGTAAAGAGGGTTCTGTTTTGGTGAGCAGATTAAGTGAAGAGCTTAGCGTTACGGAAGAAACCATACGGCGGGATCTTGAGAAGCTTGAAACTCAGGAGGCGCTTATAAGAACTCACGGCGGGGCGATCCCTGTAGATGAAAATGTGTACGAACTCTCTCTTGAGAAGCGAAAGAGAACAAATATTTCCGCTAAGGAATGTTTGGCCCAGGAGGCGGTGAAATTTGTCAAGCCGTGGGATACGATTTTCCTGGATGCTTCAACAACAACATTTTATATGGCAAAAGAGATTAAGAAATTACACAATGTCACAGTCATAACCAATTCCGTCAGGGTTATAAATGAGCTTTCCGGAATCAGCGATATAAAGGTTATAGGAATCGGCGGTATGCTCAGCCAAAACCAGTCTTTTGTAGGGAGTCATGCCGAGGACACAATAAAGAATACCTATTTTGCCAATAAGATGTTTTTCAGCAGTAAAGGTATAATGGAGGAGGATTCATGGATTCTTGAAAGCAATGAGCAGGAGTGTGCCATAAAGCAGAAGATGATAGATAATTCCATGGAGCGTTATTATATTTGCGATAAAACTAAGGTTGGGCGCGTAGGGTTTGTCAAGCTGACTCCGATTTCAAAGATAAATTATTTTATAACCGACTACAGTCCGAGCGAAAAGTGGTTAGAAAAGTTTAAGGACGAAGGGATTGAAGTTAAAATAATTACAGAATAGGAAGAATGTGCGTTTTTACTCACATCTATGTAGTTATTTAAACAAAAAAGAGATAATTTTGTTTCAGATAATGCTGTTTAATTAAACATCCGGATGAAAAAAATATTTTAACCGTCACTAGCATTTTAGTGACGGTTTTTACATTCACCTTTGAATAAATCTGCCGAAAAGAGTTAAAATTTATAAAAATACTTGAAGAACAGATGTAAGTATGATAAAATAAATTTGATGCATAAATGGAGGAAACAGATGAAAATAATCAGCAAAATGATAACAATAATTCCGGGATTAGCGTTGTCGCTGGTAATAGCGGTTATTGCACGGTTTATAGAAGCTCTTTTGCCGATACATGTTATAGGAGCATCGGTTATCGCCCTGTTTCTCGGAATGATAATACACAGTTTTTGGAAGCCGGAGTTTTTGAATGAGGGCGTTAAATTTACATCAAAAAAGGTTTTGAAATTTGCTATAGTGCTTCTTGGTGCATCTCTTAGTGTAAGAGTGATTCTTTCGGTTGGAAGGCTGTCTTTGATGGTAATGCTGTTCACCCTATTAACCTGCTTTGGCGGAGGATATTTTATCGGTAAGGCACTTAAATTAAATTGGAAATTATCAAACCTGATTTCTGCCGGTACGGGAATATGCGGCGGTTCTGCAATTGCGGCGATTGCCCCTGTAATAGATGCGGATGATTCCGATATTGCTTATGCTATGTCGGCAACATTTATATTTGACATGGCGATGATTATTCTTTTCCCGATAATCGGAAAAATATTGGGTCTTAGCGATATGGCATATGGCTTATGGGCAGGAACGGCTGTAAACGACACATCAAGCGTCGTGGCGGCAGGCTATGCATTCAGTG
>JAEDLZ010000134.1 GCA_016303265.1 Clostridiales bacterium
CTTATATCCTCTTGCCTTAAGCAGTCTGCCCAGTGATGCAGCGGTTATTCCTTTTCCCAGCCCCGAAACGACGCCGCCGGTTACAAATATATACTTTGTCATTATGCTCCTCCTATATTTCAACAGTGCCGCAGAACGCAACCTCGCACGGGCCCGTCATAAACACAGTATCTTTTGTGTAATTTATTATAAGCTCTCCTCCCGAAAGGATAACCTTAACATCTTCGCCTTCGTTGCAGATTCCGTTTGCAACCGCAGCCGCAACCGTTGCGCAAGCTCCTGTCCCGCATGCCATCGTTTCTCCGCTGCCGCGCTCCCAGACTCTCATCCGCAGGGTGTTTTTATCTATAACTTTAACAAATTCCGTATTGACTCTCTCGGGGAAGATTTTATCATTCTCATATACAGGACCGATTTTTTCAAGCCCCAAATCGTCAACATCGTCCCTGAAAATAACACAATGCGGATTTCCCATAGAAACACAGGTTATTTTTTCCTCTCCGAATCCGTAATCATATGACCGTGCGACAACCCTGTCCCCCTCTAAAGCAACAGGTATCCCGGCCGGGTTAAATACGGCTCTGCCCATATCGACCTTTGCGGCAACCGCCTTCTTGCCATCGGTTTTAACCTCAATCGTTTTTATCCCGCTCAGAGTTTCTATTGTGATAACCTCATCTGACGCAATACCGTTATCATACATATATTTTGCAACGCATCTGATTGCGTTTCCGCACATTTTACCCTCACTTCCGTCTATATTAAACATTCTCATTTTCCCGTCAGCCACATCGCTGGGGCAAATGAGAACAATACCGTCTCCGCCTATGCCGAAATGCCGGTCGGAGAGTTTGACGGAAAGCTCGCTCGGGTTATCGATATTCTGCTTAAAGCAGTCAAAATAAATATAATCATTCCCGCAGCCGTGCATCTTCGTAAATTCAAGAACCATACAATCACCTCAAGACCTTATATTTACACATTATACCATTAAAAAACATATATTGTCAATACCAAAGTCAATACTTAAAAAATATTTTAAAAAGTTCTTGACAAAGCATAGTCATCCATTGTATAATATATCTGTAAATCGGAGGCTCCATGAGATTTAAGCTTGTGGAGCCGATTTTTATATGTTATGTAAAGGAGATAATGTGAAAAAACACATTATTGATTAAATGTCCGTGCAAAATTTTTCTTACTGAGAAAAAATCACATGGGCCTAAAAAATCTCTTATCATTTCTTGACCCTGCCGATAAGAGATTTCATTACTATATTATTGTGCCGTTGCAGGACGGCGGAATGGAGATTTTATGAATACTGTATCGGAAATGTTCGGATGTATGGTTTTTGACGACAAGGTTATGCGGGAGCGCCTTCCGAAAGAAACTTATAAGGCTATGCAAAAAACCATTCAGGACGGGCGCAAGCTTGATATAAGTGTTGCGACCGTTGTTGCAAACGCCATGAAGGACTGGGCAATCGAAAAAGGTGCAACCCATTTCACGCATTGGTTTCAGCCGCTTACAGGGGTTACTGCCGAAAAACATGACGGATTTATATGTCCCTCAAACGACGGCAAAATAATCATGGAATTTTCCGGCAAGGAACTTGTTAAGGGTGAGCCTGACGCTTCCTCTTTTCCCTCCGGCGGTCTCCGTTCAACCTTCGAGGCGAGAGGCTATACCGCATGGGACCCCACCGCATATGCATTTATAAAGGACGATACTCTTTGTATCCCTACCGCCTTCTGTTCTTACGGCGGCGAGGCATTGGACAAAAAAACTCCTCTTCTGCGCTCAATGGAGGTTATAAACAAACAGGCAATGCGCGTTCTTAAGCTTTTCGGCAATGAAAATGTCACTTCCGTTAAAACCACCGTTGGTCCCGAACAGGAATATTTTCTCATTCCGAGAGAGCTTTTCGATTTGCGCAAGGACCTCATATACACAGGCAGAACTCTTTTCGGTGCTAAACCTCCGAAGGGGCAAGAGCTTGACGACCACTATTTCGGTCAGATAAAGCCGAGGGTTAAGGCCTATATGAAGGAGCTTGACGAGGAGCTTTGGAAGCTTGGCATCCTGGCAAAAACCGAACATAACGAGGTCGCTCCGTCACAGCACGAGCTTGCTCCTATTTTTGCAACAACCAACATTGCTACCGACCATAACCAGCTTACAATGGAGATTATGCAAAAAGTTGCAAAGAAACACGATCTTGTATGTCTTCTTCACGAAAAGCCCTTTGCCGGCGTCAACGGCAGCGGTAAGCATAACAACTGGTCCATTTCCACAAATACGGGCATAAACCTGCTTGAACCCGGCGAAACTCCTTACGAAAATGCGCAGTTCCTTTTATTCCTCTGTGCTGTTATAAAGGCTGTTGACGAGTACCAGGATATGCTCCGGATTTCCGTTGCCAGTGCAGGCAACGACCATCGTCTCGGTGCAAACGAAGCTCCTCCCGCCATTGTATCTATGTTTATCGGCGATGAGCTGGCCGAGATTTTGGATGCGATTGAGAGTGAAAAGGAATATGATAACAAAGAAAAATCACTTATGAAAATCGGCGTACATACACTTCCCCGATTTTCAAAGGATTCAACCGACAGAAACAGAACAAGCCCCTTCGCCTTTACCAGCAACAAGTTTGAGTTCAGAATGCTCGGCTCGGCTTCATCTGTCGCAGGACCCAACATCGTTTTAAATACGGCTGTTGCGGAGGAGCTTGAAAAGTTTGCGGACATTCTGGAAAACGCCGAAGATTTTGAAACCGCTCTTAACGACCTTATAAAAAAGACCATTAAGGAGCACAAACGCATAATCTTCAACGGCAACGGGTATGATGACTCCTGGCTTGAAGAAGCCGAAAGACGGGGGCTTCTCAATCTTAAGACTACGCCTGACGCTCTTCCTTATTTTATTTCTCAGAAGAATATTGATCTTTTCACGAAGCATAAGGTTTTCAGTGAAGCGGAAATCCGTTCAAGATACGAGATAAGCCTCGAAAGCTACTGCAAGATTATAAATATCGAAGCCCTCACTATGGTTGATATGGTTAAAAAGGATATTCTGCCTGCCGTTTCCTCCTACGGGAGAGAACTTGCGGATATTGCTCTCACAAAAAAGAGCCTTCTTGCCGATATGGATTGCTCCTATGAGGAGGAAACCGCCGCAAAGGAGTGTGCTTTAACCGGCGAGCTTTATAAAAATCTTAAGATTTTGGAGGACGCTGTTGCAAAGTCCGAAAAAATTTCCGATATGAGCGAGCTTTCCTTTTTCTGCAAGGATGAAATTATCCCGGCTATGAATGCGCTCAGAAGCGCTGCCGATGAGCTTGAATCAATTACCTCTGCCGAGTTCTGGCCCTATCCTTCTTACGGCGACCTTTTGTTCGGCGTAAGATAAATAATTCAGCAATTTTGCTTTTCCGGTTTCGGTTGCCTTAGGTCGGCAGCGATAACGCTGCCGACCTAAGGAAAT
>JAEDLZ010000135.1 GCA_016303265.1 Clostridiales bacterium
TTTCGGCATTTTGCAACGCAGGCTTTGACTTGATCGGCGTTAAAGAGCCGTTTTCATCATTAACCTCTTATTCATCACAGCCCTTTTTCAATTTCACGGTTATGGCGCTTATTATCATCGGCGGCATAGGATTTTTGACTTGGGAGGATATCAAAAACAACAAGCTTCATTTCAGAAAGTACCGAATGCAAAGCAAGGTCATCCTTACCGTGACGGGAATACTGATTATCCTGCCGGCGCTTTACTTTTTCTTTTTCGAGTATCAGAGCCTTCCGCTCGGAGAAAGAATCCTGACCTCTCTTTTCCAGTCTGTTACGCCGAGAACAGCCGGCTTTAATACGACGGATTTAACATCCTTCAGTGAGACAGGTCAAATGCTGATTATATTGTTGATGCTGATCGGCGGTTCGCCGGGTTCAACGGCGGGCGGTATAAAAACCACAACGATCGCCGTTTTGGTTTCGTCGGCGCTGTCCGTGTTTCGCAAAGAGGAAGATACGCTCCTTTTCAAGCGGAGTATATCCGAAGACACCGTGAAAAGTGCGGCAACGATCTTTTTACTGTATATTGGGCTGTTTATAGGCGGCGGAATGATCATCAGCCGTCTTGAAAATATACCCTTGCTCCCGGCACTGTTTGAAACAGCGTCGGCAATCGGAACGGTGGGACTATCCCTCGGCATCACCGCACAGTTGGGGATTGTTTCGCAGTTCATTCTGATTGTACTGATGTTCTTCGGAAGAGTCGGAGGACTGACATTGATATTTGCGACAATGACAAAAACGGCTGCAAACGCAGCAAAATATCCGCAGGAAAAAATGACGGTCGGTTAAAGGAGAAGAAAGATGAAATCTGTTTTACTGATAGGGCTTGGCAGGTTTGGCAGGCACATTGCCATGAAGCTTAATGAGATGCGGCATCAGGTTATGGCTGTAGACAAAGACGAAAAAAGAGTGAATGCGGTGTTGCCCTTTGTTACGAATGCGCAAATAGGCGACGCTACCAATGAAGAGTTTCTGGAATCTTTGGGAGTCAATAATTTTGATGTTTGCATCGTCGCGATCGGGGACGATTTCCAAAGCTCGCTGGAAACAACATCTCTTTTAAAGGAATTGGGCGCAAAAATGGTGGTTTCCCGTGCGGCACGGGATGTGCATGCAAAATTCCTTCTGCGAAACGGGGCGGATGAAATCGTATATCCCGAAAGGCAGCTTGCCGATTGGACGGCTATCCGCTATACCGCCGACCATATCCTCGATTACATAGAGCTGGACAGCGACCATTCTATTTTCGAAATTGCCGTACCCGAAAAATGGATAGGAAAGACGGTTGTCGAGGCGGAAGTGCGTAAAAAGCACGGTATCAATATTATGGCGATTAAACGCGACGGTAAGATGAATCTGAATTTTGCGCCCGAAACAAGATTTATACCGGGCGACACCATTTTAGTGCTGGGTGATACCAAAAACATACAAAAGTGTTTTCACATATGAATTCCGAAAGAAGACGGGAAGCATGAAAGAATTATGGTCAGTGTGCGCAGTGGTTGCCATTATTGCGTTTGGCTACTTTATCATGGATAAGCTTGACGCTTTTTTGGCAAACAACCGCCGCTTAGCTGAAGCAGAAATTGCAGAAAACAGTCTTTTTATTGTGTTTGATAATCCTATGATATTGGATTCGCTGATGCCGCTGTTTGAAAAGTTTTCAAAAGCAAATCCGAATTGTCAGCTCCGTTTCCTGTTTGGAAACACAGAGGAGATATGTGATAAGCTAAACAAGAACCACATTGACTTCGGCTTTATAAAAAACAATGCTTCTGTAAATGACGGTACCTGCAACTGTCTTATGATTTCCACAAAACAAAACAGCATTATCTGGGAGCAGGCAGGATGTGCGATCGAACCGCTGGAGCCTTCGGAAATTCAGACCGCTGTGATCTGGAAAAAGGCATCAAACAATGTCTTTGCCAATCGTTTTTCGGATTTGCTGCTGTCAAATCAGTCAGCGATCAATGCGAAATATGGAAAGTAGAAAATCCTTTCATATTGTGATATAATAAAGAGCAGAAAGGAGGATCTATGATGCAATACTTTATAAATTCAAAAGACGGGAGTCTGCAAGCCGCCCAAAGCTGCGGCGATAAAAAACCGCTTTTTACGGTTATGAGTACGGCGGAATTTCACGAATGCAAAGATCAACTGCCGTATGATAAAGAACTTCTTCACTGCCTCGGATCGATTCGTTATTGTAAGGCAGAGGTGTTCAAAAACTGCATCATCGGAACCTTACGCCTGCCTCAAAAAAGCGAACAGCGTTCACCGCAGCTTTCCTTCGGCTTTTATTTGACGGGACAGTCGCTCTTATTTGTGGAAGATGTCGGCGATTTGAAATTATGGGTAGACAAACGGATAAGCATGCTTCAGGAGCTGAACAGTCCGGCTCAGCTTCTTTTGCAGTTTATGGAGCAAATGATAGAGGATGATGTTCTCTATCTTTCTCACATAGAAGCAGAAACGGAAAAAATGGAAGAAAATATCAGCTCCGGCGGTTCGGCAGACGTTTTCCCTTTGCTCACAAAACACAGGCAAAAGCTGTCCGAATTAAATGCTTACTATGAACAACTGACGAATATCGGAGAGCTGTTTCAATCCCGTGCGTGTTCTTCGTTTGCAGACGATACGCAGGACTGGGATAAATTTACCCACCGTGCCGAGAGATTGCAAAATCATGTTCAGCTGCTTCGTGAAAATATGCTTCAGCTTCGTGAGCTTTATCAGTCAAAGCAGGAGGCACGACAAAATAAAATTATGGGGCTTCTCACAATCGTTACCACCTTTTTCCTGCCGCTTACTTTGATCACAGGATGGTATGGAATGAACTTTGCCTATATGCCTGAGCTTAAATGGCGGTACGGCTACCCGGTTATCATACTTGTTTCACTTATTGTTGCAATCGGTGAATTTATTTACTTCAAAAAGAAGAAATTCTTTTAATACCACTCTCTTATAATACGAGACTTATAGGAGGTGCTTTTCATGGACGAAGCAAGGCAAAGCCCGGAACAGATTTTAAAGCAAATTGAAAAGGAAGAGCAAAGCGTGAATCGCGGGCATTTGAAGATATTTTTCGGATATGCCGCGGGTGTGGGCAAAACCTATGCCATGCTGAAAGCCGCACATTCAGCAAAGAGACGCGGCATTGATGTCGTTGCCGGTTACATCGAACCACACGCCCGTCCGCAGACCGCCGCACTTGTAAACGGATTGGAATGCCTTGCGAATCTTGTTTCGGAATATAACGGAATTACTCTTTCGGAATTCGATCTTGATGCAGCCCTTGCCCGCCGTCCGCAGTTGATCCTTGTGGATGAGCTTGCTCATACCAATGCCTCCGTGTGCCGGCATACAAAGCGTTATCAGGATATTGAAGAGCTGCTTAATGCGGGAATAGATGTTT
>JAEDLZ010000136.1 GCA_016303265.1 Clostridiales bacterium
AGATTAAGCTCCCACGGCTCAATCCACCTTGCATTTATGCCTGCATTTAATTTAATAGCATTTTCAAGTCCCTTTACATTGAGCTTCATATCGCCCGTGAGGGACAATCCCTCAAGGCTTACTTTTGCGTTAAAATCGCCTTTTAAAATTTCTATTGCTTCAAGACGGGTAAAAAGCAGTATCGTTATGGGCGGCAGCTTGTCAAATTCGCCGCCTATTGTGTCGGCAAGACCATTTATACCGCCGCCGAGACCCGACATAAACAGCACAGGCGGCGCGATGGGGATTTTAAGACCGTCACGAATATAAAATTCGATTTTATCGGGCACTATAACATCTTTGTTTTTAACATTAACCTGTTTAAATGTGAGTACACCTTCACATTCAATAATTTTAATGTTAAGTCCTGCATTGATTTCATATTGGTTTTTAATTGTGTTTATTGTCACGCTTGCACATACGCCCGGTGCATTTGTAACGAGCGCGCCCAAAAGATCTTCCGGAAGCTCAAGAGTCATTGTTGCATCAATACCGATAAAGCCGGTATCGTCAACCTTTATATATCCGTCCTTGACCTCGCCCTTTTCGCCGAACAATACATTATTAACGTCTGCCGTTAACTTTCCTGACGGAAGTGTTGTTTCTTCTGTTATCTTACGGGTATTTAATTGCGGTTCCGGCGTATCATCAAACAAACTTGTCATATCGCCGGAAATATCCTCCTGATCGGCAGTAAGACTTTCGTCAAAAAGATTGTTTAATGAGGTGCCGAGGTCTTCATCATCCGTCGTAAAGTCGATTGCCTTGGCGGGCCCGAGGTCTGTTTCATATGTAACTGTTTTCTGTTTGGGTGCCTTAACAGGCAGACTGATGCTGCCGCCAAAGCCTATGCCGTAGGTAACCATTCCGTCCGAATCGTCGTACCACTGGGAGCTGAATTCACCGTATTTTAAATCCACGGCAAATCCTCCAAGCGACTGTATCATAGACGCCGCTCCGTCGAGTGAGAGATTTAACGTGCTTATTGAGTTATCTAATTCGGATACCTTTGCAAGACGGGTTGCATCAAGTGTGTATGCGAGTCCCTGCGTTGCCGAAATACTCCACTTGCTGCGCCATACATTGATTGAGTTTATTACCTTTAACAGTCCGTCACCCTCAATTACATATTTATTGCCGCTTTTATACAGCTTAAGGGGTTTTTCACCCTCATAGGAGAGCATATTATTAATGATAATATCACCGGTGGAGTAATCTGCCTGCAAGAAACGATTACCGGAATCGTCTTTTAATTCATACAAATTCGCGCGCACCGTAACAAGAATTTCGTGATTTTTTATTGCTTCCTTGTTTTCTCCGAAATCGTATTTTATGGTTTTACCGTGGAGCATGCCCTTTGATGAGGCTTCGCCGTTGTAGAATTTCAGAAAATCGCTTTCCGTGCGGAAGATGAAAAAGTCATATTCGCCTACATTCGACCCTTCGGTTGTGCGGACAAGCGCTGTCATACCGTAGGACTTGAGCTGATACCTTTCATCTGCTGAAACCTCTAAATTTTCTGCGGCAGATATTGAATCGCATTTAAGATTTTCGCGAAGTCTGTCATCATTTAATTCAAATACGATTTTGTATTCGCCCACGTGAAGTTCTTCATCGGTTGTAAAGGAAAGAGTTTCTCCGCTTTCGTCAAGAAAAGCAATGTTGTTTTTCTTGATTGAAACACTGTGCCCCGTTGTTTCGTGAATCAGCTTTAATTCCACCGAGGCATCATTTGCAAGCACCGCCTCGAGCGGCTTCAGCTTGCCCGAAAGAGTAACCGCTTTTTCGCCGTCGGTATACACGGTTGCAGGATTGACTTTATTTATCTGCACCGCTGAAACCTCACCCACAGAGGGCAGAATTATGCTTCTTTGCTCCGCCGTTTCAAAATCGGCTTGGGTTCCGTCCGAAAGAGTTTTCACTCCGGATAAGGACACATATATTGTTCCGGCACAAAGGTCGTTTTGCTCAATTGCCCGCAAGGTATACTGAAGGGTTTTTACCTCTTTTCCCAGTGTTACATATTGAACCTGTTTGTCACCCGAAACAACCTCAAACTGTTTATCGTCAACGACGAGATTCACAAGAGCATTGCTGAGGAGGGGCGCATTGTCAACAGTGTTGTCAATATTAACCGTAACCGTGATTTCACCGTTGTTTTTATATGATTTTTTATCCTCCGCAAGCTCAACACGCTCTGTTGTGATTTCTATATTCGTTGTCTCGCTTTGAGTATTTGAAAAATTTCCAACACCGTATAAAAGCTCGCCGTTAAAGGTTTCGCCGCTTTTTACAAGCTGGTTTTCCCAGTATATCGCGGCGGCACTGTCGGGCGTGCGATAGGAATTTGAATAGTTGGAAAAGTCGCAGTATTGGTCGGGGGTGTAGTCATAGCGTGTATTTGCAAGGTTTGCCCAGTGGCCGAGAATAACCCTGCCCGGCTTTGTTCCGCCGTTCCAACCCTCCGCCTGCATAAGAATGTAGGAAAGCCGTGACGGCTCCGTAACGGAATCTACGCTTCTTATCTGCTGCGGCACATTTTCGCCTGAATACTCCGTTTCGGTAAAGGTTGGCTGAACATCCCTGTCAATTACAAAATACGGTGCATCAATTCTATTGCCAAGCGCAGTATCAAGAAGAAGTCTTACGCTGACGGTTTCCTCCTTTGCACTGTTATTTTGCACCTTGAATGAAAAGCCGACATTTCCGGTTGTATCACTCTCCGTGTTATTGCCAAGTGCTGCCAAAAGGGTTACGGTAATCCCCTTTATTGTCCACGGAATTTCAATCAGCCGTCCGTTTTCCTTTACCTCAATTGTGCCAAGCTTTGAGTCAAGACCGAAAAATCCGTAGTCCTGACCGAAAACATAGTCCTTATCTCCGATTCTTACCGTTATAAACGAGGTTCCGTTGCTTCGTTCCTTATCCTCCGAATATAAAAGAGGAATGTTATTATCCAAAACCTTATGGGGGTTTCCCTCGGCGGTTTCTATTGCGAAACCGCCTGTTTTCTGATTGAACATAAAGCTTAGATAATCATTTGAAATTCTGTATTCATCGCTTTCCTCGGCAAATGAAGAAATAGGGAAAAGCGACAAGAGAAATGTAAGTATTAAAATACAGGAAACTGCTTTTTTAAATATTTTCATAATTCACACGCCCCCTTACTTTGACAGATACACGCATAGCGTGAAATAGTCGCGCTTATCTGTTTGAATGTAGAAAGTGTACCAGCCCTCAGAAAGATTTGGTGTTTCAAATTCGCCGTTTTCGTTCTTGCTCAGCATAGTACCAAGCTTTTTCATCTGCCCCATTGAGTAAATACCGCTTTGGTATCTTACATATGCAGTACCGGAAAAGTTTGAAAGAGAA
>JAEDLZ010000137.1 GCA_016303265.1 Clostridiales bacterium
TAAAGTACCCATTTTCGAACTCATCCTTCCTGCATATATGCGATTCAATTGCAAGCGGATTCAGATAAGCGATGCCTCCGATTCTGACCGCCCCTTTTTTTATTATCAAAGAGTTGATTTTTTGTATCGTTTCATCAATCTTTTCTTTGTCCGTTTCCGCCTCTAACATTTTAATCAGCTTTCTCAGTCTGCTTGCGCTGTACATGCTTAATCCTCCTACCGTTTTTTAACACCTTCAGTATTTCTTTGTCGGCTTCAAGCTTCATTTTTATTTCCAATGCCGAATAAACACCTCTCGGCTCTTTGGGGTTATTTATTCCGTGTTCGATATCCTTAACCGTAACGGGCTTTTTAAAATCGCGCCGGATCTCTCCGATTGACATAGCGTATAAGCAATTGTCATCAACGCCCCAGCCGCCGCACACCGTGAAATAATACCGTCCGTTTCCGCTGCTGAAAAGCATTTCCCAGCGCTTTGTGCGCCCCAGAAAAACAACCGGACCGCAAAGCATGGAACCGTAAAATCCCGATTCCAAGACCGTGATTTTGTCAAACACCGTGCCCTTTTGCAAAAAGGATGAATCCTTTTTGCAGATACTCTTAATTTTTTCTTCTATGATATACTTCTCTTCCAGCATCTTTTCTCAGCCATTATATGTATTTACCGCATAGATCTTGGTCCGCGGAATGTTAAACATATTCATAACGATCTGTGTGGCCGACTCACCGTCGGTAGTCTCGATAATGATCTTGCATAAGTTACAGCCGCAATTTGCAAGCGGAAAATACTGAACTTCAAATTTCATTTTAATCGCTCCTTATTATCAATTTCTGATCTTTTAGGCAGCTTTATACAGCCACCTCGGTAACAACCGTATTTTCTCTGATTTTTCTGATGTCGGAATGAAGGAGTGTTTCCTTCTTAATCAGCGCCGCGGCAGTCTTTTCGAGAAAGTCCTTATTTTTAAGAAGGATATCCCTTGCTTTAAGCATATAGCGTTCAAGCACCGCATGGGTAACGGCTTCGCTTCTCGAATTCATGTTTTCAGAGGTATGGGGGAATCTTTGCGTCGCAACATCAATCATTCCAACTCCTAAAATGCCGCTTTCCGAAAGGCCGTCTCTGATATAAGTAAAAGCGCGTTCTATATCCCCCCGGCAGCCGCCGGCACAGGTATCGGCATAATAGAGCTCAACGGCCGCTTTTCCAGCGAGGGCAACAAGCACATGACAGCGCATTCCGGGAAGCTCTCTGCAATGGTGAATGAACCCGCCGGATGCGCCTTTGCCCGTGGAGCGAAGAGACGCAATCCCCACGCTTCCCGGCGAAATGGCTTCCGACACGACAAGATGACCTGCTTCATGGAGCGCAATCTTTCTTATATCTTCCTGAGATTTTTTAACGGAGTTATCCCGCGAGCCGTACTGCATTTTGAGAACGGCTCCTATAAGGTCCTCCGTCTCAATGACATTTTTCCTTGCATATGCGGCGTTTATCGCGGCCTCATTAAGAATTGTTTCAAGCTCGGCGCAGGAGCTGTAGCTTATCATCTTTGAAAGGTCGTCCATATCAATATCATCTGCCATTTTTTTGCCCGACAGATAGTGCCTGACAATTTTTGCGGCGTCCTTATCGTTGGGACATTCAACCTCAATTCTCCTGTCGAAACGGCCTGACCGCACAAGGGAATCCGGGAGCTTCCGCAATTTATTTACGGTCGCAAGAATAAAGACATTATGCCCCTTTACTTCGTCGATACCGGCCTGAACCGCCACATATTCCTTTGCATCGCAGTGATTTTTGTCCTCATTGGCGAACTTATCCATGTCGTCTAAAAAAATAATGCAGGGAGAGTTCTCCTTGGCTTCACGGAAGGTTTCGGTTATACTGCCGACAAAATCATCTCCTTTATCTCTCCTTAAAATGTACGCCTTAAGCCCGCTTTCTTCAATGAAGCTTTTTGCTATAAGCGTTTTTCCCAGACCGGGAGCGCCGTATAGCAGAACCCCTTGAGGAAGCCTTGCCCCCAGTTTTTCATAGGTTTCTCTGTTATGGATCATATCGCAAATCTGCAACAACTCATTTTTGATCGATTCATAACCGACAACTTTATCAAATGCGTTCATATTAAATCCTCCATTCATTTTTGCTTTTTCTTTTACAATAAGATTATACCAAATGGAATGTACGCTATTTGGTGCATTGCGTTTCGCGGGCAACATCATTTTTTAAAACATACGAATATAGGGTAATTGTTTGATAGCCTGTCTCTTTTTCCGATGGTATCATCCTGAGCCCGACAGCTTTCTTTTGAAATCCAAGCTTTTCAAGCAACCGAACAGATGCGAGATTCCGGGAAAGTGTTTTTTATGTCAGTGTTTTTAAAATCAATCATGTAAAAGTCCTCCATTAAATACTTACGCAGGTAAAGCGATAGTGATCAGATCCGTCACTTTTTATATTTATGCCAATCAGTTCCCCGCTCATTAAGGCAAACTCATCAATAATCTTGCTGACAATGCACTCTTTATTGATTATAGGGTTGAGAAAGACAGTGGCTTTCCTGTTTTTAATTTCAACACGACCTCTGGGATAATAATTAAAAGGCTGCCCTTCCGTAATTCTTCTGTCAAGGTGCTCCCATTCAAATCTGTGGTTGAAATTATCGCCGGATTTTGAGCTGAAATGCACAGGCTCCTTCGAATTACCGTTTTTATCGCAAGCAACCGAAACCGTAATAAGCTGCGGACATTCCGTATCAAAGTTTGTACACCAAAAGATACCTTTTTTCATATTAGCCCCCTATTTGCCGCTATTGTCATTCTGCTTCGGCCAACCCAAAACTCTGTAAACGCAGAAAACAACATTACCTTCTTTTATTTTCACATCGTCTGAAAAATCAGAATGCATTACAGCATCATATTCATTCCCGAGACAGGAAAGCGAATAAAGGACATCCGATTCATCAAATCCGAAGTGAACAGAATCTTCATAGGTTTCGCTAACCTTTCCGCTCAGAATAATATGAGGGGTTTGAACGAATTTTTCATCACCGGAAACAGAAGATAATCCGACGGATATAACCGATTCAAAATTCATGGATATACTTGTATCCTTGTTGTATGCATCTTCGTCTTCATAAACGGAAGGTTTGCCTGCACACTCTAAGATAATTTCGAAATCCTGTTCTTTATTCATTTTAACGTCTTCAAAAAACACATTATGTGTTTCAACAGGAATAGGAAATTTAACTTCACCTTCTATCATCAACGCCTTCAATAGTCCGTTTTCGCCATCGTGGGGGATAGAGATCCACTCTTCGGGTTTGATAATCATAATGTATACCTCACTTTCACCATCTCTTGCATATTGAGTATACCATGCATAATGCCCCAAATAGGGTG
>JAEDLZ010000138.1 GCA_016303265.1 Clostridiales bacterium
ATTGGATACTCTTTTGGCACCATGCTGATGGCACTGCTCGGGCAAGCATTGGCACAAGCACCGCAACCGATACATTTGTTTACATCAATAATACTGTTTTCTGTATCTGTTGCACCAACAGGGCAAACATAAAGACAAAGGCAATCTTTTGTGCAAAGTCGTAAATTTCTAACAGCTACTTTTTCCATCATTATGCTCTCCCTTCTATTTTTTCAAATTTCCAATCAGGCACCTTGCATACAGGGCAAAGCTCGGGTGCATTATCTCCTACATACACAAAGCCACAGGTTGTGCATACCCATATATTTGTGTTTTCAAGCATTTTTTCACCTTCATTTAAGTAACGGTTTACAAGTGATGCAAGCATTCTTGTTACCTTTTCGCCCCAAACACAGATACGAGCCGCACCTCTGTCTGAGTTTTTGTCCGCAACAGCTCTGACACCTGCATAGTTTTCTGCATCTGTCATTAGTGCTTCATACAGCTTTTCGACCGTCGGATCGTAAACTTTAGGAGTAACTGCTGAAAAATAATCTGCAAGCTCTTTAAATAATTTTGACTCCTCTGGCTTATATTGTTTTTCACAGCCTCGAGCCAGATTTGAGCAAAGAGCTGCAAACTGACCGGCAGATAATTTTTCATCTGACCGTTTCATCGGTACAGATGCAGATTTTGTTTGCTTGGCCGATGTTTCCTCTGCTTTGAAGTCGGATTTTGCTGCACCGCAAAGTGGGCATTTCCAATCATCAGGCAACTTAGAAAACGGAACCTTTTCTTTTGCGTCATCATATACATATCCGCAAATTTGACACACATACTTCATTTGCAAAACCTCCTTTTAATATTCTATTTCACCGGTGTAATCCATAAATCCACCGAATTCAACAATGTTCTTGTAGCCGAGAGCAGCCAACTTATTTGCCGCTTGTTTACTTCTGTTTCCGCTTCGACAATAGATATAGATGGTCTGTTCCTTATCGGGCAATATCGCAATTTCCTCGTCTCCGATTTCTTCATTAGGCAGATTGACAGCTCCGGGGATATGTCCTGCTTCAAATTCATCAACGCGGCGAACATCAAGCATAATATATCCCTCATCATTTGCCATTCGCTCAATTCCCTCCGACATAGAAACACTTTCGTAATTCACATCGGATTGAGTGGAATTATTCCCACATCCGCAAAGCATGAAAATCAGTGGCAAACATAGTATTAGTAGTCTTTTCATAATGTTACCTCACTTACTTGTCCATTCCGCAAGGATATGAACCCTCGGACTGTATTTTTTCATTTGTCACACTTTCATAAAAACGATATCCTCCGGCAAAGTTATAACAATCAAACCCTTCACCTGTCAGTATTCTGCAGGAGATATAGCTTCTGAGACCGCTTTGACACATTACATATACAGGCTTTGTCTTATCAATTTCCGAAAGTCTTTCACGCAGACTGTCAACAGGGATATTGATAAATCCCTCCACATGACCTCTTGAATATTCCTTTTCGGTTCTTGTATCCAATAATGTAAAACTGCCGTCTTTCGGAAGTGTGTCAATTTCATTTATATGAAACTGTTTTACTATTCCTGATGCGATATTATCAATAATAAATCCCGCCATATTAACCGGATCCTTTGCTGAAGAATACGGAGGGGCATAAGCAAACTCCAAATCCTTTAGTTCTGTTGCTTTAAGTCCTGCGGAAATTGCTGTTGCAATAACATCAATTCGCTTGTCAACACCGTCATAGCCTACAATCTGCGCTCCGAGTATTTGAAAGCTTGATTTGTCAAATACAACCTTCATCGTCATAGTCGTTGCACCGGGATAATATCCTGCGTGAGATGAGGGTGAAAGTATAACGCTCTCAAAATCATATCCCGAATCTTTGGCGGCCTTTTCGGTAAGCCCAACCGAGGCGGCGGTCAAATCAAATAATTTAATAACCGATGTTCCCATTGAGCCTTTGTATCTGCTGTTTCTTCCGCAAATATTATCTGCGGAAATTCTTCCTTGCTTATTTGCAGGTCCTGCAAGGGATATAACTGCCTCTTTGCCTGTTATGGTATGTTTTACCTGAACCGCATCACCGACTGCATAAATGTCAGGAATAGAAGTTTCCATTTTGTCGTTTACTACGATAGCGCCTTTTATGCCAAGCTCCATATTAGCATCTTTTGCAAGAGTATTATCAGGTGCGACACCTATCGCAAGAATAACCATATCGGTTTTTATCGGTGCATCATTATGCAGTAAAACAGAAACGCCATCATCTTTTTCTTCAAAGCCGGTTACATCAGCGTTTAATTTCAAACTCAAGCCTTTTGACCGAAGTTTGCTGTGTATCATTGTTGCCATGTCATAATCCAAAGTGTTCATAAGTTGATTTCCACGCTGCACAACTGTGACCTTGATACCGAGTTCCGATAGATTTTCAGCCATTTCAAGACCGATAAATCCGCCACCTACCATAACAGCTGTCCTTGGTTTGGTTGTTTCTACGAAGCGATGAATTTTGAGTGTATCTTCAACCGTTCGGAGTGTAAAAACATTATCGCTGTCTATACCGGTTAAATTGGGCATAACGGGTTTTGCACCGGGGGATAAAATCAATTTATCATATGTATCCTCAAATATATCGTCAGTTTCAAGATTATGAACAGTAACTGTCTTTCTGTCAGTATTGATTGAGGTTACCTCGTGACGAACATTTACCTTTATACGAAATCTGTTCCAAAAGTTATTTGGAGTCTGCAAAGTAAGTTCTTCTTCGTCCTCAATTACTCCACCGATATAATATGGCAAACCGCAGTTCGCATAGGATATAAAACCGGAGCGTTCAAAAATGGTAATATCTGCCTTTTCATCTAACCGTCTTAATCTTGTTGCGGCAGTAGCACCGCCTGCAACTCCGCCTACTATTACAATTTTCATAAGATCACCTCACTATCTCACCACGAAAACTACTGATACCGCCAATATTCTCTACATTCTTATATCCCATTGACTTTAATATAGATGTTGCCTGTGCACTTCTTCCGCCACTCAGGCAATGAACAAAAACGGGCTTGTCCAAATCAGTAATGACTGTTTGCACCGAGTAAATATTTTGGAGAGGAATATTAATGCTTCCCTCAATATGCCCGTCATTATATTCCTCTTTAGTTCTGACATCAAGTAAAACAGCGCCCTGAGTGTTACGAAATTCATCAACACCGGCATTTATATCTGTTCTCTTAAACATATTTAATAAACTCATTTAATGAGCACCTCCAAATCCTCTTTTGGTCTTGCTCCGATTAAACTGTCTGTAACCTGTCCGTTTTTAATTACCGCAAACATAGGAATGCTCATAACCTTAAAAGC
>JAEDLZ010000139.1 GCA_016303265.1 Clostridiales bacterium
CGTCCGCAAGCTCATTAACAACCGCCTTTATTGTTGAAGATTTACCCGTTCCCGCATCACCTGAAAGCAGAATGTTTGCCGCGGGCTTCCCCTCAACCAGTGCTTTCGTGTTATTTAAAACGATACCTCTCTCGTATTCATAGCGCTTAAGTTCACAAAGCCGTACTGTATCCGGATTAACCACCGGCACAATTCTTGAGGCGTTATCAATGTAGAACATACGGTATTTTTCATACATTCCATAGCCGTACTTACCTATATTTTGAGTGTGGTAGGAATAGGAATTTTTAATGTCGATGTTCTCCTCATTCCATCCTGACAATGCGCAGTCCGAACCTATAAAGTCCGTTAAATCGCCGGGCCTAAGGTTTGCAGCCTTTTGCAAAACAGTCAGTTCTCTCTCTACGCTTTCCCGTATTTTTTGCGGAATCTCTCTTTCTGCGCCCACTCCCACGGTATATATGTTTTCGTCGTTATTAACAGCGTCACGGATATATTTGGCAATGCTGTCATACCCGGCAGCATATAGCTTTGCAAGATATTCGGAATATGCATCCACCTTTTCCTCTATGCTTCCCTTTTGGCTGACATCAAGGAATTTTAACATGGATTTCATTACCCCGTCATTTAATAATGCACGAAAAACCGTAAGAGAATGAAGCTCAACAGACAAATTTTTGATAAATTCATTACTCATTTTATCATAACCTTAATTAAGTATTGCACCCTCGGCGCCGCTTGAAACAAGCGCCGCATAGCGTTTAAGATAGCCCGAAAGAGGCTTCTGCTTAGGAACAAAATTCTTCATTCGTTCCTTAATTTCGCTCTCGTCTACCTTTAATTCCAATTTATTTTCGGGGATATTTATGCTGATTATATCGCCGTCCTTAACCACTCCGATAAGTCCTCCGCTGGCAGCCTCCGGCGAAACATGGCCGACACACGCACCTCTTGTTGCGCCGCTGAACCGCCCATCGGTAATGAGAGCAACGCTGTTTCCAAGACCCATGCCCATAATTGCCGATGTGGGGTTAAGCATTTCACGCATACCGGGTCCGCCTTTGGGTCCCTCATACCTTATAACGACAACATCTCCGGGCACAATCTTGCCTGAATTTATAGCCGCCTGTGCCTCTTCCTCGCTGTCAAACACCTTGGCAGGACCTTCATGTACAAGCATCTCGCTCGCCACCGCAGAACGTTTTACAACACTTCCGTCAGGGGCAAGATTTCCGCGGAGCACGGCGATTCCCCCGGTTTCGCTGTAGGGATTCTCTATGGGTCGTATTACATCATGATTTAGATTTACGCAGTCTTTGATATTCTCTCCAACCGTCCTGCCTGTAACTGTAATACACTCCGTATGAATAAGATTTTTCTTTGAAAGCTCATTCATCACGGCGTATACTCCGCCCGCCTCGTTAAGCTCCTCAATATATGTCGCGCCTGCCGGGGCAAGATGACAAAGATTCGGCGTCTTTTCGCTTATTTTGTTTGCTATATCCAGATTTATTTCAATGCCGCACTCATGGGCAATGGCAGGCAAATGGAGCATACTGTTCGTAGAACAGCCAAGTGCCATATCCACCGTAATCGCATTGGTAAACGCATCCTCTGTCATTATATCTCTTGGACGGATATCTCTTTTAAGCATTTCCATAACGGCCATGCCTGCGTGTTTTGCCAGTTCTATTCTCTGAGAATACACCGCAGGGATAGTTCCGTTGCCTTTAAGACCCATTCCCAAAACCTCTGTCAAGCAGTTCATGGAATTTGCCGTATACATACCGGAACAGGAACCGCAGGTAGGGCAGGTCTTACATTCATACTCCTTTAACTTCTCTTCATCTATTTTGCCGGCATTATACTGTCCGACAGCCTCCGAAATGGAAGAAAAACTTATCTTTCTGCCGTCAATACGGCCTGCAAGCATCGGTCCGCCGCTGACAAAAACCGTTGGCACATTAAGGCGTGCCGCCGCCATAAGCAAGCCCGGCACATTTTTGTCACAGTTAGGCACCATAACAAGAGCGTCAAAACCATGTGCTAAGGTCATCGCCTCCGTTGAATCTGCAATAAGGTCACGGGTAACAAGCGAATATTTCATACCCTTATGTCCCATGGCAATTCCGTCGCAGACCGCTATTGCGGGAAACACAACAGGTGTTCCTCCCGCCATAGCTACGCCAAGCCTTACCGCCTCCGTAATTTTGTCAATATTCATATGCCCCGGCACAATTTCATTATATGAGCTTACAATTCCCACAAGAGGTCTTTTGATTTCTTCCTCGGTCATGCCAAGTGCATGGTAAAGCGCCCTGTGCGGTGCATTTTGCATTCCTTCTTTTAATTTGTCACTATTCATAAGAGCCTCCGGATTAGTTATTTATAAGCTTGTCCTCGCCGTTCCAGCTGTACAGCTTGCGGATTTCTTCGCCTACAACCTCAGACGGATGCTCTGAAGCAATCTTGCGCATTGCATTGAAGTGTACCTGGCTGCCTGCGTCCGACATATCCAAAAGGAACTCTTTTGCAAAGGAACCGTCCTGAATGTCCTTCAAAATTTTCTTCATCGTCTTCTTTGTTTCTTCTGTTATAATTTTCGGACCTGTTACATAATCGCCGTATTCAGCAGTATTTGAAATGGAATATCTCATGCCTTTGAATCCGCTCTGATATATAAGGTCAACAATGAGCTTCATTTCATGGATACATTCAAAATATGCGTTTCTCGGGTCATAGCCGGCCTCAACCAATGTTTCAAAGCCTGCCTGCATAAGAGCGCATACTCCGCCGCAAAGAACAGCCTGCTCACCGAACAAATCTGTTTCGGTTTCCGTACGGAATGTAGTTTCAAGTACGCCCGCTCTTGCGCCGCCTATACCAAGAGCGTATGCAAGTCCTATATCAAGAGCGTCGCCTGTTGCGTCCTGCTCAACGGCGATAAGACACGGCACTCCTTTGCCTGCCTGATATTCGCTTCTTACAGTGTGACCCGGTCCTTTAGGCGCAATCATGATAACATTTACATTCTTCGGCGGCTTAATACAACCGAAGTGAATGTTAAATCCGTGCGCAAATGCCAATGTTTTGCCTTCTGTAAGATGGGGCTCTATGCTCTCCTTATAGAGCTTTGCCTGCTTTTCATCATTTATAAGTATCATTATTATATCCGCATTCTTTGCAGCGTCGGCAGAGGTCATAACCTTAAGTCCCTGTGATTCTGCCTTTGCCCAGCTCTTGCTTCCCTCATAAAGGCCTACGATTACATCCACACCGCTGTCTTTAAGGTTTAGTGCATGAGCGTGACCCTGTGAGCCGTAACCGATAATGGCAACGGTCTTTCCGTTTAACT
>JAEDLZ010000023.1 GCA_016303265.1 Clostridiales bacterium
AAACAACATTTATTACAAGCTCAATAAGGAAGTTAACTCCAACCAAGCCGACAATCATGTAATTAAAAACATTTCCGCCGCCTGCCCATTGTGAAACCGCTTCCATGAAGAATAAAAGACAGCCGATTAAGAAAACTCCTGTATTAACAACAGGGCAAACGATAGCCGAAACCGCAACGGCTATGTATTTATTAAACCGGCTAAGCCATTTGTAAACAAATGCCGAACACAGACCGCAGGCAATTCCCTTTAAAAGAACAGTTGCGATTGTTCCAAGCGGGTTGATTGCAAGAAAAACTCCTGCATCACCGCTGATTAACACCACAAAGCCAAAGATGAAGCCGAGCCACGCTCCAACCATAGGTCCGCAGGTCGCCGCACCTATGACGATAGGCACTAAAACCAAGGAAATGGAGAAAGGTCCAAACTTGATAAAGGCACCCATATACTGAAGCACCACCACTATTGCCGTGAGCAATGCCGCCATAACCAGGGCTTTGGTTGATATTTTGTTTTTGGTATCCATAAAAATCCTCCTTGCTGTCGTTCATTTGAAAATGATACAACGCATAATTTTTATTTGGAGATTAAATCTCCTTTTTCATTTATTATTTTTCTTATATAAAATATTTAACCCCTCTAAAATGAGGTTTTCGTTAAGAGTGATTTCATGCTTGCAATAAGGTATAATCATTGGTGCAATTCCGCCTGTTGCATAAACAGGGAGGATATCGCCCATTTCCTCATTGAAACGGTCAATCATTCCGTCAATCATACTTGCGTTACCGAAAACCGCACCTGAACGCATACAGTCTGCAGTATTTTTCCCGATAACGGATTTAGGCGCCTCCAAACTGATTTGAGGAAGCTGTGCAGTGGCTGAAGCAAGAGCCTTCAGGGCGACATTAACACCGGGGATAATAGATGCGCCTGTAAATGCTCCGCTTTTGTCAACCAACATAAATTTAGTTGCCGTCCCCATATCAATAATAAGCGAAGGACTTCCATAAATATGATGAGCCGCAACACAGCCGCAGATAAGGTCGGCTCCGACAGAGGAGGGGTCATCACAGTGGATATTTATTCCTGTTTTAATCCCGGGTCCTACCATTATGGGGTTAATTCCGTAAACGGTTTTAACCGCACACCTAAAAATTGTGTTAAGAGGAGGAACAACGGAAGAAATAATCGCCCCTTGAACCGCCCTTTTATCAACATCGTGGAGGGTTAAGATGCTTTTGATTTTTGTGGCATATTCGTCCTCGGTTTTGGTGGCATCTGTTGCAATTCGGGCAACAAACTCAAGCTTGTCCTCCGAAAATCCACCAAGAACAATATTTGTGTTTCCTATATCAATGGCAAGCAACATAAAAGTCCACCCTTTCGTTATCAGTATGAATTTTATACCAAATTATCTGAAATGTCAAGTATTTCGAAGGACTTTTCAATATAAATAATGAAATAAAATATACCGCAGACCTTTGGCCTGCGGTATATTTTATTGTATTAAAAGTTGCGGTATATTTGCCGCAGACTGCCTTTATTTAAGCAAAAAATCCTTAAAAGCGGCGGCGGCCCGACCGATGGGACGGCGGGGACTGTGATAAATAAAGGTTTCCCGTACAAAGGAGAAGTCTGAAAGATGCTTTAAAACCGTATTTTCGCCAAACTGACCCGCTTGCGAAAATTCGGGAACGAAGGCGACTCCGAAATCCATATCAACATACTGACGCAGATAGAACAAATCGTCGCATTTTATAACAATATTCGGCTTAAAGCCGGCGCTGCCGCAAGCTATATTGGTTATTCTGTAAAGGCTGTTGCCCATTGGCATAGTTATAAAATCGGAGGATTTAAGGTCGGAAACAGAAAGCTCCTCCTTTTCAGAAAGGGGATTTTTCTTTGAAAGGGCAAGAAGAATATGCTCCTTCAAATAAAGGGTTTTGGAAAATCCTTCAAAGTCGGGAGAACCCTCTCCGATTATAAGGTCAAAATTGTGATAGTCATTTTGCGGAGCGCTGTGCTCAATCAAAAAACTGATACTGGGAAATTTTGACTTAAATTCGGATATTTTTTTTGCAACGATACGCCTGTCGGCAAGAACCAAAAGCCGTATTTCGCCAAAGGTGCACTCGTCGCGGCTTATAAGCAGGTCTAAGGCGTTGCTTATGTGCGTCAGAGCGGCGGAAATTTCCCGTTTAAAATTTCTGCCGTTTTCATTCAGCGTAAGCGTGTTTTTGCTGCGGTCAAAGAGCGAAGCCCCCAGCTCGTCCTCAAGCCGCTTTACGGTTTGGGAAACCGTAGACGGCGGCACGCCGAAAAATTTTGCGGTATGTGAGAAGTTCTCCGTTTCCGCCGCGTGAACAAAGTATTTAAGCTGTAATAATTCCATAAAACCACCCTGCTCAGTATACCATGGCTTGCTATATTTGTCAATGTACAGCAATTATATTAAAATATATACTTTACAATGGAGATGCGCTGTGGTAAAATAAAAATTATCAGTGAAATGTTAAATTGCCGTACGCGGCAGGAAAGAGGAAAAGAAATGTTTAAAAATGCTTATCTTAACGGTGTTATGGAAACCGTCATCAAGAGAAATCCTGCTGAACCTGAATTTCATCAGGCAGTAAGAGAAGTTCTTGAATCACTTGAGCCTGTTATAGAGGCTCACCCCGAATATGAGAAGGCGGGTCTTATTGAAAGACTTGTTGAACCGGAAAGGGTTATAACCTTTAGAGTTCCGTGGGTTGACGATAAGGGCAATGTTCAGGTCAACCGCGGCTTCCGTGTTCAGTTCAACAGCGCAATCGGTCCTTATAAGGGCGGTTTGAGATTTCACCCGTCCGTTTATCTGGGAATTATCAAATTCTTAGGCTTTGAGCAGATTTTCAAAAATTCACTTACAGGTCTTCCCATAGGCGGCGGCAAGGGCGGAAGCGACTTTGACCCGAAGGGTAAGAGCGACAATGAGGTTATGAAGTTCTGCCAGAGCTTTATGACAGAGCTTTCAAAGCATATCGGCGCAGACACGGATGTCCCGGCAGGTGACATCGGTGTAGGCGGAAGAGAAATAGGCTATATGTACGGTCAGTACAAAAGACTTCGCAACGAATTTACAGGCGTTCTGACAGGGAAGGGGCTTACTTACGGCGGTTCACTTGCCCGTACGGAAGCAACGGGCTACGGTCTTTGCTACTTCACGGACGAGATGTTAAAGGACGCAGGAAAATCCTTTGAGGGTGCAACGGTTGTTATTTCCGGAAGCGGAAATGTTGCTATTTATGCAACGGAAAAGGCAACTGCTCTCGGCGGTAAGGTTGTAGCTCTCAGCGATTCCAACGGCTATATTTATGATAAGAACGGCGTTGACCTTGCGGCAATTAAGCAGCTCAAGGAAGTTGAACGCAAGAGAATCAAAGAGTATGTAAATATTCACCCTGAGGCTGAATATCATGAAGGCTGCAGCGGTATATGGACAATTCCCTGTGATATTGCCCTTCCCTGCGCAACGCAGAATGAAATCAATAAAGAATCTGCCGAAATCCTTGTTAAGAACGGCTGTTTCGCAGTAGCTGAAGGCGCTAATATGCCGTCAACTCCCGAGGCTGTTGAGGTATTCCAGTCCGGCGGCGTTCTGTTCGGACCTGCTAAGGCTGCCAACGCCGGCGGTGTTGCAACTTCTGCTCTTGAAATGAGCCAGAACAGTATGAGATACAGCTGGACATTTGAAGAGGTTGACGCAAAGCTTCACGATATTATGGTTAACATCTACAGAAATTCCCGCGATGCCGCTGCTGAATACGGCATGGCAGGCAATTTTGTTGCAGGCGCAAACATTGCAGGCTTTAAGAAGGTTGCGGATGCAATGATGGCTCACGGAATTGTTTAATATTTGCAATTTTAATAAATAAACGGATGATGCGTCGTACCGTCAAAAATGATTTCAGATAGGTACGGTAATTTCGAGGTAAAAAAGGGAGTGCGGCTTTACTGCACTCCCTTTTTGCGGCTGTAGAAAAATGCACAGACGGCAGAAAAAGGAAAAAGCGGTATTAAATCTTGACAGCGGCATCTGTTTTGTGTTAGGATATTTGTATAAATATGAGAAAAATAACCGTTAGATTACCCTGCTGTCCGAACCGTATATATAACAATCCGGGCGAAAAGGGTATTGGCAAGCTCTCGAAAAAAGGCGGAGCCTCAGAAAATCCAAAAAGCGTTACAAGGAAGCGACGGAAAGGGCACACGGCAAAAACAAAAGAATGAGAAAACCGAAAGGAGGGGCGGCAAAATCCCGTTTTGGCTTTCGGTATTTCAGGGGTGGCGTTATGAAACGAATATTACGGTATCATGTAAAAGATAAAGAGGTGGAACGGGAATATAATTACATTCCGTTCCGATATATCCTCGCTATGCTTATTACGGTATTGGAAGTGGGGACGATTATCGGAATTGTAATAGCGCTTTCCTATTATGTGTCGTGGTTTTATATTCTTTGCTTTGTAACAGAGGGCGCTTGCGTTATAAAAATCATTGCCTCGGACGATAACCCTGATTACAAGGTACCGTGGCTTTTATTTGTAATAATTTTGCCGATTGTCGGATTTATGCTTTATTTCATATTTTATTCCCGCAAGCTGAAGCGCAAGTATGTCAAACGGCTGAACGCTCTGAAGGACAACGCGTATCACAAGGATGACAGCGCACTGTTTGAAAAAATGCACGGTGAGAATCCGCTTGCTGCATCTCAGGCAAAAATGCTGTGCAGCATTGCGGAGGCGCACCTGTTTACCGATACAAAGCAGACTTACTTCCCGTTAGGGGAGGATATGTATCCTCGGCTTCTTGATGATTTAGGCAGGGCTGAAAAGTTTATTTATATGGAATACTTCATTATTGAGGAAGGTAAGTTTTGGAATTCCGTACTGGATATTTTGAAGATTAAAGCCTCTGAGGGCGTAGATGTTAAGGTCGTTTATGACGACATTGGGTGCATGATGACATTGCCGGGGGATTATTGGAAAACTCTTAAAGCCTACGGTATTGAAGCAACTCCGTTTTCAAGACTGAAAGGGCATGCCGACAGCGAATTTAACAACCGAAGCCACCGCAAAATTACCGTAATTGACGGTAAGGTGGGTTATACCGGAGGAATAAATCTCGCAGACGAATATATAAACGAATACGAAAAACACGGACACTGGAAGGATACGGGCATACGGATTGAGGGGGAAGCTGTGTGGGAATTGACAAAATTATTCCTTATTGACTTCGGAATCAATGTCAGGAAAATGCCGGAAATAAGGGCAGAGCTGTTCCCGGCGCAGAGTGAAATCAAAGAGGAGGGATATATGATTCCCTTCGGCGACGGACCTCGTCCTCTTTATGTACGCAGAGTCGGCAAAAGCGTTATTCAGAGTATATTAAACAGCGCCACGCGCTATATGTATATGACAACGCCGTACCTCGTAATTGATAATGACCTGTGCTTAAGCATTGAGAACGCAGCTATCCGCGGGGTGGATGTAAGAATTATTGTTCCGCATATTCCCGACAAAAAGCTGATATTCGGCATGACGCGAAGCTTCTATAAACGGCTTATGGATGCCGGAGTGCATATTTATGAGTACGAACCGGGATTTATCCATGCGAAATCTTATATTGCCGATGACGAATATGCAATGATAGGAACCATAAACCTCGATTACAGAAGCCTGGTGCATCACTTTGAAAACGGTATATGGATGTATAAATGTGAATCCATCGGCAGCATAAAAAGTGACATTGAGGCTACCTTTGAAAAAAGTATCAAGGTGACGCCGGATGACCTTAAAACAAGCTTGATTCAAAGATTTATCCGTGCTGTTGTTCGTATTTTCGCCCCAATGCTGTAAAAGGCTTAAATCAAACGAACCGCGAAAACGAAGCTTAAATACTGAAATAGTAGAGCAAATTCCCTAAGCGGCGGCAAAGTTTTGCCGCCGCTTAGGGAGTTTTCGTTTCGCGGCTATGACTGTTTTCTTTTATTTATTATCAGCCGTGTTTTGGGGCGAAACAGAAACAACATTTTGGTTGCAAAAATTAAGATACTGTGTTAAACTTAGCATAGGTGATATTATGTTGAACTTAGTTTACGGAGCGGCAGGCTCCGGAAAAACCGAATATATGTATGAAAAAATTTGCAGGAATACGGATAATAAAATAAAATCCTTCATTCTTGTGCCCGAACAGGCGTCAATGGATACTGAGGGTGAAATGATAAAACGCCTGGGGCTGTCCTCGCAGCTGAGCGTGGAGGTGCTGACTTTTTCAAGAATTTCGAACATGGTGTTTTCCGAGTGCGGACCTTTGCGCATGAAATATATCGACAATGCCGGAAAAATATTTGTTGTGCAGAAAACCATGCAGAATCTTGAAAAAAAGCTAAAATATTATCATCGGAATGTACATCAGAAGGGTTTTGCCCAAATGGTTGCCAACCTTATAAGTGAACTTAAACGGTACGGGGTAACGGCGCAGGCGCTTTCACTTGCCGCAGAAAAGACGGAGATAGAGGAGCTTAAACTGAAAATTTCAGACATTGCAATGATGTATGAGGAATATGACCGTCTTATAAGCGGAAAATATTCCGACGCTGAGGAAAATCTAGTAAAGGCGATGCCGGGAATTTCAAGGAGCGGTTTGTTTGACGGAGAGGTATTTGTTTACGGCTTTAAAAGCTTCACTCCCGTTGAGCACACGGCGATTTCGGAACTTATGAGGTCGGCAGAGGTAACGGTTTTTCTCTGTACCGATACCATCGCAAAATCAGACGGAATTTTTGTCTCGGCAGTAAATACATGGAATATACTTAAAGATGACGCCCGAAGCGTCAATATATCTGTCGGCGAAATAAAATTTCTTGGGGGTGAGGCCAAATTCAAAGATAATGCGGAGCTTGCATTTTTGAAAAATAATTATTTCAGATATTCCGACAATATATATAAGGAAGAAACTCATAATATTTTTGTGGTGTCGGCAAAGGACGGGTATGATGAGGTTCGCCGCTGTGCGGAAATTATTTCGGAACTGTGCAGGAAGTCGGACTGCCGTTTTTGCGACTTCCTTATTCTTGCCCGAAACTGTGAAAGCTACCGTGCCGCAATGAAAGCGGTATTTGAAGAATATAAAATAAACTGCTTCTTAAACGAAAAAAAGAGTCTGGGTCGAAATCCTTTTGTGAGAAAGATTCTTGCCGCAACGGAAATCCTGGCATACGGGTTTTCGTGCGAGAGGATTATGCCCATTGTCAGGTTCGATAACAGAAATTATACAAGAGCCGAGGCAGATGTTTTCGAAAACTATATTCTTGCCTCAAATATCAGCCACAAGTACTGGAACAGCGAGGAAGACTGGCAATATAATCCTGACAAAAAGCGGATTTCCCTCGAAACGGTCAATAAGGTTAAACGATATACGGTGAATTCCGTGCAAAAGCTCGGGCAAAGCTTAAAGGGCAGAAAAACCGTCAGAGATATTTGCGGCGCCCTCCTTGATTGGATGCGAAGCGAAGAGATTGACAAAATCATGAGCGAAAAGGTTGACCGTCTTAACCGGGAGGGAAAGGCGGCCGTTGCCATGGAGTATTCGAGAGCGTGGAACGCTTTCTCGTCGGTCATATCCCAGATGGAACAGTGCATGGGCGGCGACTGTATAACCTACGGGAAATTCCTTGAGGTGATAAGGGCTGCCTGCGACGAGGTGACGGTCAGCATTGTACCGCCGACGGCAGACCAGGTGACCTTTGCGGAGATTGATACCTTCCGTAAATCCAATGCAAAAATAGTTATTGTCCTCGGCATGACGGACGGAGTGTTCCCGAAAGGATACATAGAGGATGGGATGCTCTCCGACAGTGAGCGAAACGAGCTTTGCGCAGCAGGCGTGGAACTTGCCCCGACAGCAGAGGTCAAGCGCCGCGAGGAGCAGGTGCTTATTTATAATGTTTTAACCGCGGCAAGGGAAAAGCTGTACCTCTCGGTGCCGATGGGGGACAAGGAGGGCAAGGCGGTACGGAAATCGGAAATCGCAGAGAGAATCTGCAAAATATTTCCCAATATAACTGCCGTTACGGAATCCGGCGAAGCCGCGGCAGACAGTCGCAATGTGATTTTTAAAAGCCTTTTGGGCGCTCTTGCGGCATCTAAAGGCAATATAGACAGGCTGAGCAGACAGGACAGAATTATATACGATTATTTTATCGGCGATGAGGAAATGAGAGAGGAACTGAAGCGGTTTGAAGATTCTGTGAGAAGCTATTCGCCGGACACAAGCCTTTCGCCGGCGCAGGCCCGTGAATTATACGGTAAAAAGCTTATGCTGAGCGTGTCGAAGATAGAAAAGTACAATGCCTGCGCTTTCGCTTATTTCTTGAATTACGGGCTGCTGGTTAAGGAGCGCACCGAGGCGGGCTTTGAGGCGAACAGCTTAGGAACGGTTCTGCACGAAACCATGTGCCGCTATCTTAAGGAGCTTAAACGGAGCGATGCGGATTATTCAAAGGTTACATACGAGGAATGTAAATCAAGGGTTGCGGAGATAGCCGACAAATGCGCAAGGGAGATTGACGAGCTGCTCTACGAAACTTCACCCTATTACAGATATGTTGTGCTGAGACTTCAGGCCGTGGCGTCGGCAACGGCGTGGGAAATCGTCAATTTTTATGCAAACAGCGCATACCGGCCGTACGGCTTTGAAGTCAGAATAGGAGGAGACGGGATTTTTTCCGGGATGAAGATTGACTTGGGGGACGGAGCTTGTGCAGAACTTGAGGGCTCAATTGACAGGGTGGACATGGCTGAGATAAACGGGGAAAAGTATGTCAATGTGGTGGATTACAAATCCTCGGCGAAAACAACTCATCAGGAGCTTGAGGATGCAGGAGTTCAGATTCAGCCCCTTGTTTATGCCGGAGCGGCGTGCAAAAATCTTAAGGCGAATCCGTCGGGCATAATGTATGTTCATATGACTGACCCTATACTGACCGTTAAATCCGATGACGAGGAGGAAATTAAACGGGAGCGCAGAAAGAAAATAGAAGTCAGCGGCATAGTGACAGATGATGCGGCAATTATAGGAGAAATGGACAGGAGAGCTATGCAAAAGGGCGAAGTAAGCTACATCCCCAAGGAAAAAACAGACAGCGCTGAAATGAAAAGGCGAATCGAAAGCGCAGAAGAAAAGGTCGAGGAAACGGCATTTAAGATTGTCAGCGGAGATATAAGCATAAAGCCTTATCTGAAAAACGGGTATAATGCCTGCCAATACTGTCGTTTTTACAGTATCTGCGGAAAAATGAAGAAGGCATAACTTACGAAATTTTAAGTAATTTTGCGAGAAATTATATGCAAAATAAACAAAAAACAGGGCAAAATTGCCCTGTTTTTTTGAAAAAAGCCGGCAAATGGCGGTTTTACGCCGAAAAATAAGTAAAAATTTTCAAAAAAGACTTGATTTTTAGAAATAATTATAGTATAATGGTCAAGTGTGACAAAGACATTACGATGATTCCGGAGGTGGCAAACCGCCCAAAACGGTGCGAGTTTGGAAATTTCGGAGGAGATTGTCCGGTTTTTAAAAGCGGGCGGAAAGGTCACTTCCAATTAAATACAGAGGAAAATTTCCCTGAGGACGGTATGCTGTCGTCCTTGAGGATGTTTATGTCTGTTGCCCCGAAACCGCAAACCCACGGGTTTATTTGTTTCGGGTTTTGTTATATAGCTGTGAGAAACGCCCGGCACAGCGGATTAAAAAGAGAGCAGGTACGAAGAAGCTGCTCGGAAATTTTTAAGGAGGGTTAAGAATGGCAGCAGAAAAAATCAGAATCAGACTTAAGGCTTACGACCACAATCTCGTTGACCAGAGCGCCGAGAAAATCGTGGAGACTGCTAAAAGAACAGGAGCTAAGGTTTCAGGACCGATTCCGCTTCCCACAAGGAAGGAAGTCGTTACTATCTTAAGAGCTGTTCATAAGTACAAAGACAGCCGCGAGCAGTTTGAGCTGAGAACTCACAAAAGACTTATCGATGTTTTGGCTCCTACAGCAAAAACTATCGATGCGTTAAAGCACCTTGACTTGCCGGCAGGTGTTGATATCGAACTGAAGATATAGCTTCGGTTTGTAAAGGCAAAAAATTCGGTCATGTTGGCGCAGCCAACCAATAACCCCGCATAAGTTTGTATTCAAACCAATGTGCGTGAAAATTAGGAGGAAAAAATTATGAAGAAGGCAATCTTAGGCAAAAAGCTTGGTATGACACAGATTTTTGTAGAAGATGGCACACTCGTTCCTGTTACGGTTATCGAAGCAGGTCCGTGTACGGTCGTTCAGAAAAAGACTGATGAAGTTGACGGATATTCCGCAGTTCAGGTCGGATTTGAGGACAAGAAGGAAAAGAAGGCCAATAAGCCCGAAAAAGGTCATTTCGGCAAAGCAGGCGTACCTGTTAAGCGTTATCTTAAGGAATTTAAGCTTGACGGCGCAGCTGATATGAATGTTGGCGATGAAATCAAGGTAGATGTTTTTGAAGCCGGTGAAGTTGTTGATGTTACAGGCACAAGTAAGGGTCACGGCTTTGCGGGTTCGGTTAAGAGATGGGGCAGCCACAGAGGTCCTATGGCTCACGGCAGCCATTACCACAGAGCTCCCGGTTCACTCGGCGCTTGTTCTTCCCCTTCAAGAGTGTTTAAGGGTAAGAAGCTTCCGGGTCATTACGGAGTTGACAAGGTAACAATCCTTAACTTAGACCTTGTAAAAGTTGACGCAGAGCGCAATTTGCTTTTGGTTAAGGGTGCAGTTCCCGGACCTAAGGGCGGGTTGCTTGTTATAAAAAATGCAGTTAAGGCAAATGCCTAAATTTCAGAAAGGAGGATTTAAGATATGCCTACAGTAGCTATGTATAATATAAACGGCGATAAAGTCGGTGATATAGAATTAAGTGAAAATGTGTTCGGTGCAGCTGTCAGAAGCGATGTTATGCACGAAGTTGTTGTTAACTATCTCGCAAACCAAAGACAGGGCACACAGAGCACAAGGACACGCAGCGAAGTTCGAGGCGGAGGTATCAAGCCTTGGAGACAGAAAGGTACAGGCCGTGCAAGACAGGGCAGTATCCGTGCGGCTCAGTGGGTCGGCGGCGGCGTTGCTCTCGGTCCAAAGCCCAGAGATTACAGCTATTCTGTCAACAAGAAAGTTAAAAAGCTTGCTTTAAAGTCTGCTTTGTCTTCAAAGGTTGAGGATAACGAGCTTATCGTTCTGGACGCAATGAGTTTTGATGAAGTTAAGACAAAGCAGGTTGTTGAGGTTTTAAAGAATCTCGGCGTTACGGAAAAAGCATTGTTTGTTCTTCCGGAAAATGACAAAAATGTTGTTTTATCAGCAAGAAATATTAAGGGCGTTGACACAACATTTGTCGGTGCAATCAACACATATGAGGTGCTCAGCCACACTAAATGTATTATCTTAAAGGATGCGGTTACAAAACTCGAGGAGGTGTACGCATAATGAATTTAACAGCTCACGATATTATTGTAAGACCTATTATAACAGAACAGAGCATGGATCAGGTTGCGGATAAGAAATACACCTTTGAGGTGCTTCCTGCAGCTAACAAGATTCAGATTAAAAAGGCTGTTGAAGAAATTTTCAAAGTTAAGGTTTCTAAGGTTACAACAATCAATTATGACGGCAAGGAAAAGCGCATGGGCGTCCATGTGGGCAGAAGAGCCGCTTGGAAAAAGGCTGTTGTTAAGCTTACTCCGGACAGCAAGACAATCGAGATTTTTGAAAACTAATCGACGGTTTACGATTTAATGCGAAAGCGTTAATATTGAAGATAAGGAGATGTAAACATGGGAATAAAGAAATATAATCCTACCACACCTTCGCTTCGTCAGATGACAGTTTCTACTTTTGAAGAAATTGATAAGGTGGCTCCCGAAAAGTCCCTTCTCAGCCCTCTTCACAGTAAGGCTGGCCGTAACTCATACGGCAGAATCACTGTAAGACATCGTGGCGGCGGTGCTAAAAGAAAATACAGAGTTATTGACTTTAAGAGAAACAAAGACGGCGTAAATGCAACGGTTTTGTCAATCGAATACGACCCGAACCGCAGTGCAAATATTGCTCTTCTTCAGTATGAGGACGGCACAAAAACATATATAATCGCTCCCGAAGGTCTTAAAAAGGGAGATAAGGTTGTATCCGGCAAGGGCGCAGATATTAAACCCGGCAACACTTTGCTGCTTGAGGATATTCCGGTTGGTACTCTGATATACAACATAGAGCTTTACCCCGGAAAAGGCGGTCAGCTCGTCCGCAGTGCAGGTAACTTTGCACAGCTGATGGCGAAAGAAAACGGATATGCGCAGGTAAGACTTCCTTCGGGCGAGGTTCGTTTGGTAAGACTTAACTGCCGGGCTTCAATCGGAATGGTTGGCAACGGAGAACACGAAAACATCAATCTCGGTAAGGCGGGAAGAAAGCGTCATATGGGATTCCGTCCGACTGTCCGCGGTGTTGTTATGAACCCGAACGACCATCCTCACGGCGGTGGTGAAGGTAAGTCGCCTATCGGCAGACCGAGCCCGGTTACTCCTTGGGGTAAGCCTGCTTTAGGTTATAAGACGAGAGATAAGAAGAACAAGACTAACAAGTTTATTGTTAAAAGACGCAATGCGAAATAATTGAAAACCGGGCGAAATGGTTTTCATGAAAATAATTAAGGAGGTCACTTCATGGGTCGCAGTATTAAAAAAGGACCTTTCGTTGAAGAAAGCTTAATGCGCAAGATTACAGCTATGAACGAGAAGAACGAAAAGGTCGTTATTAAGACATGGTCAAGAGCATCTACGATATTCCCTGAAATGGTTGGACATACCATTGCGGTATATGACGGAAGAAAACATGTTCCGGTATATATAACGGAAGATATGGTAGGTCATAAGCTTGGAGAGTTTGCTCCAACCAGAACCTTTAAGGGTCATGCAGGTGCTAAAACTTCTAAGTAAATGAGGTTTTGAAAACTCTATCAGAAAGGAGCTTAAAGCAATGGAAGCAGTAGCTAAAGTTACTCATGTGCGTATCGCACCGAGAAAGGTACGCATAGTTATAGATTTAATCAGAAATAAGCCGGTAGGCGTTGCGCTCGGGATTCTCAAGAATACACCGAAGGCTGCAAGTCCGGTAGTTGAGAAGTTGCTCAAGTCCGCAATCGCAAATGCGGAAAACAACCACAATATGAATGTGGATAATCTTTATGTTTCTGAGGTATACGCAGACCAGGGTCCGACGCTTAAGAGAATACAGGCAAGAGCTCAGGGCCGTGCATTCAGAATAGAGAAAAAGACAAGCCACATCACATTGAAAGTTGCAGAGAAAGAATAAAACCAAAAGGAGGTAAATAAGCATGGGTCAGAAAGTTAATCCCCACGGTATCCGTGTTGGCGTAATTAAAGACTGGGATTCACGCTGGTATGCTGACAAGAAAAATTACGGCGATAATCTCGTAGAAGATTATAACCTTAGAGTTTATCTTAAGAAAAAGCTTTTTCAGGCAGGCGTTGATAAGATTGAAATTGAAAAATTCGCAAACAAGATTCGTCTGTCCATTCACGCAGCTAAGCCGGGCATAATCATCGGTAAAGGCGGAAGTGAAATTGAAAAATTAAAGAAAGAGGTTGAGGCGCTTACAGGCAAGACAGTTATTTTGAATGTAATCGAAATAAAGGCTCCCGATTTGAGCGCTCAGCTCGTAGCAGAAAACATTGCGTCGCAGCTCGAAAGAAGAATTTCTTTCAGAAAAGCAATGAAGCAGTGTATGTCAAGAACAATGAAAATGGGCGCAAAGGGAATTAAGACCGCAGTTGCAGGTCGTGTAGGCGGAGCTGAAATTGCCCGTACAGAGCAGTACCATGAGGGGACAATCCCGCTTCAGACGCTCAGAGCAGATATTGACTACGGATTTGCCGAAGCGAATACAACCTACGGCAAGCTCGGAGTTAAGGTTTGGATATACAAAGGTGAGGTTCTTGCCGAAAGCAAGAAAGCTAAGAAAGACGCTCCTGCCAAAGTTAAGGAAGGAGGAAGAAGATAATGTTATCACCAAAAAGAGTAAAATACAGAAGAGTTATGCGCGGAAGAATGAAAGGAAAAGCTTCCCGCGGTAATAAAGTTGTATACGGCGAATACGGACTTATGGCAACAAGTCCGGCGTGGATAACAAGCAATCAGATAGAGGCTGCCCGTGTAGCAATGACAAGATACACAAAAAGAGGCGGTAATGTCTGGATAAAAATATTCCCCGACAAGCCGGTTACGGAGAAACCTGCTGAAACTCGTATGGGTAGCGGTAAAGGATCACCGGAATACTGGGTTGCGGTTGTAAAGCCGGGCAGAGTATTATTTGAAATTGGCGGCGTAAGTGAAGAGGTGGCTCGTGAAGCGCTCCGTCTTGCTATGCACAAACTTCCGCTTAAGTGTAAGTTTGTCAGAAAAGCTGACCAGGAAACGGAAGGTGAAATTTAATGAAAGTAAATGAAATCAGAGACCTTTCTGCAGAGGAAATAATGACTAAGATAAAGGAATTAAAAGAGGAATTATTCAATCTGCGTTTCCAGAACGCTACAAATCAGTTGGATAACCCTATGCGAATTCCTGCTGTCAAAAAGGATATAGCAAAGCTTAAAACTATTTTAAAAGAAAAAGAGTTAGGCATAAATGCCAACATCAATTCATAGGAGGTGTGTTTAGATGAGTATAGAGCGTAACTATCGCAAAACCCGTGTAGGCGAGGTTGTAAGCGATAAAATGGATAAGACGGTTGTTGTAGCGGTTAAGGACAGCGTTAAGCACCCTGTTTACAATAAGGTCATCAAGAATACCTATAAGCTCAAGGCACACGATGAAAATAATGAATGTGGCATAGGCGATAAGGTTAAGGTTATGGAAACAAGACCGCTTTCCAAGGATAAAAGATGGAGAGTAGTTGAAATCGTAGAAAAAGCTAAATAATTAGTTTTAAGCGGTTTGAAATTCGAAATGTTTTAAGATAGGAGGAAATCCATTATGATACAACAGCAGACATTGTTAAAAGTCGCTGATAACAGCGGAGCAAAAGAGCTTATGTGTATCCGTGTTCTCGGAGGCTCATTCAGAAGATACGGCAATATCGGCGATGTGATAGTTGCATCGGTAAAAAAAGCAACACCCGGCGGTGCTGTTAAAAAAGGCGATGTTGTTAAAGCTGTTATAGTTCGCTCGGTTCAGGGCGTAAAGAGAGCTGACGGCTCCAAAATAAGATTTGATGAAAACGCAGCAGTTATCATAAGAGACGATAAGACGCCGAGAGGCACTCGTATATTCGGACCCGTAGCAAGAGAGCTTAGGGATAAGGAATATATGAAGATTTTATCTCTTGCTCCGGAAGTATTATAACTCGCTGAGATTTCAGGATTTTAGTAATTCCGACCGTGAAAGGAGGATAAGAAATTATGAATACAAAAATGCATGTTAAAAAGGGCGACACGGTAGTCGTTCTCTCCGGTAAGGATAAGGGCAAGCAGGGGAAAGTTTTAAAGGTTAACCCTGAGAAGCGTATGGTTATCGTTGAAGGCGTTTCAATGGCAACTAAGCACAAGAAGCCCCGCAGAATGGGTGAAGCCGGCGGCATAATCAGCCAGGAAACACCGATTTATGCAAGTAAGGTAATGAATGTTTGCGCAAAGTGCAAAGCTGCAACAAGAGTCGGCCGAAAGGTTTTGGAAAACGGTACTCATGTTCGCTACTGCAAGAAGTGCGGAGAAACATTTGATGAATAATTGAGCGGAAGGAGGTAAGGAAATATGAGACTTGAAGAACGCTATACAAAAGAAATCAAAGACGCATTGATGAAAAAGTATGACTACAAAAGTGTTATGCAGATTCCAAAGCTTGACAAGGTAGTTGTTAACATAGGCGTTGGAGAAGCAAAAGAAAATTCAAAGGCTATTGACAGCGCAATGTCGGATCTGGAAGCAATTACAGGTCAGAAGCCGATAGTAACAAAGGCTAAGAAATCAGTCGCTTCCTTCAAAGTAAGGGAAGGTATGAGCATCGGCTGTAAGGTTACACTCAGAGGTTCAAAGATGTATGAGTTCGTTGACAGACTGTTCAACGCAGCTCTTCCGAGAGTTCGTGACTTCAGAGGAATTAACCCGAATTCGTTTGACGGTAGAGGAAACTATTCCATGGGAATTAAGGAGCAGCTTATATTCCCTGAAATAGACTACGATAAAATTGATAAAATCCGAGGCATGGATATTATCTTCGTAACAACAGCTCAGACAGATGAAGAAGCAAGAGAGCTTCTTACACTTATGGGCGCACCGTTTGCAAGATAATGATTTTTGTCCAGACTCTGTAAGAATGGAGGATTAAAAAAAGCATGGCAAAAAAATCAATGGTTATAAAACAGCAGAGAAATCAGAAGTATTCCACGAGAGAATATAACAGATGTAAAATCTGCGGCAGACCCCACGCTTACCTTCGTAAGTTTGGAATTTGCAGAATTTGCTTCCGTGAATTGGCTTACAAGGGCCAGATCCCCGGAGTGAAAAAGGCTTCCTGGTAAAATAAAATTAAGGAAGACGATAAAATTCCCTGAAAAGGGAGACAGAATAAAAATAAAAAGGTTAAGTGGCTACTCTCCCGCGTAAGGCAAAGTCCCGAAGGGATAGTACGGATAGCCATACTGACCTTAAAAAATCCGCTAAAAAGGAGGATGAATTATGCAAATTACAGATCCAATAGCAGACATGCTTACAAGAATCAGAAACGCAAACAACTCAAGACATCAGACAGTTGACATACCGGCATCAAACATGAAAAAAGCAATCGCTCAGATTCTTCTTGATGAAGGCTATGTAAAAAATGTTGAGACAGTTGAGGACGGCGCACAGGGTATTATAAGAATAACTCTTAAATATGCTGAGAATAAGCAAAAAGTTTTGTCCGGTCTTAAAAGAGTAAGTAAACCGGGTCTCAGAATATATGCATCAAAGGAAGAGCTTCCGAGAGTTTTAAAGGGTCTCGGTATAGCAATAATTTCCACATCTAAAGGCA
>JAEDLZ010000024.1 GCA_016303265.1 Clostridiales bacterium
GAACGGGGACTTATTGAGGTTGCTCCCCTTGCATATATGCGCGGCAGAACCCTTGACAACGCTTTCATAATTCTTGACGAGGCACAGAACACCACCCCCGAACAAATGAAGATGTTTCTCACCCGAATGGGGTTTTCGTTGAAAATTGTCGTAACGGGAGATGTTACTCAGATAGATTTGCCCCGCGACAAGAAGTCGGGACTGCGGGACGCCGAGCGCGTGCTGACAAACATTGAAGGGATTGAATTTATGTATCTCACGGAAAAGGATGTTGTACGGCACCCTCTTGTACAGCAAATTGTGAAGGCTTATGAGAAAAAAAGTATAGAAAAGGAACGCACCGCAAAAAGACGGCTGCCTAAAAACATATGAAAGTCAGTATAAGAAACGAACAGAATAAAATTGAAGCTACAAAAGAGCTTCGGGAGCTTGTTAAAAAGGTCCTTAAGACAGGGCTTGACTATATGAATTTTGACGATAATTCCGAAATCAGCATTATGTTTGTTGACAATGATGAAATTCATGCGCTTAACAAGCTTCACCGTGGGATTGACCGGGCAACCGATGTACTTTCCTTTCCCTTGTTTGAATATGACGAGGAGGGGAATATAATGAAAGACGAGTGCGACTTCGGGGAAAACGGCGAACTCATTTTAGGAGATATTGTTATTTCTCTGGAGCGGGCAAAAGAACAGGCAGAAGAATACGGTCATTCCTTTGAACGGGAGGTTGGCTTTCTCACCGCTCACTCCCTTCTTCATCTTCTGGGCTATGACCATATGACGCCTGATGATGAAAAGGAAATGTTTGCGTATCAGGAGGAGATTTTAAAGCTCTGCAATCTTTCGAGATAATTTATACAAAAAGGGACGGGGGCAAAATATCCTCTTGACAAAGCATTGATAAAACTAATTCAAACATTAAATGAAATAACCCCCGAAAACAGCTAAATTCAGGCTGTTTTCGGGGATATTTTCATTGGTTTGGAAAACTATTTTGTTCAAATCGCTGTTTGAACAAAATAGTTTTGCCGCAGTCTCTTAATTTTTATGTAGTACCTATTCTTTAATGATTACGCTTCTGATAACTACGCTTCGCTGTAATAGCGTAAAGCCTTAGAAACAGTTTCTTCGTCATATTCATCTCTCAAATCGTCAAGAGCGTCCTCGTATTTATCCCGCTGCTCATCATATTTTTTCGCCATTTCCCTCATGTCCTTCTTAAAGTCCTTTGCCATATCCTTTGCCTTATCATCATCTCTGTCGTCCAAAGCCTTTACAACATCCTCTAAAGCGTCAAAGACTGTATCCACCATCTTTTTAGCCTCGGAAACAGATATAGCGTCTTCGTCTATTTCATAAAAGTATTCCATTCCGTCAGACAAAAGGATATACGCTTCGGAGAAATCGTCGTCGTCATATTCGTCCCGTAAATCTTCTATACTGTCCTCATATTCATCGCTATAGTCTTCCAGCTCATCATACTTGTCTTCAATTTCTTTTTTCCAGTCCTTAATCTCGTCCTGAATATCCTTGATTTTATCATCATCGTCATTATCAATCGCCCTGCACAAATCTTCAATAAAACCGAGCTTTGTGCTATAGTGCTTCTTCGCATTGCTGCCGCACCCGGCGAGAACCATAACCGCCATACACATTGCCGTTAAAAGCGCCAGAAATTTTTTCATGTTTTCTCTCCCCTTAGAATAAATTATATTACTGTATCATTATATACATTTTGACGGAATTTGTCAATAATTTAAGAAGAATCACCTCTTGCCCCGGGGCAAGAGGTGATTCTTCTTTATACTTTATACTCTGTCTTTTATTTCAGCTTTTATTTTTGCCGCAAATTCGTCAAGTGACATTGTTTGTGTTTCTGCCGTGTCACGGCTGCGGATTGAAACATTTTTGTTTTCAACCTCGCTCTGCCCGATAATCAGCATATATGGAACACGCTCAACAACCTGAGCCTCTCTTATCATGTAGCCGATTTTTTCATTTCTGGCGTCTATCTCACAGCGGATTCCTTCTGCCCGGAGTCTTTCATATACCTCATTTGCATACTCCGCACTCTTTTCCGAAACGAGAAGAACCTTTGCCTGAACAGGAGCAAGCCAAACAGGGAATTTACCGGCGTAATGCTCAGTAAGTATACCGATAAATCTTTCTATTGAGCCGAAGCATACACGGTGAATCATTATCGGACGCTGTTTCTCGCCGTTTTCGTCCACATATTCAAGCTCAAAATTAAGCGGCATCTGAAAATCCAGCTGGATTGTTCCGCACTGCCAGGTTCTACCCAAAGAATCCTCCAGATGGAAGTCAATCTTAGGTCCGTAAAACGCACCGTCACCCTCATTGATTATATAAGGCAGCTCCAGAGATTCCAAAGCCTCCTTAAGTCCGTTTGTTGCAGCCTCCCAATCCTCATCACTGCCCATACTGTCCTCCGGACGGGTCGAAAGCTCCACAAAGTAGCTGAATCCGAACTTGCTGTACACCTCGTTTATAAGATGAACAACTCCGATAATCTCATCCTTAATCTGCTCACGGCGCATAAATATATGAGCGTCGTCCTGAGTAAAGCAGCGAACGCGGAACAGTCCGTGCAGGGCTCCCTTAAGCTCATGACGGTGAACCAGACCAAGCTCACCTAAACGCAGGGGAAGCTCGCGGTAGCTATGAGGCTTCGATGCATAAACCATCACTCCGCCCGGACAGTTCATGGGCTTTACACAGTATGTGTCATCGTCAATGGTTGTCGAATACATATTATCCTTATAATGGTCCCAGTGTCCGCTTGTTTCCCACAGGTGTCTGTTCATAATCAGCGGGGTCGAAATTTCAGAATAATTTTCTCTTGTGTGAATTTCCCGCCAGTAGTCAATGAGGGCATTACGAAGCGCCATACCCTTTGGCAGAAAGAACGGAAATCCGGGAGCCTCGTCGTTCATCATAAAGAGCCCCATTTCCTTACCGATTTTGCGGTGGTCACGCTTTTCCGCCTCCTCCAAAAGAACGAGATAATCATCCAGTTCCTTCTGGGTCGGGAAAGCAATACCGTTTATACGGGTAAGCATGGTATTATTCTTGTCATTTTTCCAATATGCACCGGACTGACCCATAATTTTAAACGCCTTTAAGGCCTTTGTGTAGCAAAGGTGAGGGCCTGTACACATATCAATATATTCGCCCTGCTGATAAAAGCTTATAACCGCATCTTGGGGAAGGTCTCCGATATGCTCAACCTTATACTTCTCCTTGCGCTCCTCCATTAAGGCAATTGCCTCTTCTCTCGGGAGAATAAAAGGCTTAATCGGAAGATTTTCCTTGACAATCTTCTTCATTTCCTTTTCAATGGCGTCAAGGTCTTCGTCCGACAGCTTTGCCCCGTTTAAATCAACATCATAATAAAAACCCTTGTCCGTTGCCGGACCGTATGCAAAATCCGCTTCGGGGTAAAGTCTTTTTATAGCCTGCGCCATAATGTGCGCCGCCGTGTGACGAATTATATGAAGCTCGTCCTCCTTCGGACATTCGGCAACATTTCCATCGCTGTATACTATTTTCATAATTCTCTCACCTTTCGTTCATATGTTCTCTATCAATATGTTCATAAAGTTAAGTATATAATATTTTACAGGGTTTGTCAAACGCCCGTCCTCATTTTGAAAATTTCTCGACAATTGCGTCTGTTATGCGCTTTGAGGCAAGCCCGTCCCCGTATGGGTTGACGGCCTTCGCCATCTCGTTATAAGCCGTCTCACTTTCAAGAAGCTCGCCCGCCATCTTTACTATTGTATCGCAGTCAACGCCCGCTATTTTTACGGTTCCCGCTTCAACCGCCTCCGGGCGCTCCGTTTCGTTCCTCAGAACCAAAACCGGCTTGCCGAGTGAGGGCGCTTCCTCCTGAAGTCCGCCGCTGTCCGTCATTACCATATAACTGCGCTTGATTGCGTTATGAAGCTCATCCGCATTGACGGGGTCAATAAGCTTAACCCTGTCCGTTTTGCCTAAGATGTCAAATGCAACCTCGCGAACGGCAGGATTTAAGTGAACAGGGTACACAACCTCTATATCCTTATGAGTTTCCACAATGCTTCGTACCGCACGGCAGATATTTTTGAGCGGCTCGCCCAAATTTTCCCGGCGGTGTGCGGTCATTATTATAACACGCTTTGACCAGTCCATATTTTTAAGCGTTTCATCTTTAAACTCATAATCATCACGAACCGTCGTTTTAAGTGCGTCTATGACCGTATTTCCCGTTACATATATATTTTCCTCCGGGACATTTTCGCGGAGAAGATTATTCTTATTCCTGATTGTGGGCGAAAAATGCATATCCGCCATAACCCCGGTAAGTCGTCTGTTCATCTCCTCCGGATATGGAGAATACTTATCATAGGTTCTCAGCCCTGCTTCAACATGACCTATGCTTACCCGGTTGTAAAATGCCGCAAGACTGCCGACAAAGGTGGTCGAGGTATCGCCGTGAACCAACACAATGTCGGGGTTTGCCTCCTTGATAACGCCGTCAAGACCCTCTAAAACCCTTGTGGTTATGCCGATTAAAGTCTGTCTTTCTTTCATTATGTCAAGGTCATAGTCGGGCTTTATATCAAAAATTTCAAGAACTTGGTCAAGCATTTGCCTGTGCTGCGCCGTTACGCACACAATGGACTCTATTTTGTCATTTTTCTCAAGTTCCTTAATCAGCGGCGCCATCTTTATAGCTTCCGGGCGCGTCCCGAAAATTGTCATAACTTTAATTTTTTTCATTTTTTCGCTCCTCCCTTTTCGGTTTCGTTTTTTCTTCATTGTAATCCATAACCGCAAAACAAACCACAATTATAATTATAACCGCCAGAACGAGAACAAATCCCCGAATTGCGTTTTGCAGGAAAATGACAATCGCCGTCAGGCAAAGAATAGCCGTAAGCGTATAAAGAATTGCAACGGTTTGTCTTTGACTGAAGCCCATATCAAGAAGTCTGTGATGCAAATGACCTCTGTCCGGCGACATTATGGGCCGCCCCGTTACGATTCTTCTTACTATCGCAAAAAGTGTGTCAAAAATCGGAAGACCGAGAACCAATATGGGAACAGCAAATGAAATTACAGTATAGGTTTTCATAAGTCCCTGGACCGATATGCAGGCGAGTATATATCCTAAAAACATTGATCCGGTATCTCCCATAAATATCTTTGCGGGATTGAAATTATACGGAAGAAAGCCAAATCCTGCGCCTGCCACCGCCGCCGTCATTATTGCAAGATTAAGGTTGTCCGTAAACAGTATCAGCATCAAAAGACTTACGGAGGCTATCGTTGATATGCCTGCCGCAAGGCCGTCCAGCCCGTCAGTTAAATTGACCGCATTGGTAACGCCGACTATCCAGATTATAGTTATGGGAATTGCCGCCCAACCGAGAACGATATACTCGTCAGTAAACGGATTTTTGATATACTCCATTTCAACGCCAAAGGCAACAACAACTCCTGCCGCCGCAATCTGCATAAGCAGCTTTAATTTTGCCGGCAGGTCATATTTATCATCAATAATACCCGTTGTTACAATTATAATCGCACCGATAAGGATTCCTATTACCGATCTGTCAATTTTGCAGAAGCAAAGAACGCTTATTAAAAAACCATAAAAAATCGCAAGCCCGCCGATAAGCGGAATGGGCTTTTTATGAACTCTTCTTTCATCCTTGGGCACATCTATCGCTTTGATTTTTTTCGCAATTCCTATGACAACAGGAGTTGCCGAAAATGAAATCAAAAAAGCCACAATCAGTGCCAGAATGACATATAAATTTCCTAAATTCGTAATTCCAAACATATTTGCCTCCGATAATAAGGGGTTCGCCCCGTTATATAGCGCTTTTTAAAAAGATTTTGCCCGGCAGAACTATTCTCCGCAGCCCACGCCCGAAACAAGCCGCAAAACAACCGTCGTCCCGGCTACGGGCAGAATAACCGCCTTTTGCTACGGCTGAATAAATCCAATCTTACGGTATACCTTGCTTACGGTCTTATTCGCAACATAGGCTGCCCGCTCCGCACCGCTTCTGTATATCTTTTCAAGATAATCCTTATTTTTAATCAAGTCATTATATTTAGCCTGAATAGGCTTTAAGATTTCAACAACGGATTCGGCGACAGCCGCCTTGAAATCCCCGTAACCCCTGCCTGCAAACTCATTCTCGATTTCGTCCATAGTTTTGCCTGTGGCGGCAGAGTATATGCTCATGAGGTTTTCAACGCCCTCCTTGCCTTCGCCTCGCCTTACGCAGGCTTCGGAATCCGTAACAGCTTTCTTTATCTTGCTGACAACCCTGTCAATCGGGTCGAGAAGCAGGATATAGGAATTTTCATTGGGGTCGGATTTGGACATTTTCTGGGCAGGATTTTGCAGGCTCATAATTTTTGCGCCGATTTTCGGAATATACGGTTCAGGCACCTTAAAGGTGTCGCTGTATGTATTATTGAACCTGTTTGCTATATCGCGGGTCAATTCAAGATGCTGCTTCTGGTCATGCCCAACGGGAACCAAATCCGACTGATAAAGCAGAATGTCTGCCGCCATAAGGCTCGGATATGTGAATAAGCCCGCATTTATATTATCGGCGTGCTTTCGGGATTTATCCTTGAACTGGGTCATTCTTGAAAGCTCGCCGAAATAGGTGCAACAATCCAGCACCCATCCCAGCTGCGCATGAGCAGGGACATGGGATTGATAGAATATCGGGTCCTTTTCGCCGTCAAGACCGCAGGCTAAAAACAGTGCGAGAAGGTCAAGACTGTTTTTGCGAAGCTCCTTGGGAACCTGCTTAACCGTTATCGAATGTAAATCAGCAATCATATAAAAGCACTCATACTCATTTTCCTTCTGGAGCTCCGCAAAATTGCGTAAAGCCCCCACATAATTGCCGAGCGTCAGCGCCCCTGATGGCTGTATTCCGCTGAGAATTCTCTTTTTGGGCTGTGTATTTTCCATAATATCCGTCCTTTCAATCAGTATGCGATTTCTAATCTACAATTTCGTGAAGCACTTCGCCCAACGCCTTAATTCCTACCTTGATATTCTCCTCGTTTGAGGCGGAGTAGTTAAGACGGAAGCTGTTTGAAACCGCCTTATCGTCTATCATAGTGTTTGACCCCGGAACAAAGGCAACCTTTCTTTCAATCGCCTTTTTCATAATCTCTTTAGTGTCATAACCTTCCGGCATGGTACAAAACAGGAACAAGCCGCCCTCCGGATTTGTATGAGTTACGCACTTCGGGAAATATTCCTCAATGCAGTCTATCATAAGCCTGCACTTTCTGCCGTAACACTGGCGAAGCTTTTCGATATGCTCGTCAAGTGAATACTTTGTTACAAAGTTATATGCACTCATCTGAGAAAGCACATTGGTATGCACATCCGCAACCTGCTTGCATATAATCATTCTCTCCATAAGCGCCTTATCGGCACAGGTATATCCCAAACGGAGCCCCGGCGACAAAATTTTGGAGAAAGAGCCCAGATACACGACTCTGCCATCTTTATCCATTGATTTAAGAGTAGGAACATCCTCTCCCGCAAAGCGCAAATCGCCGTATGGGTTATCTTCAAAGATTATGAAATCGTACTTTGATGCAAGTTCAAGCACTTTCTTCCTTTTTTCAAGGGACATGGTTATCCCTGACGGATTCTGGAAGGTCGCAATCGTGTAAAGCACCTTGATATTGCTGTGCTCCTTGCAGATTTCCTCAAGTCTGTCCGTATCGATACCGTCGGACAAAACGGGTACTCCGTAAAGCTCCGCGTTATTTGAACGGTATGCGTTAAGTCCGCCGATAAAGCTGGGCTGCTCGCAAATGACGCCGTCGCCCGCGTTGAGCAGGGATTTTGCCGCAAGGTCTATGCCCTGCTGACCGCCGCTTACTATTATTGTTTCGTCATTTTCTCCGCCTATACCCTGAGATTTAAGTCTTTCTTTCACCCAATTCCTAAGCGGAACATACCCCTCCGTTACTCCATACTGGAGGGCGGTTTTGCCCTCATTTTGAAGAATATCTTTTGCAATTTCGGCAAGCTCCTCCGTGGGGAATAAATCCGGGTCCGGCGCTCCGCCGGCAAATGAAATTATTGAAGGGTCAGCCAGCAGTTTAAAGGTTTCACGGATTGCCGACGCCTCCAAATGCTTAACCTTATCTGAAAATTTTGCTGATATATCCATTTTTGTTACCTTCCTCTTACTTTAATTTTTCTATACCGATTTTGATTCTCTTAAGCGTTTCGTCCTTGCCCAAAATATAGGCAATTTCAACGCCGCCGCCCGGGGTAAACGCCTTGCCCGAAACCGCAACGCGGACAGGCCACAATACCACCCCGTTCTTGACCCCAAGCTCCGAAACAAGGCTTATAAGCGTGTCGTGAATATTATCAAAAGTCCAATCCTCTACCTTTTCCAAAGCTTCATAAGCCCTCTCCAGAGAAACAAGTGAATTTTCGGGATTTGTTTTCATTTTCTTGTGAGTATACATATCAATATCATATTCCGGCAGGCTATCGAAAAAGTCCACCTGCTCCGGAATATCGCTAAGCTTTTCGCACCTTTTCTGAAGCAGGCGCGAAACCTCTCTTAAGTCAATATTCGGGTTGGTTATAACCCCCTCATACCACGGCAGAGCCTTTTCGTGAAATTCCTCCTCGGAAAGCTCTCTTATATATTCGCCGTTGAGCCATGCAAGCTTGTTCTCATCAAAAATTGCCGGGGATTTGCTTATTCCCTTTATGTCAAATATATCAATAAGTTCCTCAAGCGTATACTTCTCCCTGTCACCGCCCGGGGACCAGCCGAGAAGCGCGATATAGTTGACAATTGCCTCTTTTAAATAGCCCTTTTTGATAAAATCCTCGTATGACGCGTCGCCGTCACGCTTTGAAAGCTTTTTCGTTGCGTCACGCATAACCGGGGAAACATGGATATAGGTCGGTATTTCCCACCCGAACGCCTCATACAAAAGATTATATTTAGGGGTTGACGAAAGATATTCCGACCCCCTTATAATATGCGTTATGTGCATAAGATGGTCGTCTATAACATTCGCAAAATTATATGTGGGGAGCCCGTCCGCTTTCAAAAGCACATTATCGTCAAGAATTGCATTTTCAACGGATATATTTCCGAACACCTCATCATGAAATGTTGTCTTGCCGTATCTCGGCATTTTCTGCCTTATTACATAAGGCTCTCCTGCGGCAAGTTTTGCCTCAACCTCCGCCTTTGTAAGTCTTGAGCAAAGCCCGTCATATCTGGTAGGAACCTTTGCCGCCTCCTGCTTTTCACGGAGGTCGTCCAGTCTTTCCTTTGTACAAAAGCAATAGTACGCCCCGCCAAGCTCAACCAGCTTTTCGGCATATTCCTTATAAATCTCTCTTCTTTGGCTTTGAACATACGGTCCGTATTCTCCGCCTATATCCGGGCCCTCGTCATGAATAAGCCCCGTATCCTTCATCGTTTTAAATATAACATCCGTTGCGCCCTCAACATACCGCTCCTGGTCGGTATCCTCTATTCTGAGAATAAACTTTCCTCCCTTTGATTTTGTCAAAAGATAGGTATAAAGCGCAGTTCTTAAATTTCCGATATGCATATAGCCTGTGGGGCTGGGAGCAAATCTTGTTCTGACTTCCTTTTCCATTCTTTCTGTCCTTTCCTTAATATATAACTAAAATAAATAACCTGATTAAGATATTTCCAATCCGCAGCGCAACGAATCCGGCTTTTTGGCAAGGCTCAGCTTTCCTTAAGGCGCCGCAAATAGAAATTCATAAAAATCAATTAACAGTCCGCAACGCCTATATACGGAAGGTTTCTGTACTTTTCGTCGGCGTCCAGACCGTAGCCGATAACAAACTCATCCGGAACTTCAAAACCCAGATAATCAATCTTTATATCAACACGCCTGCGGCTTGGTTTACTCAGGCACGCACAGAGCTTAACGCTCTTTGCGCCTCTTGCCCGAAGAAGCTGCGTCACTTTGTCCATTGTAATTCCCGTATCAATAATATCTTCCACAATAATAATATTTTCGCCTTTTAAATCCCTGTCTACATCCTTTGAGATTTTAACAACGCCCGTGGTTTGTGTCCCCGAACCGTAGCTTGACGCTTCTATAAAATAGACCTCCGCATCAAGCTTTATTCTCTTTGCCAGATCCGAAAGGAACATGAACGAGCCCTTTAAAACTCCGATTAAAATTACACTTTCGCCCTTATAGTCATTGTTTATTTCCCCAGCAATTTCGTCAAGACGCTTTGCAATCTCCTCCTCGGAAATCATAACCCTAACCTTGTCCATTGTCACCATAATAAATCACCCACGCCCTTTCAGTATTTTTGTCAACTTTATACTTTTCGCTTACTCTGCCGCCCACAATCGCCGCAACAGAGCTGCCGCAGCATATGAGGGGTATATCATCCCGTTTTTCACGGGGAATTTTCATATCTATGAATATACTCTTTATTTTTTTGCTCCTGCCGTCCGGGAAAACCACCATACGGTCGCCTTCACGGCGGTTTCTGAGAGTCACCGGGCCTTTAAGCTTATCCTCGTCAAGCAGAATATCGCCTTTACTTTTCTTGTATTCCGAAAGCAAGACGCGCTTAACATATATCGTACCGCCTCTGCCTTCAATTCTGTACCCGTTGCCCGGCTCTATCTCCGCCGTATAATCATTTCCGAAATACTTCGGGGCAGACTTGATTTCTGTACAGTTATTGTCCGTAAATTCAAGCCATCCGTATTTTACACAAACCGTAAGACCCTTCGGCAAATTGAGCATTGCTCCCGTATTTTTATCCATAAGAGACAAAATATCCTCTATATGCTTTTTTTCAAGGCAAAACTCCGGTCCCATAGCCTCTCTCGCGGCAGCCAGAATCAGTCTTGTAAGAATAGCATCTTCAACCATTTTAACCGACTCAATATGAAGCACAACCGGCTTTCTGTGGGGCATGGGACTTCCAATCCGCTCATAAAGCCTTTTTGCGTAGCCATCGAGGAATTCACTGTCCCGTCTGGCGTTTTCAGATAAATTGCCAAGGGCTTCGATAATATTTTGATTAAGATTTTCCTTTATATATGGAATAAGCTCATTCCTTATCCTGTTTCGGGTATAGCTGTTGTCCGAGTTTGTGCTGTCCGTACAATAACTCAGAGAGTTCTCACGGCAATACTCCTCAATTTCGGCTCTGCTCACCTTAAGAAGAGGTCTTACGACCCCGTCCTCACGAACAAACTTTATGCCTGCAAGTCCATCAGTCCCCGTGCCTCTGATAATCCGCATAAGAACTGTTTCCGCCGCATCGTCACGATTGTGGGCAGTTACGATAACAGTTTGTCCGCCGGCTTTGCATACCTCGCGGAAAAACGCATAACGCTCTCTCCTGCCCGCTTCTTCCTCCGTCAGGCCTTCTCTCTCCGCAATTTCGGGAATATCAACGGTTTTGGATACAAACGGAATCTTCAGCAAATCGCAGAAGGTTTTTGCAAAATTCTCGTCATGCTCCGCCTCCTCGCCCCTTATGCCGTGATTTAAGTGCGCCGCACAGAGCTTAAAATGCATCTCGCCCGAAAGACCGCACAGTATATGGGTAAGGCAAACCGAATCTGCCCCTCCCGAAAGAGCAATTAACACCTTATCGCCCTTCTTTATCATAGCATATTCTTTAATTGTAGCTTTAACCCTTTCCCTTATTTGGGCACTAATGCTCACGATCTCCACTCCAATTGGAAAATTTAAAAAATTCACCCAGCCAGGTCAGGTACTCATCCCCCACCTCGCCGTTTCTGTGCTTTGCGAAGTAGCACTTTGTTTTGTTCGGCTCCTCCGCCTCAGGGTTATAATAACCCTCCCTAGACAGCATCATAACCATATCCGCGTCCTGCTCGATTGAACCCGATTCTCTGATATCGCTGAGCTTCGGTTCTTTATTGTCACGCTTTTCCACATCACGGTTAAGCTGTGAAAGCGCAATAACCGGTATATCAAGGTCCTTCGCAAGAATCTTCATCGAACGGGAAATTTCGGATATTGCCTGCTGTCTGTCTGAGGTTTTTGAATTCATAAGCTGAATATAGTCAATAACCACAAGTCCGATATTTTTCTCCGCTTTAAGGCGGCGGCATCTCGCCGCAATTTCGGGCATGGTCACACCTGAAGAATCGTCAATATATATTTCCGCCGTAGACAAAGCGTCAACCGCCTCACCGATTTTATCCCAGTCGTCACCCTTAAGGTCACCCTTCTTGATTTTTTCGGAACTTACCATAGCCTCGCTGGCAAGCATTCTGTTGGCAAGCTGAATTCCCGGCATTTCAAGACTGAATATAACCACGGGAACTCTCCCTTTAACCGCCACATTCTGCGCAATGTTAAGTGCAAAGGTAGTTTTACCCATACCCGGTCTTGCAGCAATCAGTATAAGCTCCGAGCCGTGAAGCCCCGCCGTTCGTCTGTCTATATCGATAAAGCCTGTCGAAACTCCGGTTATATCACTCTTTTGCTCAGATAAATCCGACAAAATTTCAACACTCTCGCCAAGATATTTGCGGATATGTATCGGCCCCTGCGCCTCACGGCTTTGGGAGATATTCAAAATTTCCTGCTCGGCAGCTCCGATTATATCCTCTATCTCACCCTCGGCGCTGTAACATCTTTCCGCAATTCCCTCGCCGGTTTTAATAAGCCGGCGCAAAACCGAGTTATCCTTAACGATTTTTGCATAATACCGGAGATTTCCGGTTGTCGGAACAAAGTTGGCAACCTCAATGATAAAATCCATACCGCCGATTTTTTCAAATGTACCCCTGGATACGAGCTGCTGCTTAAGAGCAACGGGGTCAGTCGGCCGGCTCAGGTTATAAAGTTCACATATGGCTTCGAAAACTTCCTTGTTCCTTCCTATATAAAAATCGTCGCTTTTCAAAATTTCAATAGCGTCGGCGATGCAGTCCTTATCCAGCAGCATTGCGCCGAGAACCGACTGTTCTGCCTCAAGGCTGAACGGAACGGCTCTGACATTTACTTCATTTTCCTTCATCGCTTTAAACCTTCCTTTCCGAGGCCCAGACCGGTATGAATAAGCAAAACGCAGCGCCTTTCGCATTTATCTCGGCTTATTCCTGCCGCACAACTGTCCGCCTCTTTAGGTATTTTAAGGCACTGCTATTCTTCGGTAACCGAAACCTTAAAAGTTCCGTATATTTGCGGATAAAGCTGAACTCTGACCTCGGTTACTCCGCAGGTTTTTATTCCGTCGGGAAGGTCAATCTTCCTTTTGTCAACCGTAATTTTATGCTGCTCTGCAAGCGCCTCGGCAATATCCTTTGAGGTTATCGAACCGAAAAGCCTTCCGCCGCTGCCTGCCTTTGCTGTCAGGCTGACTGTAATATTTTTAAGGCGTTCCGCAATATTTTTCGCTTTCTGTTCCTCCATATTTTTATGGAACTGCTTTGCGGCATTCTTGCCTTCAAGCTCATTTAAAGCCTGCTTGCTCGCCTCAACCGCAAGACCCTTAGGCAGGAGAAAGTTTCTCGCATAGCCCTCGCTTACATTTATAAGGTCGCCTTTTTTCCCTTGTGCCTTTACATCCTGTGTCAAAATAACTTTCATAGCTTTATCTTCCTTTCTTTAATTATCAGCTGTCTGCAAGCGCCTCGTCAATCGCCCAATGAAGCTTTTCCTCCGCTTCGGATAATGTCATATTCTCCATCTGCGCTCCCGCAATGGTTATATGTCCGCCGCCGCCGAGCTTCTCCATTATAATCTGGACATTTATTTCATCGAGAGATCTTGCGCTTATATAAATAACATTTCCCCGCTCAAGCAGCACAAATGCCGCCTCAATTCCTTTTATATCAAGGAGTTCATCCGCCGCCTGGGCGCACATGACCTGCGAACCCGGGGCGTCGTCGCTCACAAGGGAAATGGCTATATTTTCTCTGTAAATTTGCGCCATACTGATGATTTTTGCCTTTTTTATAAATATATCCTTATCGCATTTGAACCGGCGCCGGATTTCGATTGTGTCAACCCCCATCTTCTTAAGGTATGACGCAGCTTCAAAAGTTCTGACGCCCGCCTTGTTGACAAAACCGTTTGTGTCCATAAATATTCCCGCATAAAGCGCCTCTGCCTCCTGCTTGTCAAGCATTGGCTCTTCCTGTATATACTGGATTATCTCTGTAACCATTTCGCAGGTAGATGACGCATACGCTTCATGGTACATAAGCGCCGTGTTCTTTATATAATCCTCGCTTCTTCTGTGATGGTCAATTAAAACAATGTTGTCCGCATGACGAAGCAGGTCGGGACATTCAACCATTGAGGGCCGGTGGGTGTCCACAACAATAAGAAGCGTGTCCTTTTCAAGGATATCCATTGCCTGCTGCGGAGTTATGAATGCTTCTGCATAGCCTGTCTTCTTTTCAAATTCAGCAATGGTTTCCTTGGCATTGCTGCTCTCTCTGTCCACCACGATATACGCCCTGCGTTTGCGGCTTTGAACCGCCTTGAAAAGGCCTATTGCCGCACCGACGCTGTCCATATCGCAAGCCTTGTGCCCCATTATAAGCACCTTTCCCGAATTGTCGATAAGCTTGCGAAGCGCAAAGGAAACAACCCTCGCCTTGACCTTAGTCCGCTTTTCAACCTCACGGCTCTTTGCCCCGAAAAAGTTGAATGTTTCTCCGTCCTTTATGACAACCTGGTCTCCGCCCCTGCCCAGCGCCATATCAATGGCAAACTTTGCATAGGCGTCATTCTCTTTAGGCGACGCGCCGTGCTGACCTATTCCTATGCTGATTGTAACAGGAATCCGGTTTTCAAAATTGATGTTTTTTATTTGGTTCAGTATTTCAAACTTGTCGTCCAGAATCTTTTCAAAATTTTTCTGCTCAAATATAACCAGAAATTTATCTCTTTCAAATTTACGGAAGGTTCCGTCACCCAACGCAATCCACTTGCCGATTGTCTGCTCGATTTCACCGAGAATCTTCCCGTGATTGGAGTCCGGAGTTTCCTTTAAAACCTCCTCATAGTTGTCGATAATAACTATTGCCTCAACGGTCTTTTCCTCCTCGCGGAGCCTGGCAAGAGTATACTCATCGGTTTTGTCGGTAAAATATAAAATGAGGAATTTGTGCTTCTTGTTGCTGTCATCTCTGCCCGTAACTCTTGCTTCGATTTCGTAAATGCAGTCATTCACTGTTATAACAGAGCCGAATTCGCCCCGGCTTTCCGTTATTTTATTAACCTGAATCTGCGGAATAAGGCTTTGTATACGGCAGCCAAATACCTCTTTGCCGCCGACCAATCTTTTAAAATTGTCGTTATACCATTTAATTTCACCGCTCAGGTCAATTATGACCGCCGGCGATGGATACTTAACCAGAGAAACCCCTGTAGTATCGCTCAATGCGAAATCGAAATTTTCAAGAAATCCGACAAACGCCTTCTTTTGCTTTATTGTATAATAAATTTCAAGTACCGCATAGAGAACAGCCGCAATAATTTCAAGCCCTGTCAGATTTCTGTTTGTGCCTTTTCCCACACAGAAAATACCTGCGGTAACCGCCGCAAAAATCAATATACGGGCAATGCGCATATCAAATACTTTTTTGATAACCGTTCTTCGTCTTTTAAGTCTTTTATCCCGCACGGCTATTCACCAATCCTTCCTATTTTGCGGAAGTCCGCAAAGCTGTCCAGCATTCCCGCAATAGATAAAATCTCTATGGCAAAGTTTCCGGCAACTATCAGTACTGCGGCATAAATAAGCGCCCTGACCACGCCGATTTTCAGTTTGGTCCTGAATTTGTTCTCAATAAACGACAAGCCGCAAAATGCCATTATCGCATCAAAAATCGAAACTATATTATTCATTATAACATAATATTTTCCGTCGCTGTTTAAAAACATAAGGATTACAGCTGCAGCGAAATAGATATAAGACATATGCCTGGGCGCCTTGTGCATATCAAAGGGAACATAATTGGTACATATTCCCGATACCTTTACAGCAAAAAAATGCACCGCAGTAATATGAATATATCCTGCAATCATGGAAAATATAATTATCATGGAGGGAAGCAGCATTTTCATATAGATTATAACTGTATCAATAATCTGCCCATAATTTACGGGAACAGAGATGCCCTCCGTTTTTGCAACGACATTCATGCTTTCCTTCACGGCCTCCGCCGAGGCGCCGAAAATTGCATCAATTCCGCCCTCAGTAAGCCCGGCGCTGTAAAATATGAGCGCCGCCGTCATCACCGCAAACGCCGTGCATATACCTATCAAGGAAGTATAATAGTCATTACAGCGTCTTTGCGAAAATCCCGACACAAGTCCCGGTGCAAAGCCCATAGCGGCAATGAACAAAACCTGTATGTTTCCGCCGCTTAAAGCAAGCATAAAAAGCGCCGTAAGCAAGGCGGATATGCACGCCGTCGCCCCTCCGCATCTTATATAAAGAAATGCGGAAATAACCGATGTGCATAAAGCCAAAACAAAGGCAAGCGGCGTCACAATTACTGCACACAGCATAAGAATCATCGAAGCCGCTGTGCAAACCGCGGTTATTCCTGCAATTTTAAGCTTGCTATCATTACCATTCATAATATCCTCCGCTTTGTCAGAGCTTTAAAGCCTTAGCCTTCATGCATAAAATGGATATAGTATACGCATATACACCCCATTGTCATTTATCTGAATATTATACCAAATTTATATGCATATTTCAAGTCTTTTAAACAAATTATCTCAAATAGGCAAAAATTTTTTCAAAAACACTTGACAAAATATCCCGCCTGTGGTAATATAATTACTGTTCGACGCATTTGGCGGTATAGCTCAGTTGGCTAGAGCATTCGGTTCATACCCGGAGTGTCACTAGTTCGAATCTAGTTACCGCTACCATTGCCCGCTTTGCGATATAAGCGGGCAGTTATCCGGCTCCTTGGTCAAGTGGTTAAGACTCCGCCCTCTCACGGCGGCTACGGGGGTTCGAATCCCCCAGGAGTCACCAA